>JANMVM010000443.1:0-24959 GCA_031392695.1 Rubrivivax sp.
GGCGTTGGTTGCGGCCCGACGCCAGGCCGGTGCGGTCGTTGAAGATGCGACGGTTGCGGCAGTGCGCCGTGTTCCAGACCACGTCGCCGCTGCGCTGGCGCTGGTTGTACTGCTGGTTGTGGCAAGCGACATAGCCGTTGCGGTCCACCGCGATGCAGTACACCACCTTGTCGGACAGCCCGAGCACCCGTTCCTGCACCTGCGGAAACAGGCGTTCGGCCAAGGCGACAAAACGCGTGGTGACTTGCGCCGGGTTGCTGCCGGCCACGGCCTGGTAGCTTTCGTCGAAGAGGTCTTGCACGGTGATGGCACCGGTGCGCACCGCGTCGTCCAGCAGCTTGGCGATCTGGCCTGCCGCCTGCTGGGCAGCGCGGATGCAGGGTGTGTCGTCAGTCTCGACACCGCATTCGGCCACCGCTTCGATCATCTGTTCTGAGATGCGCAGGAAGCCGTCGGTGCGCTGGAGCGCCGCGTCCAGCGCGGTCGTGGTGCGGCGCATCTCGGTTTCAATGCCACTCATCTGGCCGTCCAGGCCACCGCACACTTCGCGGCTGCGCGCGCTGGCCTGTGCAATGCGCTGCACGCCTTCGACCACCACGCCCAGGGCCCGGTAGACCGTGCCCTGCTTGTCGGGCGTGCCTTCGCGGCTGATCTCGCGCGCCAGCGTGTCGATGCGGCCCCCGAGCTGGGCGACGGTGCCCATGATCGCCTTGGATGAACTCTCCACTTGGGCGGCCAGGTCCTTGACCGCGTCGGCCACCACGGCAACGCCGCGCCCGGCAACGCCCGCACGTTTGGCTTCAACCGATGCGTTGAAGGCCACCAGGCGGGTCTGCAGTGCGATCTGCGTGATCTGCTGCGCAGCGCCTGCGACTTCCTGCAAGGTGCCCACGATGGCGCTGACTTCGGCAGCCACGCCTTGCACCGCGTCGCCCACCTGAGCCACCGCTTTGAGCCCCATGCCGACTTCGTCGGCTATCTCCCCCTGTGAGCGCACCACTTCCTGCAAGCCTTGCGCCAGCGCGTGCACCGCCACGGCCTGGGCGGAGGCGATCTTGTGTGTGTCGTCCAGCACGCCACGCACTTCGGCGGCTTCGCGGCCCAGGTCTGAAGCGCGCTGGCTGAAGACGGTGACCAGGCGGTCCACATCGATCGCGGGCGTGCGGTCCACGGCTTCTGCCGGTGCAGCGGGGGTACGCCTGAAGACAGCAAACATGGGTGTGAAACTCCTGGTTTTACGGCGCGATCGCTTGGTGCACTGCGTGGGCGGAGCCTGCCGCTACGAAGCTTGCCGCTGCGGAGGCTGCCGCTACAGAGCTTGCCGCTACCATTCGCGCAGCTTGGTGCGCAGTCGCGCGATGCTCTGGCTGTGCAGCTGGCAGACACGGCTTTCAGTCACGCCCAGCACGGCGGCAATTTCTTTCAGGTTCATGTCGTGTTCGTAGTACATGCTCATCACGTACTGCTCGCGTTCCGGCAGGTGCTTGATGGCTTCCACCAGCGCCTCGCGCATGCGCTGGTCCTGCAGCCGCGCCATCGGGTTGGCCTCGGCGTCCATGACGTGGCGGTCGAGGTAGTCGTCGTCGCCGTCGTCGCCGCTCATGTCCTCGAGGTAGATGAGCTGGGTGCCGCGCACCTTGCCCAGCAGCTCCTGGTAGTCGGTCAGGCTCAGCCCCATCTCGCGCGCGATCTCGCCCTCGCTCGGGGCGCGGCCGAAGCGCTGCTCGAGCTTGTGCACGGCGGCTTCGATGCTGCGCTGGTGGCGGCGGTCACCGCGGCTCATCCAGTCGTTGCCGCGCAGCTCGTCGAGCATGGCGCCGCGGATGCGCTGGGTGGCGAAAGTTTCGAACTGCACGCCCTGGCCGGGGTCGAAGCGCGACAGCGCATCGCTCAGGCCGATCATGCCGACCTGGATCAGGTCATCGAGCTCGACGTTGGCCGGCAGCTTGGCGATCATTTGATGCGCGAGGCGGCGCACCAGGGGGCTGTACTGCTTGAGCAGTGCGCCGGAGTCGAGTTGTCCCTTGGCGGTGTACATGTTCATGCCTCAGTCAGAAAGCGTGTCGGGCGGGATGTGCGGCTGCCACGGGTGCCGCGGCCAGGCCGTAGGCGCCGGGCCGGGATGGCAAGCCGAGGCCGTCGGCCAGGGCCAGTTGTGCCGCCAGCAGGGCCCAGAGGTCGGCATCGGCGGGCGCGGCCGCGTCGCCAGCGGGGTCGATCAGTGCCGACTGGCACAGCAGCGAGCCCAGGAAGGTCTCGGCGCAGCCGGCCAGGCTCTCGGCGATCGAGGCCGCCCGCGGTGAGCGCGGCGAGGCCACGAGCAGGAGGTCGAAGGTCAGCAGCGAGCAGCGGCTGGCCAGCAGTTTGACGCCGGCGTAGGCGTGCTTGATGCTTTCAGGATGGTCGGCGCCGATGAGCAGGGGCCGCGCGGCGCGGCGCTTGAAGATGCGCGCCAGGTCGTGGGCATCGGCATGCAGCAGGATCACGTCGGCCTGCGGCGCGGCGCGGTGCAGGGCGTCGATGAAGCCCCCGGCGCAGCCGCGCGTGTCCACGTAAGCCAGCGGCAGCCCGCCGGCGGGCAGGTAGCTGACGCGCAGCGACACGGTCTCGATGCAGGCCGCAAGGTCGAGCGCGGCCATTTCGCTGGGCGGCGGCGAGCCGCCCGAGGCATCGACCACCAGCACCTGGCGGCCGGAGCCGGAGAGCACGGCAGCGAGGCGGTCGAGCACGACGCCGCTGAAGGCCACGTGCGGGTTGGCAACGAGCGCCAGCACACGGCGCTGGCGGCCGGCGAACATGCGGCGCAGGCCGTCGGCCTGGTCGAGCGGCTGGGGGCGGGAATGGGCGTAGAAATCCTGCATGGGGGATGCGGCGCTGCTCGTCATCAGGCGCGCGCGGCCGACTCGGACCGCGCTGCCGGCAGGCCGGCGAAGATCAGGCTCACGTCGTGGTCGTCGAGCTTCCAGGCCGCGCCGCTCTGGCTCTTGAGCGCGCGCTGGATGAGCGCGTTGGCCGACAGGCGATGCCAGTCCTCGGGCACACGTTGGCCGTTGGCGACGGCCACCACCTTGAGCTTGTGGCGCACCAATGAGTCGAGCGCGGGCCCGAGCTTGACCGCCTCGTCGAGCTTGGACAGCACGATGCCGCGGCAGGCCGGCGCGGCGTAGGCCGCGAGCTGGTCTTCGATGGTCTCGCCCTGGGCTGATGCGTTGACCACCAGCAGCCGGTTGATCGAGCGGTGCGAGATCATCTCCAGCAACTCGCGCGTGCGGCTGTCGCGCTGCGCCATGCCGGCGGTGTCGATGAGCACCATGCGCTTGCCACTGAGCAGGTCGAGCAGGTCTTCGAGCGAGGCGCGGTCGTGCGCGGTGTGCACCGGCACGCCCAGGATGCGGCCGTAGGTGCGCAGCTGCTCGTGGGCGCCGACGCGGTAGGCGTCAAGCGTGATGAGGCCGAGCTCGGCCGCGCCGTGGCGCGCGGCAAAGGCCGCCGCGAGCTTGGCCGTGCTGGTGGTCTTGCCCACACCGGTGGCGCCGATGAGGGCGTAGACACCGCCTGCGTCTTCCAGCGCCTGGTCGCGTTCGCCGGTGGCGAGGTTGCGCTCCAGCACGCCGGCGGCCCAGTTGGACTCATCGACATCGCTCGGCAGGCTGTCGACGAGCTTGCGGATCAGCGCCGGCGAGAAGCCGGCGTCGAGCAGCTTCTGCGACAGCTGGGCCTGGCGCGGGTGGCGCTGCAGCTTTTCCATGAAGGCCAGCGCGCCGAAGCGCTGCTCGATGAGGCCGCGCATCGAGCGCAGCTCGCCCATCATCTCGATCTGGTCGCCGCGGCCGGCACCCGGCGGCGGGGGCTGGATGGCGAAGGCGGGCAGCGCCGCCGGCGTCGCCAGCGCGGGCTCGGCGGGGCGCAACTCCTCGCGCAGCACCGGCACTTCGCGCGCCGCAGCCAGTCGCGTGCGGGCCGCAGCGATCGGGGCCACGACGGGGGCCGGTGCCGGCGCCACGGGTTCGGCATTGGCCTGCGCCGCGAGCTGGACTTCGCGGCGCTTGAGCATGCGCTGGCGCACGTAGTCCTGGAACGACAGCGTGCTCATCTGCAGTTGCTCGACGTCCTGCGCCACGCCGTCGTCGAAGGCCGGCTCCTGGCGCTCGGCGCTGCGCGCCGGGGTCGGACGCGCCTCGCGCGGCTGCACGATGTTGGCCTGCGGCCGCGGCGGCTCGGCGCTCAGACCGACGCGCTCCAGCTGCTGGATGCTCTCGGGGGCCATCGCCAGCACCTCGACGCCTTCGGCGCAAGGGCGGGTGGACATCACGACGGCGTCGTCACCGAAGGCCTGGCGCACCAGGGCCAGGGCTTCGCGGCTGGTACGGGCTGTAAAGCGCTTCACGTTCATGCTGCACTTCCGATGATCGAACCGATGCGGATCGAATGGGTTTCAGGGATCTCGCTGTGGCCCAGCACCTTCAGTCGAGGTGCTGCGCGCCGCAGCAAACGCGCCATCGGCGCGCGAATCAGGTCGGGCACCAGCAGGCAGGCTGGCAGGCCCAGGTCTTCCTGGCGCCGCGCGGTATCGGCGGCGCTCTTGGTCAGGGTGTCGGCGACGCCCGGGTCGAGCGCGGCGCCGTGCGGGGAGTTCAAGGCCTGGGTGACCAGACGCTCGAGTTCGGGCGCCAGCGCGATCACGTCGAGCTCCTTCACCGGGCCGTAGATCTGCTGCACGATGGCCGGTGCCAGGTGGACGCGGATGCGCCGCGCCAGCTCGGCCGGATCGGTGACGGTGGCGGCGTGTTCGGCCAGGCACTCGACGATCGAGCGCATGTCGCGGATATGCACGCCTTCTTCCAGCAGCAGTTGCAGCACGCGTTGCAGGGTGGCGATTCCAACCATCTTGGGTACGACGTCTTCGATCAGTTTGGGGGCCAGCTTGGTGACGTGGTCGACGAGCGACTGGGTCTCGACGCGGCCCAGCAAACGTGCCGCGTTGACCTGCATCAAGTGTGAAAGATGGGTGGCCACGACGGTGGCGCAATCAACCACCGTAAACCCCGCCATTTGGGCCATTTCCTTGTGGCGCTCCTCGATCCACACCGCCGGCAGGCCGAAGGCCGGGTCGGTGGTGCGGATGCCCGGCAGTTGCTGCGTGGCGCCGCCCGGGTTGATGGCCAGCGACAGCCCCGGGTTGGCCTCGCCCTCGCCCACCACCGCGCCGCGCAGCGTGACGCGGTAGACGCCGGGCTTGAGCTCGACCAGGTTGTCGCGGATGTGCACCGGCGGCGGCAGGAAGCCGACGTCCTGGGCGAACTTCTTGCGCACGCCCTTGATGCGCGCCAGCAGGTCGCCGCCGCCCGTGGCACGCGCCTTGTCGACCAGCGCGATGAGCCGGTAGCCGACCTCCAGCCCCAGCGTGTCCACCGGCGTCAGGTCGTCCCAGCTGGCCTCGGCGTTGGCCGACTGGACTTCGGTGCCGATGGCGCGCTCGGGCTTCATCGCCGCCTCGCGACGCTTGCGCATGAGCTGCCACGACAGCAAACCCAGGCCCGAGGCCACGATGAGGAAGACGACATGCGGCATGCCCGGCACCAGGCCCAGCAGCCCGACCACGCCCGCCGCCACCCCGAGGGCTTGCGGCGAATCGAAGACCTGGCCGCGGATCTGGGTGCCGATGTCCTGCTCCTAGCCGACGCGCGAGACCACCATCGCGCTGGCCACGCTGATCAGCAGCGCCGGGATCTGCGCCACCAGCGCGTCGCCCACGGCCAGCGTGACGTAGCTCGACGCCGCCTGGCCGGCGCTCATGCCGTGCATCGCCAGGCCGATGATGAAGCCGCCCACGACGGTGATGAAGAGGATCAGCAGGCCAGCCATGGCGTCGCCGCGCACGAACTTGCTGGCGCCGTCCATGCTGCCGAAGAAGTCGGCCTCCTCGGCCACCTCGGCACGGCGCAGGCGGGCCATCTTCTCGTCGATCAGGCCGGCATTCAGATCGGCGTCGATGGCCATCTGCTTGCCCGGCATGGCGTCGAGGGCGAAGCGCGCGCCGACCTCGGCGATGCGCTCGGCGCCTTTGGTGACGACGACGAAGTTGATGACGACGAGGATCGCGAACACGATCAGGCCGACGGCGAAGTTGCCGCCGATCAGGAAGTGCCCGAAGGCCTCGATCACCTGCCCGGCAGCACCCGGGCCGGTGTGGCCTTCCATCAGCACCACGCGCGTCGAGGCCACGTTCAGGCTCAGGCGCAGCAAGGTCGTGACCAGCAGCACGGTGGGCAGGGCTGCGAAGTCCAGCGGCTTGACCATTTGCGCCGAGACCATCATCACCACCAGCGCCAGCGCGATGTTGAAGGTGAACAGCAAGTCGAGCACGAAGCTCGGCAGCGGCAGCACCATCATCGCCAGCATCATGACCACGAAGGCCGGCAGCACGAGTGCCTTGATGGCGGCGCCGCGGGCACCGTTGGCGCCCCCGAACCACTGGTTCATCTGTTGCATCAGGGCGTTCACCGTTCAGCCTCCGGCTTCTTGTTGTGGGGGTCCAGATCGGCCGGCACTTCGGGCACCGGCGGCTCGCTGGCCAGCACGCGGCCTGCGGCCACGGCGTCGCGCAGCTGGTAGACCCAGGCCAGCACCTGGGCCACGGCGCTGAACAGCCGGGCCGGGATTTCCTGGTCGACCTCGGTGTGGGCGTACAGCGCGCGCGCCAGCGGCGGCGCCTGCAGCACCGGCACCTTGGCCTCGCGCGCCAGGTCGCGGATGCGCAGCGCCAGCAGGTCGGCGCCCTTGGCCACCACGCGCGGCGCGGCCATCGTCTCGTCGTACTTGAGGGCCACCGCATAGTGGCTGGGGTTCATCACCACCAGGTCGGCCAGCGGCACCTGGGTCAGCATGCGGCGGTTGGCGAGTTCGCGCATGCGCGCCTTCAGGCGACCCTTGACCTCGGCGTTGCCTTCGACCTCCTTGAACTCCTGCTTCATTTCCTCGACCGTCATGCGCAGCCGGCGAAGGTTCATCTGGCGCTGCAGCGGCACGTCGACGAGCGCGAAAACGGCCAGCACGAGGGCGATCAGCAGCAGGCCGCCGAGCACCAGTTCGGCTGCCGCCGCCAGCGCCGCCGGCAGCGGCATGGCCAGCAACTCGGCATGCTGCATCCAGCGCTGACCCAGGTAGACCGCGCCAACGGCACCCAGCACCAAGGCCAGCAGGCTGGCCTTGAGGGCGTCGGTCAACTGGTGGCCCGAGAACACGCGCTGCAGGCCCTGCAGCGGGTCGAGCTTGGAAAAGTTGGGCGCCAGCGGCTTGAGCGTGAAGTTCCAGCCACCGGCCAGCACGCCGCAGGCCACCGCCACCACGAGCACGACGGCGAACAGCGGCGCCAGCAGCAGCAGCATCTGCGTCGCCAGCGCCGCCAGGCGCTCCGCCATGTCCGACGGCTGCGCCAGCGTAGCGGCATCGAAGTGCAGGCCAGAGCTCAGCAGCTGGCCGCTGTGGTGAGCGAACTCGGGCGCCAGCGCGGCCAGCATCGCGATGCCGGCCCCGAGAGCACCCAGATGACCCAGATCGCGCGAGCGGGCGACCTGGCCGTCGCCGCGGGCCTTGTCGATCTTGCGCTGTGAAGCGGGTAGTTTTCGGTCTTGTGCGGAGTCGGCCATGGCGGGGGTTGGATGGAACCCCCGCTGCGACAGGGGCTCCTGGAGGGAGCCATGCCATGGTGCCGCCCGGCGCCGCTTTCTTGAGCGCGATAAGCGGTGTAAAGCGCGCCGTGTTCTGCCCCCGCCCGGGGTGCGCGCTCAGGCGCGAACCGCTCGCGGCGGTCTAGCGACGCGGGGGTGCCGCGCTCGGCGGCGCAGCGGGCAGCGCTGTCGCTGATGTCGCTGATGTCGCTGAGGTCGCTGTTGTCGCTGCTGTCGCTGATGTCGTTGATGTCGCTGATGTAGCTGATGTCGGTGCCGGCGCCGCTGCAGCGGGCTCTTCGCTGGCCACGTCCTGAGTGCTGCGAAAGACGCGGTCTTCGGCCTCGCGCGTCATCACGATGATGCTGATGCGGCGGTTGGCCGGCGCCGTCGGATCCTTGCGGTCGAAGGGATTGCTGGCCGCCAGGCCCTGCACGCGCAGCACCTGGTCCACGGGCAGGCCGCCGCTGACGAGTTCGCGGCGCGAAGCGTTGGCGCGGTCAGCGCTGAGCTCCCAGTTGCTGAAGCCGCGCTCCCCTGCGCCCGAAGCCGCGCCGAAGGGCTGCGCATCGGTGTGGCCTTCCAGCGTCAGACGGTTGGGTACCTCGGCCAGCAGCTTGCCCACTGCGCGCAGCAGTTCGCGCATATAGCTTTGCACCACCGCGCTGCCGCTGGCGAACATCGCTCGCTGGTCCTGGTCGATGATCTGGATGCGCAAGCCGTCGCCGGTCATCTCCATCAGGATCTGCGAGGCCACGCTCTTGAGCTCGGGGCTGCCGAGCAGGGCCTCCTCGACCTTCTTGCGCAGGTTCTCCAGCCGCGCCACCTCGGCCCGGATCTGTTCGGCCTTGAGCTGGTGCAGGTTGACGGTGGAACGCGTGGCCTCGATCTCGCCGCGCTTGACCTGGCCGGTGCTGCGCGTGAGGTCCTGGCCGCCACCGCGGACGACGTGCGAGGCGTCGCCCGCGCCCGATCCACTGGCCAGCAAGGACAACTTCAGCGGCGCACTGAAGTAGTCGGCAATGCCCTTCTTGTCGCCCTCGGTGGTGCTGCCCAGCAGCCACATGAGCAGGAAGAACGCCATCATCGCGGTCACGAAGTCGGCGTAGGCGATCTTCCACGCGCCGCCATGCACGGCATGGCCGCCCTTCTTGATGCGCTTGATGATGATCGGTTGGAGCTTCTTCGCGTCGCCGGCCATCATGCAGCTCCAACGCCGACGGCCCGCGCAGCCGGGCCAGGCTCAAGCAGCCGCCGCGGAACCGGCTTCGCCGGGCCGCTGGCGGCGCCCCCCTGGGGGGGAGCGCCGAAGGCGCTTCGGGGGGGGGTCACTTCTTCCCCTTGACGTGCGACTCGAGCTCGGTGAACGATGGCCGGTCACCCGAGTACAGCACCTTGCGCCCGAACTCGATCGCCACCTGCGGCGCGTAGCCTTGCATGCTGGCCAGCAGCGTCGTCTTGATGCACTGCAACTCCTTGCCGGCATCCTCGACCTTCTGCTCGAGCAGGCCACCGAGCGGCTCGACGAAGCCGTAGGCCAGCAGGATGCCCAGGAAGGTGCCCACCAGGGCCGAGCCGATCATGCCGCCCAGCACTGCCGGCGGCTGCCCCACCGAGCCCATGGTGTTGACCACGCCCAGCACCGCCGCGACGATGCCGAAGGCCGGCAGGCCACCGGCCAGGCGCGCGATGGCGGCCACCGCGGCGTGCTCTTCGGCATGGTGGGTGTCGATCTCGTTGTCCATCAGGCTTTCGATCTCGTGCGCGTTGAGGTTGCCCGAGACCATCATGCGCAGGTAGTCGGTGATGAACTCGGTCACATGGTGGTCGTTGCCCACCGTGGGGTACTTCTGGAACAGCGGGCTGCTGTGCGGCTCCTCGACGTCCTTCTCGATCGACATCAGGCCTTCCTTGCGCGCCTTTTGCAGGATGTCGAAGAGCAGCGCCAGCAGTTCCATGTAGCGCGCCTTGCTGAACGTGCTGCCCTTGAAGCAGCGCCCCAGGCCAGCCAGCGATGACTTGATGACCTTCATCTGGTTGTTGGCCAGGAAGGCGCCCAGCGCGGCGCCCAGGATGGTGATGAGCTCGAAGGGCAGCGCGTGCAGGATGACGCCGATGTTGCCCCCGTGCGCGATGTACACGCCGAAGATGCAACCCATGGCGAGAACCCAACCGATGATGACGAACATGACCTGTGTTCCGCGAGAGTTGTCTTAGTCGGTGGCCCGCCTGTGCGCGCCAGCGGCGAGCACCCCACGGGGCTTGCGTTGGTTATCGGCAGGCTCCGGTACTGATTGAGCCGGGATTGGTCTGCCCTGGCCGATAGATCCACAGCGGCCGCTGACCGATGCGCTGCAGGCTGGCCCACGGTGCGACACCGGGCACCGCGAACTCGAGGCTCACCAGCCAGGCCCCCGGGGCCAGTTCGGCACCGGCCTTGGCCCACACGCGGGCCATGCTCTCGGGGCGCTGGAAGACGTAGACCAGGTCCTGATCGGCCCAGCTTTGCGCCCACAGGTCGCCGCGCCGGATGTGCGCCCAGGGGCAGGCCAGGCGCGCCAGGAAGGCCAGCAGCGGACTCCACTCGACGCCTTGCAGCTGAGCCTGCGGCCACAGGTGGCGCAGCGCGCGCAAGCCGTGGCCGAGGCCGCAGCCGGCGTCGAGCACGCGCGCCGGGACCCCCACGACGCCGTCGAGCCCCAGCAGCGCGGCAGCCGGGGTGGGGAAGAACGGCGCGTCGCGCCAGGCCCGCAGCGGGTAGGCCAGCAGCAGCGCCGCAAGCAGCAGCAGCCAGGCCCAGGCGGGCCATTCGGCGGCGGCTGCTGCGCCCAGCACCCAGGCCGAGAGCGGAAAGCCCGCTGCCGCGATGCTGCGCCGCCATCGCCCCTGGCAGCGCAGCGCCAGCGCAACGCCCACGCCGGCACCGGCAGCCAGGGCCGGCAGGGGCGGCGCGCCGCAGGCCAAGGCCAGCCACCAGGCCGTCCAGGCCAGCGCCCAGGCCGACAGTGCGGGCAAGGGCCAAGGCCAGGGCCAGCGCTGCAGCGCGCGGGGAGCTTGGGATGCAGTTTTCAAACGGCGGCGGGCCAGCGAGAGGGGCGGTCAGTGTCGAGCACGCCGCCGCGCGAGATAGGCCGGAGAAGGCGAGCCAAGACCCCGCTTGTTTGCGCCCACCCCGAGCGCCAGGCGAGCGCCAGAAAAAAGCGGGTCCCGAAGGACCCGCTGAAAGCACAGTGAACTGTGCCAGGAGGAGACGTGCAATGAAACAGGTTCGCTGTCAGGATATCGACGTCGCTGGCCGGCCCTTGAGACGCGCGCCGTGAAAAAGGTCCGCTCGGCAGCGGTTCTCAGTGCGCCGCGGCGTGCTCGTGCGCCGCGTCGCGAATCTGCAGCGACCCCGCCAGCTTGCCCTTGCCGGCGCGCGCCGGCGGGTTGCACAGCCCACACACGTAATGGCGCGCGATCTCGTGCGGATGGGTCACGAAGTGGCCACCACACTTGCGGCAGGCGGTCATGGTGAGCATGCCGTTGTCGACGAACTTCACCAGACGCCAGGCGCGCGTCACGCTGAGCAGCGGCTCCAGGCCCTGCGACTGCATCTGCTCGAGGTAGAGCTGGTAGGCCTTGATGACGGTGTCGATCTCATCCAGCGCCGCCACCTTGTTCAGGTACTCGTGCGTGTTGAGAAACAGGCTGGCGTGGATGTTGGGCTGCCAGGTCATGAACCAGTCGGTGGAGAAGGGCAACTGGCCCTTGCTCGGGCTCTTGCCCGCGACTTCCTTGTACAGCCGCAGCAGCCGCTCGTAGCTGAGGTCGGTCTCGCTTTCCAGCACCTGCAGGCGGGCGCCCAGGTTGATCAGCGTGACTGCGCGCTCGATCTGCTTGGCTTCGGTCAGGATGCTCTTGCTGCGGGCCATGTGTTTGTCCGTCCTGTTGGCGTCGAGGCCGACGCGTCTTGATCAAGTGAGCGCCGCGGATCCGGCTTTGCCGGGCCGCTGGCGTCGCCCCCTGGAGGGGGAGCGGCGAAGCCGCTTCGGGGGTGGACCCCTTACGCGGCTTCCAGATGGCGCCCGGCCATCAGGATCGAGGCGTGCAGGCGGCTCATGCCGTCGTTGGATGCGCCCTTGCCGTGGCTGGTGAGCAGGTTCCAGACCATGTCGTCGTCCATGCGGAAGCGGCACAGCAGCGTGTTGCCGCCGGCGATCTTCATCATCTGCGCCGGGGTCAGGGTGCCGATGAGGGCCGCGGTGTCGTCGTTGACGCCGAGGCGGAACAGCGCCTGTTCGCGGTCGGTGCGGATCAGGCTCTGCGCCAGCATCAGGTACGACAGGTTGGCTTCGCGGATTTCGGCAAGGATCTGTTCAGAGGTCATGGTGGGCTTCTCTACGGTTGTTGGGGGGCGGCAATCGATGAAACGAACTGTAGGGATCAGAAATGCACTGGCCCATCAGGCCAGTTCCGTGGCTGGAGTCCCGCTTCTGCCAGCCGCTGTGTCAGGCAAATTCCTACATGCCGGTTGGCCTGTGACGCAGTTCACGCCGGCGGCCCTGAAAGCAGAGAACCCCGCAGTGCCGGGCGGCGCTGCGGGGTTCTGGTCGGACGGACTCTGCGCTCGACAGCGCCGGCTAGTTGCGCTCGATGCGCGCGTACGCGCTGTGGTTGTGGATCGACTCGAAGTTCTCGACATCGACGCTGTAGCGGCCGACGCGCGCATCGGCATTGAGCGCCAGCGCCACGTCGCGCACCAGGTCTTCGACGAACTTGGGGTTCTCGTAGGCGCGCTCGGTGACCCACTTTTCATCCGGCCGCTTCAGCAGCGGCCAAAGTTCGCTGGACGCGGCGTCTTCGGCAAAGCGCACCAACTGCTCCCAGGGCAGGCTGTGCAGCACCTCGACACGGATCGTCACCAGCGAGCGCTGGTTGTGCGCGCCGTAGTCCGAGATCTCCTTGCTGCACGGGCACAGGCTCTTGACCGGCACCGCGACCTCGGCCCACAGGGCGGTGACGCCGGCGCGTGTCTCGCTGATCCAACGGCCCTGGTAGTCGAGCAGGCTTTGCACGCCCGACACCGGCGCGCGCTTGCGCAGGAAGAAACTGAACGCGGCCTCGATGCGGCCCTCTTGCGCGCCCAGCTTGTCCAGCATCGCGGCGTGGCGGCTGCGCAGCGAAGCAGCGTCGATCGGCACATCCAGCGCATCGAGCCAGGCCACGAAGCGCGACATGTGGGTGCCCTTCTTCTCGGCCGGCAAGGCCACGTCCAGGGTCCACAGCGCCGTGGTGTTTTGCACCGCACCAGCCACCGTCAGCTGCAGCGGGTAGCGCAGGTCCTTGACGCCCACGCGCTGGATCGCCAGGTGGCGACCATCCGCTGCGCTTTGCGTGTCGGGGATGTGCAGGGCGTCAGTGAGATTGTTCATCAGGGGGGGAGCATGCCACCGTTGGCGGGCCGATAGCGTCACGCGGTTTACACGACAGCGTTCGTCGGGCTTGAATCCGCAGCCTTCAGCCGTTGACGGCGGCCAGCGCCGGCCGGGCGCCAAAACGCTGCTGGATGGAGCTTTCGATGCCCGCGGCGTCCAGGCCGCACATTGCAAGCAGCTTGGCCGGGTCGCCGTGTTCGATGAACTTGTCGGGCAGGCCAAGCTGCAGCACCGGCACCAGGACCGCAGCCGCCGCCAGGCACTCGAGCACCGCGCTGCCGGCGCCGCCCATGATGCAGCCCTCTTCGACGGTGACCAGGGCGTCGTGGGTGCGCGCCAGTTCGAGCACGAGTGCGTCATCCAGCGGCTTGACGAATCGCATGTCGGCCACCGTGGCCCCCAGTTGCTCGGCCGCGGCCAGCGCCGGGTGCAGCAGCGTGCCGAAGGCCAGGATCGCGATGCGCCCGCCCTGGCGCCGCACCACACCCCGGCCCCAGGGCCAGGCGGTGAGTTCCCGCTCCAGCGTGGCACCGATGCCGGCGCCGCGCGGGTAACGGACGGCTACCGGCTCGCCACGACGGAAGGCGGTGGTCAGGGCCTGGCGAGCCTCGTTTTCGTCGCTCGGCGTGAGCAGGCTGCAGTGGGGGATGCAGCGCACAAAGGCGATGTCGTAGGCGCCGGCATGGCTGGCGCCATCGGCGCCGACGAGGCCGGCGCGATCGAGCGCAAACACCACCGGCAGGTTCTGCAGCGCCACGTCGTGGATCATCTGGTCGTAGCCGCGCTGCAAGAAGGTGCTGTAGATCGCCACCACCGGCTTGAGCCCCTCGCAGGCCAGGCCGGCGGCAAAGGTCACGGCGTGCTGTTCGGCGATGCCCACGTCGTGATAGCGCTTGGGGAAACGCTTGTGGAACTCGACCATGCCCGAGCCCTCGCGCATCGCCGGGGTGATGGCCACCAGGCGCTCGTCGGCCTCGGCCATGTCGCACAGCCACTGGCCGAAGACCTGGGTGAAGGTGGGCTTGCTGGGGGCGGACTTGGGGAAACCCTCGGCCGGGTTGAACTTGCCGCTGGCAGCGTGGTACTTGACCGGGTCGGCTTCGGCCAGCTTGTAGCCATAGCCCTTCTTGGTGACGACGTGCAGGAACTGCGGCCCGCGCTTGGCGCGCAGGTTTTCGAGCGTCGGGATCAGCGCATCGAGGTCATGGCCATCGATCGGGCCGACGTAGTTGAAGCCGAACTCCTCGAAGATCGTGCCCGGCACGACCATGCCCTTGGCGTGTTCTTCGAAACGCCGCGCCAACTCGAACAGCGGCGGCGCGTTCTTCAGCACCGCCTTGGCGCCCTGGCGTGCGGCTTCGTAGAACTGGCCGCTCATCAGCCGCGCCAGGTACTTGTTGAGCGCGCCCACGGGCGGGCTGATCGACATGTCGTTGTCGTTGAGCACGACCAGGATGTCGGCGTTGACGCCGGCATGGCTCACGCCGGCGTTGTTCAGCGCCTCGAAGGCCATGCCCGCGCTCATCGCACCGTCACCGATGATGGCCACCGACTTGCGTTCTTCGCCCTTGAGCTTGGAGCCGAGCGCCATGCCCAGCGCGGCGCTGATCGAGGTGCTGCTGTGCGCGGTGCCGAAGGTGTCGTACTCGCTCTCTTCGCGGCGCGGGAAGCCACCGATGCCGCCCAGCTGGCGCAGCGTGTGCATGCGCTCGCGCCGGCCGGTGAGGATCTTGTGCGGGTAAGTCTGGTGGCCCACGTCCCACACCAGGCGGTCGTGCGGGGTGTTGAAGACGTAGTGCAACGCCACCGTCAACTCCACCGTGCCCAGGTTGCTGCCCAGGTGGCCACCGGTCTGGCTCACGGTCTGCAGCACGAACTCGCGCAACTCGGCGGCCAGCGCCGGCAGTTCCTGGCGTGACAGGCGCCGCAGGTCCGCCGGGCTGTCAATCGTTTTCAGCAATCCACTCATGCTCTAGCTTTCGCGCTCCACCACTTTGTCGGCCAGCAGGACCAGCAGCGCGGCCGCCGCACCCAGGCCGCTGCGCTGCAGCGCTTCGTGGGCCTGCTGGCGCAGCTCTTGCGCATGACGGCGCGCGGCCGCCAGGCCGAGCACGGTCACGAAGGTGGGCTTGTTGTGATCGATGTCCTTGCCTGCGGTCTTGCCCAGGGTGGCCGCCGACTGCGTCACGTCCAGGATGTCGTCGACGACCTGGAAGGCCAGCCCGACCGCGGCGCCGTAGTCCGACAGCGCCGCCCAGGTGCCGGGCGTGGTGCTGCCGCAGGCCGCGCCCATCAGCACGCTGGCCTGCAGCAGCGCGCCGGTCTTGCGCCGGTGCATGTCGAGCAGTTCGGCCTCGGTCAAGCCACAGCCGATGCTGGCCAGATCGATGGCCTGGCCGCCGGCCATGCCGGCATGGCCAGCCGAGCGCGCCAACAGCGACACCAGGCGCGCCTGCAAGGAAGCAGGCACGCCGGTGTCGGGGGTCAGGACCTCGAAGGCCAGCGCCTGCATGGCATCGCCCGCCAACATGGCCTGGGCCTCGCCATACTGCACATGCACGGTGGGCTTGCCGCGGCGCAGCACATCGTTGTCCATGCAGGGCATGTCGTCGTGGACCAGCGAGTAGGCATGGATCAGCTCCACCGCCACGGCAGCGCGCAGGGCCGCCCCGCGGTCGCCACTGACAGCCTGACAGCTGGCCAGCGCGAGCAGCGGGCGCAGGCGCTTGCCGCCGTCCAGCACACCGTAGCGCATCGTCGCGCCCAGGCCGGCCGGCGCGTCGACCGGCACCCACGCCATCAGGGCTGACTCGACGGCGTCGAGTTCGTCGCGGGCCCAGCGCTCGGCGTCCAGCTCGCTCATGGAGCGACCCAGGGTTTGAGCTGCCCTTCGTCGAGCAGCTTGACCTGGTCTTCCACCGCCTGCAGACGGCTGCGGCAGAAGCTCAGCAACACGGCGCCGCGGCGGTAGCCGTCCAGCAGTTGATCCAGGGGCAGCTGCCCACCTTCCATCTGCTGGACCAGGCGATCCAGCTCCGCCAGCGCCCCTTCATAGCTGGCGGGTTCCCGGTCGTGCTTGGACTCTCGCGGGCTTTTGGACTCTTTGGTTGGCACTGTGACGGGGGCAGTTGCGCTGGGCGGCATTTCGGAGCGAGAAATCTGTCGCTCATTCTAGACAATCGTTCCACTGGCCCGAGCTGCCTTCGCCTGCGGCCTGCGCTGGCCTTGACGCCGCGCTCTCCTCAGCGTCAGGCCGTGCCGCAGCTAGAATCCCGGGCCGCTGCAGACCCAGCCGGGTTGCCACAGCGCCATCTGCCCGCCGCCGGAGTGCCAGCCCGAGCGGCCGGGTCATCAGCCCCTAGCCCAGGAGGATCCGGTCGGATCATGTCGGACCTGAGCATCAGTCTCGAATCCCTTGAGCGCAGCCGCTCTCAACTCTCGGTCACCAGCTACTTTGACGAGGAACTGTTCCGCCGCGAACAGGCCCTCATCTTTCAGCAATCCCCTCGCTACCTGGGGCACGAACTGGCCGTGCCCGAGGTCGGCGACTATCTGGCGTTGGTCCAGGAAGGCGAAGGCCGGGCCCTCGTGCGCACCCACGCCGGTGTGGAGCTGGTGTCCAACGTCTGCCGCCACCGCCAGGCCATCATGCTCAAGGGCTGCGGCCACACGGCGCAGAACATCGTCTGCCCCCTGCACCGCTGGACTTACGATCTGCAGGGCCAACTCCTGGGTGCGCCCCATTTCAAGGTCGATCCGGGCCTGAATCTGCGCAACTACCCGCTACAAAACTGGCACGGGTTGTTGTTCGAGGGCAACGCCCAGGGTGGCCGCAGCGTGCATACCGACCTGGCCAAGCTCGGCCCGGCCGCCGAACTCGACTTCAGCGGCTTCGTCTACGACCGCGCCCACCTGCACGAGTGCGACTACAACTGGAAGACCTTCATCGAGGTCTACCTGGAGGACTACCACGTCGGCCCCTTTCACCCGGGACTGGGGCAGTTCGTCTCGTGCGAGGACCTGGCCTGGGAATTCGGACGCCACCACTCGGTGCAGACGGTGGGGGTGAACAAGGCGCTGGCCAAGGCCGGCTCCGGGGTCTACCAGCGCTGGCAGCAGGAGGTGCTCAAGTACCGCGGCGGCGAGCCGCCGCGCCACGGCGCGATCTGGCTCACCTGCTACCCCACGGTGATGGTGGAGTGGTACCCGCATGTGCTGGTGGTGTCGACGCTGTTCCCGCGCGGGCCGCGCAAGACGCTCAACCTGGTGGAGTTCTTCTACCCGGAAGAGATCGTCGCTTTCGAACGCGACTTCGTCGCTGCCCAGCAGGCGGCGTACATGGAAACCTGCGCCGAAGATGATGAGATCGCGCTGCGCATGGACGCC
This sequence comes from Rubrivivax sp., assembly GCA_031392695.1. GTDB lineage: Bacteria > Pseudomonadota > Gammaproteobacteria > Burkholderiales > Burkholderiaceae_C > Rubrivivax. The sequence continues at coordinate 17,474 of JANMVM010000443.1, forward strand.
GGCCGGCTGGCCCTGATGGAGCGCGGCGACGACGACGCCGGCCCCTACCAAAGCCCGATGGAAGACGGCATGCAGCAGTTCCACGAGTGGTACCGCCGCGAGATGGGGCTGCTGCCCCGCTGCGCCTGATGCCCCTCAGCCCTGAGCGCCGCCGGCGCGGGGCCATGAGCGCAGCCTGACCGCGCCGTGAACGCACCCGCATTGATGGTGTCCGCGTCCTTGCTCTTCGCGGTGATGGGCGTGTGCGTCAAGCTGGCCTCGGCGCACTACGGCGCCGGCGAGATCGTGCTCTACCGCTCGCTCGTCGGCCTGGCGCTGATGCTGGGCGTGATGCGCTGGCGCCGCGTCTCCTGGCGCACGCCGGTGCCGGCCATGCACTTCTGGCGCAGCGTCACCGGAGCCACGGCGCTGTGCCTGTGGTTCTTCGCCATCGGCGGGCTGCCGCTGGCCACGGCGATGACGCTCAACTACATGTCCTCGGTGTGGATTGCGCTGTTCCTGATTGGCGGCTCGGTGCTGCTGGGGCCCGAGCGCGGCGGCAGCGGCAGCGTCGACAGTCGGCTGGTGGCCGCGGTGCTGGCCGGCTTTGCCGGCGTGGCCCTGGTGCTGCGGCCGACGATCGGGCAGGAACAGCTCTGGTTCGGCCTCGTCGGCTTGAGCTCGGGCCTGATCGCGGCCATGGCCTACCTGCAGGTCACCGCGCTGGGCCGCATCGGCGAGCCGGGCGAGCGCGTGGTGCTCTATTTCTCCACCACCGGCGTGGTGTTCGGTGCCGCCGTTTCACTGGTGATGGGTGGCCTGCACGAGCACACCGCCGCCGGGCTGGCGCTGCTGCTGGCCATCGGCGCCCTGGCCACCGCGGCACAGTGGATGATGACCCGCGCCTATGGCACCGGTGCGACGCTCGGCATTGCCGCCTTGCAGTACCTGGGCATCGTCTTCTCATTCCTGCTCGGCATGCTGGTCTTTGACGAGCAGTTGACGGCGCCCACCGGTGCAGGCATCTTGCTCATCATCGGCGCCGGCGTGGCTGCCACGCTGCTGCGCGCCAGGCCCCGCAATGATGTCGCCACCCCCACCGAAACCTGAAGTCGCCATGAACCATCGCACCCTGATCTCGGCCGCCGACCTGATGGCCTGGCAATCCACCGCGGCCCCGCTGGTGCTGCTGGACTGCGGCTTCGACCTCGCCGACCCCGACGCTGGCGCTCGCGCCCATGCCGTCGGCCACTTGCCCGGCGCACGCCATGTCCATCTCGACCGCGACCTGTCCGGCGCCAGGACCGGCAGCAACGGCCGTCACCCCCTGCCCACACGCGATGACCTGGCCGCGCGTGCCGGCAGCTGGGGCATCGCGCCCGGGGTGCAGGTGGTGTGCCACGACGACCAGGGCGGCGTCTATGCCGCGCGCGCCTGGTGGCTGCTGCAGTGGCTGGGGCACGCCGACGCCGCCGTGCTCGACGGCGGCCGTGCCGCCTGGGCCGCTGCCGGCGGCACGCTGAGCACCGCAGCGCCGCCGGACCGAGCCCGGCCGCCCTACCCGGCGGCCCCGCCCGCGCAGCCGACGATCGACGCCGACACGCTGCTCGCGCGCCTGGGCCAGCTGACACTGCTCGACGCCCGCGCGCCGGAGCGCTTTCGCGGCGAGGTCGAGCCGTTGGACCCGGTGGCCGGGCACATCCCGGGCGCGAGCTGCCGCTTCTTCAAGGACAACCTCAGCGCCGACGGCCGCTTCAAAGCCGCGTCGGCGCTGCGTCAAGAATTCCTGGCCCTGGGCACTGAAGGCGGTGTCGTGCACCACTGCGGATCGGGCGTCACGGCCTGCCACAACCTGCTGGCCATGGCGCACGCCGGCCTGGCGCCGGGCACGCTCTACCCGGGATCCTGGAGCGAGTGGTGCAGTGATCCGGCGCGTCCCGTGGCGCGCGGCTGAGCGCTCGCGCGACGATCAAGCTGGCCCGGGCTTGATCGCGATCAAGCCGTGCTGCCGCCATCGGGCAACACTGGCGCCGAGAGCCAACGAAGTACCCTGCAGCCCCACCCACCCCGAGGAGTCACCATGTACAAGCGCATCCTGTTCCCCACCGACGGCTCGGACATCACGGCCAAGGCGCTGCAAAGCGCGCTCGGCCTGGCCAAGCTGTGCGGTGCGGAGATCCACGCCCTGGCGGTGATGGAGCCCTTCCCCTACAGCGCCATCTCCGAAATGCAGCCGGTGCCGCCGCAGGAGTTCCTGGACGCGCAATTGCGCGTCGCCACGGCTCGCCTGAAGGTCGTCACCGATGCCGCCGCCGCCGCCGGCGTGGCCTGCAAGGCGCATTCGATGGAAGGCCTGCACCCCTGGGAAGCCATGATCGACCACGCCAAGGCCCAGGGCTGCGATCTGGTGGTCATGGCCTCGCACGGCCGGCGCGGCATGAGCGCGCTGCTGCTGGGCAGCGAGACGCAGAAGGTGCTGACCCACAGCATCCTGCCCGTGCTGGTGGTGCGCTGAAGTCCCGGCGGTTCGGCTTCAGTGACCGTGCGTGCCGCCCAGCAGCACGCGCGCCAGCATCACCAGGCCCAGGCCACCGATCAGCCACAGCACCTGGGCCAGCGTCTCGCGCCAGGCCAGGCGCTGTTGCAGTTGAGGCAGCAGGTCAGCCACCGCGATGTAGATGAAGCTGCTGGCCGCCACCACCAGCAAAAAGGGCAGCAGTTCGGCCCAGGGCCCGACCAGGTAGTAGCCGAGCACGCCGCCGACCACCGAAGCCAGCCCCGACAGCGCGTTGTAGAGCAGCGCCCTGGCACGCGAGAACCCGGCGTTGAGCAGCACGATGTAGTCGCCGGCCTCTTGCGGGATCTCGTGCGCCACCACCGCGGCCGCCGTGACCCAGCCCAGCGTCGGGTCGGCCAGGAAGGCCGCGGCGGTGATGACGCCGTCGCAGAAGTTGTGGATGCCGTCACCGACGAGCACTGAAAAACCACCGCGCCCGGCCTGCTGGGCGTCGAAGTGATGGTGGTGCTCGTGGCCGTCGCCTTCGTGGTGGTGAACGTGGCGGTAGAGCTCGGCCTTCTCGAGCAGCCAGAAGAAGAGCAGCCCGCCGAGGAGGGCTGCAAACAGCGCCTGCGGATCGGTCTTGCTCTCGAAAGCCTCGGGCAGCACGTTGAGCAGCGCCGTGCCCAGCAGCACACCCGCCGACAGGCTGACGAGGTTCTTCACCAGCCGGCCCAGCACCGACACGGTGAGCAGCGCCGCCAGCAGCACCGAGAGCACGCCGCCGGCCAGGGTGGCCAGGATGATGGAAGTCAGGATCATGATGTGCAGCGGCCGGCGAGCAGCCGGCCTGTTTCGATCGATGGTACCGAACTCTTCCGCGCGCCTGGCACACGCCCGGGCGGCGGCAGCACCCTGTCGCCGAGCAGCCAGGGCCGCCGGGTACAGTCGGCGCATGGACACCCGAGTCAACCCTGGCGGCCCCCTGGCGGCCGTCGACATGGGGTCGAACAGCTTCCGGCTCGAGATCGGCCAACTGCCGCAGAGCCGCTACCGCCGCATCGACTACCTCAAGGAAACCGTGCGCCTGGGCGCGGGCCTCGACGCCAACGGCATGCTCACCGATGAGGCGGCCGAGCGTGGCCTGGCCTGCCTGCGCCGCTTCTCAGCGCGGCTGGCCGGCTTCCAGGCCGGCCAGGTGCGCGCGGTGGCGACGCAGACGCTGCGCGAGGCGCGCAACCGCAACGCCTTCCTGCTGCGCGCGCAGGAGGCGCTGGGCTACCCGATCGAGGTCATCTCGGGTCGCGAAGAAGCGCGCCTGATCTATGCCGGTGTCAACCACCTGCAGCCCAGCGAAGAACCGCGGCTGGTCATCGACATCGGCGGCCGCTCCACCGAGCTCATCCTGGGCCAGGGGCGCACACCGCAGGTGGCGGAATCGTTCGGCGTGGGCTGCGTCGGCCTGTCCTTGCGCTTCTTCCCGGGTGGGCGGCTGACGCGCGAAGGCTTCCGCGCCGCCCAGGTGGCGGCCGGCGCCGAGCTCGAAGAAGCCCTGCAGCCCTTTGCGCCGCACCACTGGACGCGGGCGCTCGGCTCTTCGGGCACCGCCGGTGCCGTCTCGCACCTGCTGCAGGACAGCGGCGTGACCGACGGCCGCATCACCCCGCAGGGCCTGCGCTGGTGCATCGAGCGCTGCCTCGAGGCCGGGCAGACCGAGCGCCTCGACTTCCCCGGCCTCAAGCCCGAGAGGCGCGCCGTGCTGCCCGGCGGGCTGGCCATCCTCTACACGCTGGCCACTCACTTCGACATCCAGGCGCTGTGGCCGGCCAAGGGCGCGCTGCGCCAGGGCGTGATCGTCGACCTGCACGAGCGGCTGCTGGCGCTGCAACAGGCCCAGCCCGGCGACATGCGCGACGAATCGGTGGCCGAATTGCAAGCTCGCTTTGCCGTCGATACCCGGCAGGCCGCGCGCGTGGCCGCCGTGGCGCTGACGCTCTTCGACGCCGCCATGCCCGACGCCGCGGCCGAGACGCGGCGCGAACTGGGCTGGGCCTGCGCGCTGCACGAGATCGGGCTCATGGTCTCGCACCACGACCACCACCGCCACAGCGCCTACCTGCTGACCCACGTCGACGCGCCGGGCTTCTCGCAAAGCCAGCAGCGGCGCGTCGGCGAGCTCGTGCTGGGCCAGCGCGGCGGCCTGCGCAAGGTCGAGCCGCAGCTGGCCAGCGAGACCTTTGCCTGGCAGGTGCTGTGCCTGCGGCTGGCAGCGATCAAGTGCCACGCGCGGGGCGAGGTTGACGTGCAGGCGCTCAGCCTGCGCCCGCGCCAGCGCGACGCGCTGCTCGGCTACGGCAGCGGCTGGGCGCAGGAGCATCCGCGCACGCTCTTTCAGCTGCAGGAGGAGACCGCGGTCTGGGCACGCAGCGGGCCGCTGCGGCTGGTGCTGCCCGGCTGAAGCCTCGGAGAGTGGGAGTTTTTCGGGCGTGCCCGAGCAGCGCGCCAGAAGGCGTCTGATCTAGGCGCAAAGCGCAGCCATAGCCCGGGCTATGGCGAGCATTTGCTTGCGACGAGCAGGCGGCTTGTTGTGTGATGAGCGGGCATGTTCGAAACACTCTCACACTCTCAGACGAGTTCGGGCGAGACCACCGCGTGCAGCACGATCTGCCATTGCCCTTCGCGCTCACGCCCGCGCAGCCACCACAGCGCCCCTTTGCGCACCGGCCAGGCCTGCGGCTGGCCTGACAGCAGATAGGCCGCCGCCAGGCCCAGCGTGGGCTGATGCCCGACCACCACGACGGGTTCGCGCGCATCGGGCCAGCGCACGGCGTGGAGCAGGGCCTCGACGGTGCCGTCCGGCGCCAGTTCGGCCACGGTCTTGACCTTGCGGTCGAGTGCCGCCGCGGTTTGCTGGGCACGACGGGCGGGGCTGGCCATGACGCAGGCGCTGGCCGGCAGTTGCCGCGCGAGCCAGTGGGCCACGCGCTGCGCCTGGCGCTCGCCCTTGGCGGTGAGCGCGCGGTCGAGGTCGTCCTGGACCTCGCGCATTTCCAGCGCCTCGGCATGGCGCCACAGGATCAGGTCCATCTCAGAAGCGCGCCATCAGCGCCTGCTGCGCGCTCTTGCCCGACTCGGCGACGCGGCGGTAGCGGCCCGAGCCGTCCAGCGCCCAGGCGTCCTGCTCGTCGTGGAGGTAGGGCACCAGGCCTTCGTCGATGACGCGCTGGCGCAGCACCGGGTCGAGTACCGGCCACGCCACCTCGACGCGTCGGAACATGTTGCGACCCATCCAGTCGGCGCTGCTCAGGTACAGCACCTCTTGGTCGCGGCCTGCGCCCCAGCTGAAATAGAGGATGCGCGAATGCTCCAGGAAGCGCCCGACCACTGAACGCACGCGGATGTTGTCCGTGTGCCCGGCCACACCCGGCGGCAGCATGCAGGCACCGCGCACGATGAGGTCGATGCTCGCGCCGGCTCGGCTGGCGGCGACCAGCGCGTCCATCAGGCCGCGGTCGGTGAGCGCGTTGATCTTGACCACGATGCGCGCCGGCCTGCCGGCTCGCGCCGCGGCGGCCACCTGCTGGATGTGCCTGACCATGCGCTGGTGCAGCATGAAGGGCGCGGTCAGCAGATGCTGCGGCGCGCGTGCCTTGGTCTGGCTGGCCAACTGCACGAACACCGAATCGGCGTCCGCCGTGAGGCCGGGGTCGGCCGTGAGGTAGCCCATGTCGGTGTACACGCGCGAGGTGCGGGGGTTGTAGTTGCCGGTGCTCAGGTGGGCGTAGCGGCGCAGGCGGCTGCCTTCGCGCCGCGTCACCAGCAGCAGCTTGGCGTGCGTCTTCAGGCCCACCACGCCATACACCACCTGCGCGCCCACGGCCTCGAGCCGCTCGGCCCAGTTGATGTTGGCCTCTTCGTCGAAGCGCGCCTTGAGTTCGACCACCGCCAGCACTTCCTTGCCGCGACGTGCCGCCTCGATCAGCAGGTCCATCAGCACGCTCTGCGCCCCGGTGCGGTAGATGGTCTGCTTGATGGCCAGCACATCGGGGTCGAGCACCGCCTCGCGCAGGAACTGCACCACCGGCTCGAAGCTCTCGAAGGGGTGATGCAGCAGCACATCGCCTGCGTGCAGGCGGGCGAAGATCGACTGCCCGCGCGGCAATCGATCGCTCGGCCACTGGGGCTCATAGGGCGGGAATCGCAGCGCCGCGCCGTCGGCCAGGTCGATGAGCTCGTTCAGGCGCACCAGGTTGACGGGGCCGTTGACCTTGTACAGCGCCACATCGGGCAGCGAGAACTGCTCCAGCAGGAAGCCGGACAACTCCGCCGGGCAGGTGCTGACCACCTCCAGGCGCAGCGCCTGGCCGAAGTGGCGCGTCGTCAGGCCCGTGCGCAGCGCCTGGCGCAGGTCGGTGACGTCATCCTCGTCGACGTCCAGATCGGAGTCGCGCGTGACCCGGAACTGCGAGAACGAATCCACCTTGCGGCCCGGGAACAGCTCGGCCAGGTGGGCACGGATGACGCTGGTCAGCAGCACGAAGCCCTGCTGGCCGTCGCACAGCGCGTCGGGCAGGCGGATGACGCGCGGCAGCACCCGCGGCACCTTGACGATGGCGATCTGGTCGCCCTGCCCGAAGGCGCCGCGCCCGGTGAGTCGGGCGATGAAGTTGAGCGACTTGTTGGCGACCAGCGGGAAGGGGTGGCTCGGATCCAGGCTCACCGGCACCAGCAGCGGGCGCACCTGCGACTCGAAGAAGCGCTGCACCCATTGCCGCTGCGTCGCATTGCGCTCGGCATGGTTGAGCACCACGATGCCGCAGCGCTGCAGTGCGGGCATGACGACGTCGTTGAAGAGCGCGTACTGCTCATCGATGATCTCGTGCGCCGCCCGGGCCACCGAAGCCAGGTCGCTGCGCGTCACGCCCGAGGCCGGCAGGCGCGTGGCTTCGATGATGCCGGCCACCCGCACTTCGAAGAACTCGTCGAGGTTGGACGACACGATGGTCACGT
>JANMVM010000360.1:0-6315 GCA_031392695.1 Rubrivivax sp.
CACCAGCTGGTGGTGGTGCCTTCAGCAATGAGCGGCGAGACCAACCGCCTGCTCGGCCTGGCCAAGGAACTGCTGCCCAACGCCAGCACCCCGGAGTCGCTGCGCGAGCTCGACGCGCTGGCGGCCACGGGCGAGCAGGTGTCGGTGGGCTTGCTGGCGCTGGCGCTGCAGGCCCAGGGCGTGGCGGCGGTCAGCTACGGCGGCTGGCAGGTGCCCATCAAGACCGACTCGGCCTTCACCAAGGCCCGCATTTCGGCCATCGACGACGAGCGCGTGCGCGCCGACCTGGCCGCCGGCAAGGTGGTCATCATCACCGGCTTCCAGGGCATCGACCCCGACGGCAACGTCACCACGCTCGGGCGCGGCGGCAGCGACACCTCGGCGGTGGCGGTGGCCGCGGCGCTGAAGGCCGACGAGTGCCTGATCTACACCGACGTCGACGGCGTCTACACCACCGACCCGCGCATCGTGCCCGAGGCGCGGCGCCTCTGCACCATCAGCTTCGAGGAGATGCTGGAGATGGCCAGCCTGGGCAGCAAGGTGCTGCAGATCCGCTCGGTGGAGTTCGCCGGCAAGTACCGTGTGCCGCTGCGCGTGCTCAGCAGCTTCACGCCCTGGGACATCCCGATCGAGGAAGAGGCCGCCTCTGGCACCCTGATCACTTTTGAGGAAGACGAAAAGATGGAACAAGCCGTGGTGGCCGGTATCGCATTCAACCGCGACGAGGCCAAGATCAGCGTCATCGGCGTGCCCGACAAGCCGGGCATCGCCTTCCAGATCATCGGCCCCGTGGCCGAAGCCAACATCGACATCGACGTCATCATCCAGAACGTCTCGCACAGCGGCCGCACCGACTTCAGCTTCACCGTCCACCGCAACGACTACGCGCGCACGCTCGAAGTGCTCAAGACGAAGGTGCTGCCAGTCACCGGAGCGGCCGAGGTGCTGGGCGACGCCAAGATCTGCAAGGTCAGCATCGTCGGCATCGGCATGCGCAGCCACGTCGGCGTGGCGAGCAAGATGTTTCGCACGCTCAGCGACGAGGGCATCAACATCCAGATGATCACGACCAGCGAAATCAAGACCAGCGTCGTGATCGACGAGAAGTACATGGAACTGGCCGTGCGCGCGCTGCACAAGGCCTTCGACCTCGACCAGCCAGCCGGCTCGGCCTGAGGCGCGGACCGGGGCCGGAATCGGCCGCATCTTGCGGCTAGAATGCGGAGCTTCGCCGGAGTCGTGACCGAGTGGCCGAAGGTGCTCCCCTGCTAAGGGAGTATGTGGGCAAAACCTGCATCAAGGGTTCGAATCCCTTCGACTCCGCCAGCGATTCAACGCCCCGCAACCGGGGCGTTTTTTTCGCCGGCCGCCCGATGGAGTCCACCTTGCCCCACAGCGACATCGAGATCGCCCGTCTGGCGCCGCTGCGGCGCATCGTCGACATCGCCCGTGATCGCCTGGGCATTGCCGACGAACACGTGATTCCCTACGGCCACCACATGGCCAAGCTCGCGCTGCCTTTCGTGACCTCGCTGCAGGGGCGGCCCGAGGGCAAGCTGATCCTGGTCACCGCGATCAGCCCGACGCCGGCCGGCGAGGGCAAGACGACGACCTCGATCGGCCTCGGTGATGCGCTCAACCACATCGGCAAGAAGGCCGTGATCGCGCTGCGCGAGCCCTCGTTGGGCCCGGTGTTCGGCTTGAAGGGCGGTGCCACCGGGGGCGGCCACGCGCAGGTCGTGCCGATGGAGGACATCAACCTGCACTTCACCGGTGACTTCCACGCCATTGCCCTGGCCAACAACCTGCTGGCAGCGGCGCTGGACAACCACGTCCACCACGGCAACGCGCTGGACATCGACGTGCGCCGCATCACCTGGCGCCGCGTGATGGACATGAACGACCGCGCCTTGCGCGACATCACGGTGGGCCTGGGCGGGGCCGCCAACGGCGTTCCACGCCAGGACGGCTTCGACATCGTCGTGGCCTCGGAGGTGATGGCCATCCTGTGCCTGTCGACCTCGCTCGCTGACCTCAAGGAGCGCCTGGGCCACATCATCGTGGCCGAGTCGCGCGGCCGCCAGCCCGTGCGCGCGCGCGACCTCAAGGTGCATGGCGCGATGGCCGTGCTGCTCAAGGACGCGCTGGCACCCAACCTCGTGCAGACGCTCGAAAACAACCCGGCGCTGCTGCACGGCGGGCCGTTTGCCAACATCGCGCACGGCTGTAACTCGATCATCGCCACGCGCACCGCCTTGCGACTGGCCGATTACGTCGTCACCGAAGCCGGTTTCGGTGCCGACCTGGGGGCCGAGAAATTCATCGACATCAAGTGCCGCAAGTCGGGACTGCACCCCGCTGCCGCGGTGCTGGTGGCCACCGTGCGCGCGCTCAAGTACCACGGCGGCGTGGAGCTGGCGGCGCTCGCCATCGAGGACCTCGGGGCGCTGGAGCGCGGGCTGTCCAATCTGGAGCGCCACCTGCACAACCTGCGGGAAGTCTTCGGGCTGCCTTGTGTCGTGGCCATCAACCACTTTGCCGCCGACACCGAGGCCGAGCACACGCTGCTGAGCCAGCGCATCGGTGCGCTGGGCGTGGCCGTGCACAGCGCGCGCCACTGGGCCGAGGGCGGCGCCGGGGCCACGGCGCTTGCCCACGAGGTGGTGCGCCTGTGCGACACCCCGAGCACGCTGCGCTTCGCCTACGAAGACGCCGACCCGCTGTGGGACAAGGTGCGCAAGGTCGCGCAGCGCACCTACGGCGCCGCCGACGTCCAGGCCAGTGCTGCGGTGCGCCTGCAACTGCAGCGCCTGCAGGACGGCGGCTACGGGCACTACCCGGTGTGCATTGCCAAGACCCAATACAGCTTCTCGACCGACCCGCGGTTGCGCGGCGCGCCCAGCGGCCATGTGCTCGAGGTGCGCGAGGTGCGCCTGGCCGCGGGCGCTGAATTCGTGGTCATGGTCTGCGGCGACATCATGACCATGCCCGGCCTGCCCCGCGTGCCTTCGGCCGAGCGCATCGACTTGAACGAACTCGGGCAGATCGTCGGTCTGTCCTGAAGGCGCGTCCGTGGCCAACAACACCGCGCGGTTGTACCGCATCGAAGCGCTGATCCGTGGCCGCGGCCAGGTCAGTTTCAAGACCCTGCTCGAGGAGCTGGAGGTCTCGCCGGCCACGCTCAAGCGTGATCTCGAATACCTGCGCAGCCGCATGGGCGCGCCGATCGAGTACGACCGCGAACTCAACGCCTACCGCTTTGGCACCCCAACCGACGCCGGCGGCCGGCACGAGCTGCCGGGGGTGTGGTTCAACGAGTCCGAGCTGTACTCGCTGCTCACCGCGCAGCAGCTGCTGGCCGGTCTGGACAGCGACGGCCTGCTCAGCCGTCACCTGCAGCCGCTGCTCGACCGCATCCGCCAGTTGCTGGGCAGCGGCGAGGGCGCCGACGCCGCCGACCGACTCGTCAAGCGCATCAAGGTCGTGAGCGCCTTGCGCCGGCCGGTGCCCAGCCGCTTCTTCGAACGCGTGACCGCCGCGTTGCTGGGGCGCCAGCGCCTGCACCTGCGCTACCTCACGCGCGGCCGGCGCGAGGTCAGCGAGCGCGATGTCTCGCCGCAGCGCCTGGTGCACTACCGCAACACCTGGTACCTGGATGCTTGGTGCCACCGCACCGAGGCACTGCGCCGCTTCGCGCTCGACGCCATCGAGCAAGCCGAGCTGCTGGACAGCAAAGCCAAGGCGGTGCCGATGAAGCGCGTGCAGGCCGAGATGGACGCCGGCTACGGCATCTACGCCGGCGCCAAGCAGCGCTGGGCGGTGCTGGTGTTCAACCCGCAGGCCGCGCAATGGGCCAGCCGCGAGGAATGGCACCCCGAGCAGCAAGGCCGCTGGCTTGCCGACGGCAGCTGGCAGATGACGCTGCCCTACGTCGACGACACCGAACTCGTGATGGACCTGCTGCGCCAGGGCGAGCAAGTGCGGGTGCTGCAGCCCGCTGCGCTGGTGCAGGCCGTGCGTGCGCGGCTGCTGGCCGCCAGCGCCCTGTACGAGTCACCGCGGCCCGGCTGAACGAATTCAGGCCGACTGGGCCTCGGGCGTGAGCACCGGCCCGCGACCGCTGAAGCGGTCCAGCGCGAGGTAAATGACGGGCGTGATGTACAGCGTCACGGCCTGCGAGAAAACGAGCCCGCCGACCACCGCCAGGCCGAGCGGCTGGCGCAGTTCGGCGCCGGCGCCCAGGCCGATGGCGATCGGCAGCGCCCCCATCAGCGCCGCCAGCGTCGTCATCATGATGGGCCGAAAGCGCAGCACGCAGGCCTCGCGGATGGCCTGCTCCGGCGTGCGGCCGTGATGGCGCTGGGCATCGAGCGCGAAGTCGATCATCATGATGGCGTTCTTCTTCACGATGCCGATGAGCAGCAGGATGCCGATGGTGGCGATCAGCGTCAGGTCCTGGCCGAACAGCATCAGCGTGGCCAGCGCGCCGACGGCGGCAGAGGGCAGGCCGGCAAGGATCGTGATGGGGTGGATGTAGCTCTCGTAGAGCACACCCAGCAGCACGTAGATGACGAGCAGGGCGGCGATGATGAGGATGGCCTGGCTGCCCTGCGAGCTCTTGAACACCGCGGCATCGCCGCCGTAGCTGGTGATGACGGAGCTGGGCATGCGGATCGCCTCGCGCGCCTGCTCGATGCGCGCCGTGGCGTCGCCCAGCGCGGTGCCTGCCGCGAGGTTGAACGACACCGTCACCGCCTGCAGCTGGCCGGCGTGGTTGATCGAGGTCGGGCCCACACCGCGCTCGACCGTGGCAAAGGCCGCCAGCGGCACCAGCGAGCCGCTGGACGAGCGCACGTAAATGCCGCCGAAGGCGCTCTCGTCGCGCTTGGCGTCGGGCGCCACCTCCATGATCACCTGGTAGCTGTCGGTGGGCAGGTAGATGGTGGAGACCTGGCGTTCGCCGAAGGCGCTGAACAGCGCCGAACGCACGGCGTCGATCGACACCCCGAGGGTGTTGGCGCGGTCGCGGTCGATCTTCAGCTGGGCCTGCAGGGCGCGCAACTGGGCGTCGCTGGTGACGTCGCGAAACAGCGGGTCGGCGCGCAGGCGCTCCTGCAGCCTGGCGGCCCAGTCGTTGAGCTCGTCGGCGCGCACGCTTTGCAGGATGTACTGGTACTGCGCCTTGCTCTGGCGGCCGCCGAGCTGCAGGTTCTGCACCGGGCGCATGAAGACGTTGATGCCGGCCACCTCGCGCAGCTTGCGGCGCAGTCCCTCGGTCACCTGCTGCATGGCGGCACGCTCGGATCGGGGCTTGAGCGTGATGAACATGCGACCGGTGTTCTGCGAACCACTGCCGCCGTTGAAGGAGCTCACCGCCGCCACGTTGGGGTCGGCGCGGAAGATGGCCGCCGCGCGCTCCTGCAGCCGCACCATCTCCGCAAACGAGGTGTCCTCGGCGGCCTCGGTGCTGACACTGATCTGGCCGATGTCCTCTTGCGGAAAAAAGCCCTTGGGAATGATCATGAACAGCCACACCGTGGCCAGCAGCGTGAGCGCCGCCAAGCCGAGCACCGACTTGCGGTGGCCGAGCGCGAAGTCCAGCGACCGCGTGTAGCCCGCCAGCAGCGCGTCGAAACTGCGCTCGAAGGCGCGCACCACGGCGCCGGGCGGCTTCTTGTGGGCTTCGTCGGTGAGGAAGCGGCTGGCCAGCATCGGCACCAGGGTCAGCGAGACGAAGGCCGAGACCAGGATCGCCAGCGCCACCACGACCGCGAATTCGTGGAACAGCAGGCCGATGACGCCGGGCATGAAGAAGATCGGGATGAAGACCGCGATCAGCGAGGTGCTGATGCTGATGATGGTGAAGCCGACCTCGCGCGAGCCCTGCAAGGCGGCCTGGAACGGCGGCATGCCCTTTTCGACGTGGCGGATGATGTTCTCGAGCATCACAATGGCGTCGTCGACCACCAGGCCCACGGCCAGCGTCAGGCCGAGCAGCGAGATGTTGTCCAGGCTGTAGTTCAGCCCCCACAGCAGCGCCACCGCACCCACCAGCGACACCGGCAGCGACAGCGTCGGGATGACCGTGGCGACGAAGCGGCGCAGGAACAGGAAGATGACCAGGATCACCAGCGCCACCGTGCCGGCCAGCGTGAGCGTGACGTCGTGCAGCGCATCACGAACCGACACCGAGCGGTCGTTGACCGGCGTGAGGTTGATCGATTGCGGCATCTGGCTCTTGAGCGCAGGCAGGGCCTCACGCACCGAGTCCACCACGCGCACGGTGTTGGCGCCGGGCTGGCGCAGCACGGCCAG
>JANMVM010000377.1:0-15058 GCA_031392695.1 Rubrivivax sp.
GCCACCGCCTTGAACGCCGGCTCCAGGCACAGGTTGCGCAGTTCGGCCGGGTCGTCGTGCAGGTTGAACAGCATGCCCGGGTCGCCTTCGCAGTGCACGTACTTGTGCTGGCCTTGCCTCAGGATCAATGCGGGGGCGTGAACGCCTTCGCCGGTGAACTCGATCAAGGCCTCGTCCACCCAGGACGGGTCGCTGCCGTGCAGAAGCGCGCCCAGGCTGTGGCCATCGCAGGCGTCGGCCAGCGCAGGCGGGGCGCCATCCGTCGCAAGATCGAGCAGCGTCGGCAGCAGGTCCACCAAAGAACAGTTGGCGCCGACGCGCTGCCCGCTTCGGGCACCCGGGGCCTGGATGATGAGCGGCACCTTGATCGACTGCTCGAAGGGGTTGAACTTGAACCACATGCCGCGCTCGCCCAGCATCTCGCCGTGGTCGGCGGTGAACACGATGACGGTGTTGTCCGCTGCGCCGGTCTGCTCCAGGGCATCGAGCAGCAGGCCGATCTTGTGGTCGATGTAGCTGACCATGCCGTAGTAGGCGTGGCGCGCCGACAGGATCATGGCGTCCGTCACGCGGTGCTCGTCCTGGCGGATCAGCTTGTAGTAGCGCTGGCTCCAGGGGTCGCGCTCTGCGTAGGCAATGAAGGGCGCCGCGGGCATCTCGATCTGCGCGTGCTCGTACAAGTCCCAGTACTCGCGCGAGATCGTGAAGGGGTTGTGCGGATGGGTGAACGACGACACCAGCAGGAAGGGATCGTCCTGCGCCCGCCTGGCATGGTCATACAGCCACTGCACCGACTGGTGGGCGACCTCGTCGTCGCAGTCCATCTGCAGCGAGCGCACGCAAAGGCCCGATTCGACGATGCCGCGCATGCTCATCTGGCTCGGTGCGTAGGGTTCGATCTTGCGTTCCCAGTCGGCCGTCCAGCCGAAGTCGGAAGGGTAGATGTCGGTCGTCACGCGGTCCTCGAAGCCGTGCAGCTGGTCGGGGCCGACGAAGTGCATCTTGCCCGACAGGCAGGTGTGATGCCCGAGCGAGCGCAGGTAGTGCGCGAAGGTCGGCACCGAGGCCGGCAACTCGGCCGCATTGTCGAAGGCGCCGATGCGCGAAGAGCGCTGCCCCGACAACATCGCAAAGCGCGACGAAGCGCAGATCGGGTTGGGGAGTAGGCGTTGTCGAACACCGTGCCGCGCGCCGCCAGGCGGTCGAGGTGCAGTGTCTTCACGAGCTTGTGGCCGTAGGCGGCCAGTGCGCTGGCCGCCAGCTGGTCGGCCATGATGAACAGGATGTTCGGACTCTTCACGTTGGTTCCTTGTCGTGACCCTGATGGCACTGAATCGGCAGCAAGCGCATCACTCGATCTTGACGCCGAAGTCCTTGATGACTTTGCCCCACTTGGCGTGCTCGGCGCGCACGAAGGCGGCAAACTGCTCCGGCGTCGAACCCACGGCTTCGTCGCCCTGCGCGGCGAAGCGTTCGGACGCGGCCCGCAGCGCCGTGGCCGCATCGCGCTGCAGCCGATCGACGGCGGCCTTGGGCGTGCCTGCGGGCGCGAACAGGCCGAACCAGGTCGTGACCTCGGTGCCGGCGATGCCGGCCTCGCGCAGCGTCGGCACATCGGGCAGGGCCGCGGTGCGGCGGCTGCCGGTGACGGCCAGGGCGCGGGCCTTGCCGCCGCGTAGCTGCGGCAGCACGAGCTCCACGTTGACGATCATGAAGGCGGTCTCGCCGGTGATGAGGGCGTTGACTGCTTCCGGGCCGCCCTTGTAGGGCACGTGCACGGCGTCCAGGCCGGCGGTGGATTTCAGCACTTCACCGGCCAGGTGCACGGCGGTGCCGTTGCCGGTGGAGCCGTAGTTCAGCTTGCCCGGCTGCGCCTTCACGGTGGCAATCAATTCGGGCAGGGTCGAGACATTGAGCCTGGCGGAACTGGCCACCAGCAGCGGCTACGAGGTCACCTGCATGATGGGCGCGAAGTCCTTCCGCGCGTCGTAGGCCAGGTTGCGGTACAGGCCGGGGGCGATGGCGTGCGTGGCCACCGAGCCGAGCAGGATGGTGTGACCGTCGGGTGCCGCGCGCGCGACGACGGCAGTGCCCAGCGTGCCACCGGCCCCGGCGCGGTTGTCCACCACCACCGGCTGGCCCAGGTGTTTGCGCATCTCTTCGGCGAGCGCGCGCGCCACGATGTCCAGCGCACCGCCGGCCGGGAACGGCACCACCAGGGTCACCGGCTTGGAGGGGAAGGCCGGTTGCGCCCACACGGGGGTGCAGGCCAGCAGGGCCAAGAGCAACTGCGACAGAAAGCGGACCATGGGGGCCTCCTGGGTGGGGATCATGGGTGTGATGGGTGCCGATCGCACCGGCTTCAGGGCCTGAGCACGATCTTGGCCGACGCGCTCTTGCCAAGGTCGAGGTCGACAAAGGCCTGCGGCCCTTGCGCCAGCGTGCGTTCTTCCACCCAGGCCAGGTCGCCGAACACGCCGCGGTGCAGCGCGCCCACCGTGGCGCGCAGGTCGGCGGTGGTGTAGGTGTAGGTGCCCAGCAGCGTGATCTCGGCCAGCGTGAGCTTGCGCATGTCGATCTCGCTGGCCCAGTCCTGCAGCCCGATGTGCATGACAACGCCGCCGGGCTTGATGCTGACAAAGGCCTGCTGGCGCGTGACCTTGCTGCCCACCGCGTCCATCACGTAGTCGAAGCCGGATTCGGCCAGCGGCTGCTGGCGCGGGTCCAGGGCTTCGCAGCCGACCGCGGCTTGCAGCGTCTGGCGGCGCAGCGGGTTGAGTTCGGTCACCGTCAGGTGCCGCACGCCCAGGTGCCGGAGCAACAGGGCCGCCAGCATGCCGATGGCGCCGCCGCCGATGACCAGCACGCGGCATTCGTGCAACGGCCGCACCAGCGCGCGCATCGACAGGTTGATGGCATGCCAGGCGGTGGCCGCCGGTTCGGTCAGCGCGGCGGCCGCGGCGGGCATGTCCTGCGGCATTGCGATCAGGCTGGCAGCGGGGATGCTCATGTACTCGGCATAGGCCCCGGGCCGCGTCATGCCCACCATCGTGCGGTGGCTGCACAGGTTGTTGCGGCCCTGCACGCAGTACTCGCACAAGCCGCAGGTGATCAAGGGGTTGCCGGTCCAGCGCGTGCCCGGCTCGAAGCCGCGCGCTGCGGACTGCGCGATGGCGCCGACGAATTCGTGGCCCAGCACCAGGCCGGGTTGGCGGCGCGGGTCGTGGCCGTGCCAGGCGTGCATGTCGGAGCCGCAGATGCCGACGGCCTCGATTTTCAGCACCACCTCGCCGGGTAGCAATTCGGGCATCGGCCTGTCCTGCAGTTGCAGTTCACCGGGCTGGGTGTAGACGAGGGCTTTCATGTCAGTGCCGCCTGGCCGCCTGTAGGCACTGGCGCGCCCCCCGGGGGCCTGCCGACTCTGGCGGCAGGCAGCGAACGAAGTGAGCTTGGGGTCCTCATTTCTGGTCTCCGTGGGTGTCGTGGATGGCCGCGCACAGCAGGTCCACCATGCGGTCGATGTCGCGGGCCGCGCTGGTGAAGGGTGGCGCCAGCACCAGCGTGTCGCCTGGCGCGCGCGTCAGCAAGCCGCGGTCGAAGGCGGCGGCCTGGGTCGCGTTGCCGCGTTGGCCGGGCGCACCGGGCGTGGCCGCGAGCTCGATGCCGGCGGCCAGCCCGATGTTGCGGATGCTGACCACGCCGGGTGCGTCGGCCAGCGAATGCACCGCTTTCTCGAAGTGCGGGCTGAGCTCGCGCACGCGCTGCGGCAGGGCTTCTTCTTCCAGCACGTCCAGCATGGCCAGCGCGGCAGCGCAGGCCAGCGGGTGGCCCGAGCAGGTGTAGCCGTGCATCAGCTCCGAAAGATGCCCCGGGCCGTGCATCAGCGTGTCGTGGATGGCGCGGCTGACGATCACGCCGCCCAGCGGCGCAGCGCCGTTGCTCACCGTCTTGGCGAACAGGATCATGTCGGGCACCACGCCCAGCGCCTGCGCGGCAAACATCGAGCCCAGGCGGCCGAAGCCGGTGATGACCTCGTCGAAGATCAGCAGCAGCCCGTGACGCGTGCAGATCTCGCGCAGCCGCTGCAGATAGCCCAGCGGCGGCACCAGCACGCCGGTGCTGCCGGCAAAAGGCTCGACGATGACGGCGGCGATGTTGGACGCGTCGTGCAGCGCGATGATGCGCGTCTCCAGCTCGTCGGCCAGCTCGGCGCCGATGCTGGGCTGGCCGCGCACGAAGGCCTGCGGCGTGCCGTTCCAGGCCGCGTCCCAGGTGGCGCGCAGGTGGTCGGCGCGCAACAGGGCGCTGCCGAAGGCGCGGCGGTTGTTGACCATGCCGCCCACCGAGATGCCGCCGAAGCCCACGCCGTGGAAGCCGCGCTCGCGGCCGATGAACAGTTGGCGCTGGCCTTCGCCGCGCGCCCACGCATGGGCCAGTGCGATCTTCATTGCGGTGTCGCAGGCTTCGGACCCGCTGTTGACCAGGAACACGCGGTCCATGCCGGGGGGCGCCAGCGCGGCAATGCGTTCGGCCAGGGCAAAGGCGCCGGGGTGGCCGACCTGGAAGTTGGACGCGAAGTCCAGCGTGTCGATCTGCCGCTTCATCGCCGCAGCGATCCGGGGGTGGCCGTGGCCGGCGCCCACGCACCACAGGCCGGACGTGCCGTCCAGGATCTCGCGCCCGTCGGCGGTGCGGTAGCTCAGGCCCTGGGCGGACACCACCAGCCGCGGCTCGGACTTGAACTGCCGGTTGGGCGTGAAGGGCATCCAGAAGGCGTCGAGCGGAGGCGGAATCATGACCAACCAAGCTTCCCGCTGCGGAACCGGCTCTGCCGGGCCGCTGGCGGACGGCCCCCGCGGGGGGTAGCGAGCGAAAGCGAGCTTGGGGGCTTCATCATTTGGCGGTGAAACCGCCGTCCACCATCAGCGTCTGCCCCGTGACGTAGGCCGAGGCCTCGCTGGCCAGGAACACCGTGGCCCCGTACAAGTCCTGCAAGCTGCCGTTGCGGCCGGCGCAGGTCTGCGCGGCGTTGCGCGCAGCGAGTTCGGGGTTGTCGAACACGGCCGCCGTCAAGGGCGTCGGGAAGAAGCCCGGACCGATGGCGTTGCAGGTGACGCCCTGGGCCGACCACGCCTGCGCGATGGCGCGCGTGAGTTGCACCACGCCGCCCTTGCCGGCGCCGTAGGGCGCGCTGTTGGGGAAGGCGCGCCAGCTCTGCAGCGACGCGATGTTCAGGATGCGGCCCCAGCCGCGGGCGGCCATGCCCGGGGCCAGCGCCTGCGTCAGGAAAAAGGGCGCCGTGAGGTGCAGCGCGATCTGCGTCTGCCAGGCTTCGGGCGTGACTTCGCCGAAGGGCTGGCGCAGGTTGACGCCGGCCGCATTGACCAGGATGTCGACGCCGCCCAGGCGCTGTTCGGCGGTGTGCGCCGCCGCCTGCAGGGCGCTGACCTGTGTCAGGTCGGCGGCCAGCCACTGCGCATCGATGCCGTCGGCCGCCAGTCGCGTGGCGGCTGACGCGAGTTCCGCTTCGCGCCGCGCCGCGAGCAGCACGCGCGCGCCGGCCAGGCCGAGGGCGCGCGCCATCGCTTCGCCGATGCCGGAATTGCCACCGGTGACCAGCGCGCGGCGGCCGCTGAGGTCGAACAGCGAGGCCAGCTTCATCGGCACTGGCTCACACCGTCACCGGGTCGCCGAGTTCGAAGGACTGCCCCGGGTAGTACTTGGCCAGGCGGTCGTCCGCCGTGCGCGCATGGGCTTCCATGCCCTCCAGGCGCGAGATGCGCGCCGTGACCTCGCCGATGTCGCGCGCGGCCTCGCGCGTCATGCGCTGCCACGTCAGCGTCTTCATGAACTTGTGCACCGACAGGCCGCCCGAGTAGCGCGCCGCGCCCTTGGTGGGCAGCACGTGGTTGGGGCCGCTGGCCTTGTCGCCGTAGGCCACGGTGGTCTCCTCGCCCAGGAACAGCGAGCCGTAGCAGGTGAGCCTCGCCAGCCACCAGTCCAGGTCGCGCGCGTGCACCTCCAGGTGCTCGCTGGCGTAACGGTCCGACAGCGCGGCCACTTCCTCGCGCGTGTCGCACAGCATGACCTCGCCGTAGTCGCGCCAGGCGCAGCCGGCTGCGTCGCGCGCCGTGGGCGGCAGCGCGGCAATCAGCCCTGGCACGCGCTGCATCACGGCTTCGGCCAGTGGCTGGCAGGTGGTGAAGAGCCAGGCCGGCGACTCGTGGCCGTGTTCGGCCTGGCCAACGAGGTCGCTGGCAACGATCTCGGGGTCGGCGCTGTCGTCGGCGATCACCGCCACCTCGGACGGGCCGGCGAAGACGTCGATGCCGACCTTGCCGAACAGGGCGCGCTTGGCCTCGGCAACGAACTTGTTGCCCGGGCCGACGATCACGTCGGCCGGCTGGCCGGTGAACAGGCCGTAGGCCATGGCGGCGATGGCCTGCACGCCGCCCAGGGTCATGATCACGTCGGCGCCTGCGCGCTGAAAGGCGTAGAGCAGGTAGGGGTGCATCGGCCCGCCGCGGAAAGGCCCGGAGCAGGCGATGATGGTCTTCACGCCCGCCGCCCTGGCGGTGGCCACACCCATGTAGGCCGAGGCGATGTGCGCGTAGCGGCCCGCCGGCGCATAGCAGCCGGCAACATTGACCGGCAGCACGCGCTGGCCGGCGGTCACGCCCGGATGCAAGCCGACCGAGAACTCGCGCATCGATTCGCGCTGCGCATGCGCGAAGGCGCTGACCTGGTCGATGGCGAAGTCGATGTCGCGCCGCACTTGCGCAGGCACCTCGGCTGCGCGGGCGGCGATCTCGGCGGCGCTGAGCACGATCTCGCCGTCCCATTGGTCGAGCTGGCGGGCGTAGTCGCGCACGGCGGCTTCACCCTGGGTGCTGATCCGGGCCAGCATGTCCGTCACCACCGCCTGGGCCGTGGCGGTTTCGGTCTCGGGCGACTTGCTCGCCCGCTTGCGGTAGGTGATGGGCATGGTCAATCTCGCTCAATTCCTGGGGGTCGGGTTTACTTGCTGTTGTTGGCGAATTCGCGCAACTTGGAGTCGGCCTGCACGCGCTTCATGTAGCTGTCGGTGAGGAAGTCGCCAGAGGCGGGCACGCTTTGAATGGCACCCGTACCGCGCATGAAGATGGCGATCTGGCTGAACCAGCTGTCCACGTCGGAGTTGCCGCGTGTGCGGTCCATGCGCGCCAGTTGCTGCGCCAGGTTGAAGGTGGGCCGGGTGTCGAATTCCTTCTTCATCGAAGCATCGCTGATGCTCACGCCGCCTTGGGCGTAGAACTTCTTCATCATCTCGATGGCTGCCGGCTTGTTGGCGTTCATCCAGCTCCAGGCGCGCAGGTAGACGGCCAGGAACTTGGCCACGTTCTGCGGGTTCTGCTCCGCGTACTCCCCGCGAGCGATCAATGCGCCGGGCACCACTACGCCACCCTCCTTGCCCGAGCACAGCACCTTGGCGCCGGCCTTTTCTTCCAGCGTGTAGATGTTGGGCGCCCACAGGCCCGCCAGATCGGCGTTGTTGGACGACACCGCCGAGATGATCTCGGCCTGGCCCATGTTCTTGATCACGACGTCGCTCTTGGCGATGCCCCACTTCTTCAGGCACGACTGCACGGCGTAGTCGCCGGTGCTGTTGGCGGTGAGCAGGATCGTCTGGCCCTTGATGCTGCCCGGGTCCTTGGCGATCTTGTCGGCCACTTCCTTGCGCACCAGCAAGGCGTTGCCGGCCGATTCGTCGTTGGTCAGGCCGATGGTCTTGATGCCGAAGCGCACGTGTCCCAGCACCGCGGGCACCGAACCCGTGCCGCCGACGTCCCAGCTCTTGCTGGCCACGGCGGCGATCTGCGGCACGCCGGCCGGGAAGGTGCTGAACACGGGCTTGAGGCCGACCTCGGCCCACCAGTTCTTCTCGGTCGCGACGAAGAAGGGCAGGGCCCAGTACAGCGCTGGCTGGTAGCTGACCTTGATCTCTTCGAGGGCCTGGGCGCGTGCGCCCGGCGCGGCGATCAGCGTGGTGGCCAGGGCGGCCAGGGTGAGCTTGAGTGTCTTCATGGTCGGTCTCCGGGTGAGTCTTGTGTCGGTGGGCGGGGAAGGGATGGGGACGGCATCAATGCACGTCGGCGCTGCCGTGCGCGCCGCGCAGCAACTTCCACACATGCGAGCGCAGGTGCACGAAACTGGGCTGGTCCATCACGTCCTCGATGCGGGCGTGCTGGTCCCAGTTCTCGGCCGTGCGGATGCTCTTGACGTCGATGATTTCGCGGATCGTCCCCGGCCGGCCCGTCATGACGACGATGCGGTCGGCCAGGTAGACGGCCTCTTCCACGGCGTGGGTGATGAAGAGCACGGTGCGCGGGTGGCGGCGCGCCAGGCGCACCAGTTCTTCCTGCATCACGACGCGGGTCTGCGCATCCAGCGCGCCGAAGGGTTCGTCCATCAGCAGCACCTTGGGGTCCAGCACGTAGGCGCGGGCGATGGCCACCCGCTGCTGCATGCCGCCCGAGAGCTGGTGCGGGTAGGCGCGTTCGTAGCCGGCCAGGCCCATGAGCTCGATGTAGTGCTCGATGCGGCGCTTGCGCTCTGCCGCGTCCACGCCCAGCGAGATGAGGCCGAACTCGACGTTGTCCCACACCGTCTTCCAGGGAAACAGCGCGAAGGCCTGGAACACCACCGCGCGGTCGGGCCCCGGCGCGGTGACCAACTCGCGGTCGACGCTGACGCTGCCGCCGGTGGGGTGCTCCAGCCCGGCGGCCATGCGCATGCAGGTCGTCTTGCCGCAGCCCGAGGGGCCGACGATGGCGACGAATTCGCGGTCCTGCACTTCCAGGTTGACGTCCTTCAGCGCCACGAAGGCCTGGCCGTTCTGGTGGAACACGCGTTCCACGCCGCTGAAGGTGATGGTGGCCAAGGGAGTATTCCTCGTCAATGGTTGCGGGACGTCGCGTCAGAGGCCGCGGCGCGTCTCGATGAAGGTCTGCAGCCGGCGCAGCGCGATGTCGATGAGCACGCCGACGGCACCGATGGCGACCATGCCGCTCATCACGGTGGCGGTGGACACCGAGGCCTGGCCCTTGACCATCAGGTAGCCGACACCGCTGGAAGCGACGATGAGTTCGGCGCCGACCAGCGACTGCCAGCCCAGGCCGGCGGAGATGCGCAGCCCGGCGACGATGGACGGCACGGCGGCCGGCAGCAGCACCTGCGTCATGGCGCGCAGGTGGCCGGCGCCGAGCATCTGCGCCGCTTCGATGTACTTGCGGTCGACCTGCCTGGCACCGCGGTGGGTGTTGATCAACACCGGCGGGAAGGCGCCCATGAAGATGATCAGCACCGGCCCGCCGATGCCGGTGCCGAACCACAGCGCAGCAAACGGCACCCAGGCAATCGGCGCGACGAAGCGCACCGCGTCGAAGGCCGGCGAGACGATGCGGTCGACCCATTTGAACCAGGCCATCAGCAGACCCAGCGGGATGCCCACCACCACCGCCAGCGCGAAGCCGGCGGCAAAGCGCTGGAAGCTCGACAGCAGGTGCTGCCCCAGCGTGAAGCCGGCAAAGGGCTCGACCACCAGTTGGGCGAAGCGCTGCACGACGTCCCAGGGCGCGGGCAAAAAGTTGCGCGAGGTCATGCCCGACAGCGCCGCCGCCGACCAGACCAGCAGGAAGGCCGCCGCGCCCAGCGCGGTGAGCGTGGCATGGCGTGCAGCCGGCAGGCGGGGCTGCAACATCAGTGCGCCTGCCACGGCATCGCGCGCCGCTCCAGCCAGCCCAGGCCCAACGTCATCAGCCAGCCGCACAGTGCGACGCTGATCATGCCCACCAGGATCATCGCCGGGTAGATGTCCTGCGCTGCCTGGTTGAGGATCTGTCCGAGCCCCACCACGGCGCCGACCAGTTCTGCCGCCACCAGCGTCGTCCACGAAGCCTGCAGCGACAGCCGCAGGCCGGTGAAGATGCTCGGCAGCGCGCCCGGGATCAGCACCTCGCGCCAATGGCGCCAGCCCTTGACACCGAGCATGGCGGCGGCTTCGAAGATGGGCTTGTCGATCTGCCGCACGCCGGCGTAGCTGTTGATGACCGAAGGCACGAAGGCGGCGAAGAAGATGACCATCATCTTGGCCGAGTTACCGAGGCCCAGCCAGACGATGGCCAGCGGGATCCAGGCCAGCGGCGGGATCGGCCGCAGCAGCAGGAACACCGGGTTGACCAGCGCCTCGACGGTGCGGCTGGCGCCCATCGCCAGGCCGAGCGCGACGCCGATGGATGCGGCGACGGCAAAGCCCATCGTCACCAGCAGCACGCTGGTCAGCACGTGCTGGTGCAGGCGGCCGTTGCTGTAGCCCTCGACGGCGATCTGGCGCGCTGCGCCGGCCACTTCCAGCGGCATCGGAAAGCGGGCCGGCGAGATCACGCCCCACACCGCCGTCAGCAGGTGCCACAGCAGCAGCACGGCCAGCAGCGCCGCCAGGGCGGACGCGGCCTGGCTGGCGAAGTGGCGGGCGGCTGGAGGACGTTTCATGGCTCGGGCGGCTTCAGCGCTTGGTGGGTCAGTG
This sequence comes from Rubrivivax sp., assembly GCA_031392695.1. Lineage (GTDB taxonomy): Bacteria > Pseudomonadota > Gammaproteobacteria > Burkholderiales > Burkholderiaceae_C > Rubrivivax. The sequence goes on from JANMVM010000377.1 coordinate 10,565, forward strand.
CCGACCGGCCACGCAGCCCATGGATGTAATCGATTTCAAGATTTGGCGATGATCGAGCGTCGACCTCCGCGGGTCAAGGGCGCGCCGCTGGGGATTTCCCTTGTGAATCGGCATTCGATGCCGGCATTCGTACCACCCCTGTTTTAGAAACCGCTTACATTCCGGGCATGCGGCCCAAGGACTCTGCCCTGCCCAACATCGAGGATGTGGCACGTGCCGCCGATGTCTCCACCGCCACGGTGTCGCGCGTGCTGAACAAGCCTGACTCGGTGCGCGAGGCACTGCGCACGCGTGTGCTGCACAGCGTGCGGGCACTGGGCTACGTGCCGCATGCCGGCGCCAGAGCTCTCAAGTTGCAACGCAGCGGCACCGTGGGCGCGGTGTTCCCGACCATCGACAACGCTATCTTCGCCAAGGCCATCGATGCGCTGCAGCAGCGCCTGGCCGAGGCCGGCCTGCAGCTGCTGATCGCCACCAGCAACTACGACCTCGAAACCGAGGCACGCCAGGCGATGAACCTGATGACGCGCGGCGCCGATGCGCTGGTGCTGTGCGGCATGGGCCAGAGCCCTGAGCTGCTGCAGGTGCTGTCGCAGCGCCAGCTGCCCACCGTGCACGCGATGACGTTTCCACCGCCGCCGGGGCTGGTGTGCGTGGGTTACGACAACGCCCGTGCCATCGGCCAGGCGGTGCGCTACCTGCTCGACCTGGGGCATCGGCGGGTGGCGATGCTGGGCGGCATCTCGCTTCACAACGACCGCGCGGCGGCGCGCATCGCCGGCGTGAAGCAGGCGCTGAAGAAGGGCGGCCTGACCCTGGCGCCGCAGCATCTGGTCGAGCGCCCGTACGGCCTGGCCGAAGCGCGTGAAGGTTTTCGCCTGCTGATGGCCACCCGCCCCGCGCCGACGGCCATCGTCTGCGGCAACGACGTGCTGGCCTTCGGCGCGCTGCTCGAAGCGCGCAAGCTGGGCATCACCGTGCCCGAGGCGCTGTCGATCATCGGCTTCGACGACCTGGAGATGGCGCGCCACATCCAGCCCGCCCTGACCACGCTGCATGTGCCCACGCAGCAGCTGTGGCGCACGGTGGCCGAGCGCATCATCTGCGCGCTCGAGGGATCGCCCGTGCAAGCGGCCACCGAGGTCGAAGTCGAACTGGTGGTGCGTGAGTCCAGCGGCCCGGCGCCGCGGGTGGGCCGTTCAGCCAGGGCCTGAGTGCGGGCCGGCACTGCTGCCGCGTTGCGCCAGCGTCCACGGCAAGGCCACCGACAGCGCGGGCTTGCCGTGCTTCAAGGCGTCGAGCAGCGACTTGGCGGTCTCGGCGCCGATGGCATGGCGCGGCAGCTGCACGCTGCTCAGCGCCGGGCTGAGCTGGCGCGCGATCGCGAAGTCGCCAAAGCCCAGCAGCGCCAGGCGCCCCGGCACCGCCACCTTGCGCCGCGCCGCTTCCAGCAGCGCACCGCTGGCCAGGTGGTCGTTGGCGAAGGCCGCGGCGGTGACTGCGGCGGCGCCCGGGCGCAGCAGTTCGCCCAGCACATGACGGCCGGCGTCGAAGGCGTCACCGGCGGGGGCCACGCAGACAGTGACGCGTGCACCGGCCGCGCGCGCCGCGGTGGCAAAGGCCAGGCCGCGCTCATGGGCGCGGTAATCCTCGGCCACGCCGCTGTCGACATAGGCCAGCTTGCGGTGGCCGGCGGCCAGCAGGTGCTGGGCCATGGCGCGGCCGACCTGGTCGTGGTTGAAGCCGATCTGGGTGAAGGTGGTGCGACGCGCGCCGGGCTCGGGCGGGTGGTGGTCCCAGATCTCGATCACCGGCGTGCCCGCGGCCTTGGCTTGCGCCAGCAACTGCAGCGCGCCGGCCGAGTGCCGGCGGCCGGTGACGACCACCGCCGCCGGGTGCCAGCCCAGCAGCGCGCGCAACTGCTGCTCCTCGCGTTCGAGCGAATAGCCGGTGCTGGCCAGCAGCAGCTCGAAGCCGGCAGCCTGCAGGCCGTCGCTCAGCCCCTGCGCGGTTTCGGCAAAGATCGAGTTCGCCAGGTTGGGCAGCAGTGCCGCCACGATGTTGCTCACGCCGCTGGCCAGCAGCCCGGCCTGCTTGTTGGGCACGTAGCCGGTCTGTGCGAGTGCACTGCGGATGCGCTCGGCCGTGGCCGGCGCCACGACCGCCGGCTCGCGCAGGAAGCGCGACACCGTGATCGACGTGACGCCGGCGGCCGCCGCCACGTCCTGCAGGGTCATGCGCCCATGGCCGCGGCGGGCGAGGCGGGCGAGGCGGGCAGGTGCGGCGGGGATGGACTTGGACGAAGGCACCGGGTTAGTCACAATGGACGCTGCTGGGGGCTGGACCTAATGTTAGCGGTAACAAATCCAGCCGTCCACCGCATGACGCGTTCCCTTGCCGAGCTCCGCAGCCGCCGCTGGTTCGCCGCCAATGACATGCGCGGTTTCGCCCACCGCCAACGCATGCAGCAGATGGGATTGCGGCGTGACGACGTGCTGGGGCGGCCGATCGTGGCCATCATCAACACCTGGAGCGACCTCTCGCCCTGCCACGCCCACCTGCGCGAGCGCGCCGAAGCCATCAAGCGCGGCGTGCTGCTGGCCGGTGGCATGCCCTTCGAGTTGCCTGCCATGAGCCTCGGGGAGGTGATGGTCAAGCCCACCACCATGCTCTACCGCAACTTCCTGGCGATGGAAGTCGAAGAACTGCTGCGCAGCCTGCCGATCGACGGCGCGGTGCTGCTGGGCGGCTGTGACAAGACCACGCCGGGCCTTTTGATGGGCGCCATCAGCATGGGCCTGCCGGCGCTGTTCTGCCCCGCCGGCCCGATGCTGAATGACCGCCACCAGGGCAAGACGGTCGGCGCCGGCACCCACACGCGCGTGTTCTGGGACGAGTACCAGGCCGGCCGCATCGACGACGCCGACTGGATCAAGCTCGAAGCCCGCATGACGCGCAGCCCGGGCACCTGCAACACCATGGGCACCGCCAGCACCATGACTGCGATGGCCGAGGCGCTGGGACTGGCGCTGCCCGGCAGCACCAGCATCCCGGCCATGGACGCGGCACATCCGCGCATGGCCGCCGATTGCGGCGAGCGCATCGTGGCCATGATTGCCGAAGACCTGACGCCGCAGCGCATCCTCACGCGCGGTGCCTTCCTCAACGCCGTGGTGGTGCAGATGGCGCTGGGCGGCAGCACCAATGCCGCGGTGCACATCATCGCGCTGGCCCGGCGCGCCGGCGTGGCGCTGACGCTGGCCGACCTCGACGCGGTGGCGCGGCGCGTGCCGGTGCTGGCCAACCTCTTTCCGAGCGGTGACCGCCTGATGGAGGACTTCTACTTCGCCGGCGGGCTGCCCGCGCTGATGAACCGGCTGCGCGGCGAACTGTCGCTGGGCGAGATCACCGTCACCGGGGGCACGCTGGGTGCGCAGATCGCAGGCCACGAGGTCGTCGACGACGATGTCATCCGGCCGCTCATCCGGCCCGTGAGCGCGAGCGCGCTGGCCGTGCTCACCGGCAACCTGGCCCCGATGGGTGCCGTCATCAAGCCCAGCGCCGCCACGCCGCGCCTGCTGCAGCACCGCGGCCGCGCCCTCGTCTTCGACAGCCAGCCGCAGATGCAGGCGGCGCTGGCCGACCCCGAACTCGATGTCGACGAGGACACCGTGCTCGTGCTGCGCAACGCCGGCCCGGTGGGCGCGCCGGGCATGCCGGAATGGGGCGGCTTGCCGATCCCGAAGAAGCTGCTGCAGCGCGGCGTGCGCGACATGCTGCGCATCTCGGATGCGCGCATGAGCGGCACCCACTACGGCAGCTGCATCCTGCACGTCAGCCCCGAAAGCGCTGTCGGCGGCCCGCTGGCGCTGGTGCAGACTGGCGACTTGATCGAGGTCGACGTCGCCGCGCGCAGCATCCGCATGGACGTCAGCGATGCCGAACTGGCGCGTCGCCGTAGCGCCTGGCAAGCGCCGGTGCAGCCCTACGGACGCGGCTGGACGCAGCTCTACCAGCAGCACGTGACGCAGGCCCACGAGGGCTGCGATCTCGACTTCCTGCAAAGCGGCCCGGCCACGCCCGAGCCGGTCATCTACTGAAGCCAAGGGGGCCGCCGATGAACCCGTTCCAAGCGCTGCTGGCCGCGCGCGAGCGCCAGGTGCCGATCGGCACCTGGGTCATGTCCGCCAGCCCGATCGTGGCCGAGGCCATCGGCAGCGCCGGCTTCGACTGGGCGGTGCTCGACATGGAGCACACGCCGCTGGACCTGATGGACCTCGTGCACCTGCTGCAGGCGGTGGGCAACACGCCCATGGTGCCGCTGGTGCGCGTGCCCTGGAACGACACCGTCAACGTCAAGCGCGTGCTCGACGCGGGTGCGCATTCGCTGCTCTTCCCGTTCATCCAGAACGCCGACGAAGCGCGCCAGGCGGTGGCCTCCACGCGCTACCCGCCCGAGGGCGTGCGCGGCATGGCGGGCATGAGCCGGGCTTC
>JANMVM010000400.1:0-9830 GCA_031392695.1 Rubrivivax sp.
AGGGGTGTGGGCCGCCGCCTTGAGCTGATCGGCCACGACCTCGAGCAGCGCGCCCAGCGCCGCCAGCGAAGCAAAGGCGATGGCATGCCCGTAGCCCCAGCGGAAGGCGCGCTCCCGGTGCTCGTGCAGGGCCTGGCCCGAGGGCACCAGAAAGTAGACCCACCACAAGGCCATGATCAGGCTCGCCGAGCCGAAGCCGACGAGCACGACGTCGAAGGACCAGCCGGTGGACTCGATCACTCCCGACACCGCGTTGCTCGCGCCCAGCACGCATTCACCGAGCACGATGATCGTGAACAGGCCGTAGCGCTCGGCGATGTGGTGGGCGTGCCAGGGCGTGTGGCCGGCCCGGGCGGCCCAGATCGGAATCGCGAACTTCGCCAGCGCCAGCACGACGAACGACGGCAGCAACAGTGGGGCCGGCAGCGCCAGGCGCGCCACCCACAGCGCCTGCATGACGAGGATGCCCAGCGCGTAGCGCTGGCAGGTGCGCCTGCGCTCGGGGTGTTCGCGGGCGGCGCGCAGCCACAGCGCCACCAAGCCGATGCGCATCACGAGGTAGCCCATGGTGACGGTGGTGAAGTCGCCCTGGGCGGCCTTGGGCACGCCAGCGGCCAGCACCAGCACGCCGACCATCTGGACCATCGTCAACACGCGGTAGGTCGCGTCGTCGGTGTCGTAGGCGCTGGCGAACCAGGTGAAGGTCATCCAGGCCCACCAGATGGCGAAGAAGGTGGTGGCAAAGCCCAGCAGGCCCTGCGCCAGGTGCTGCTCGGCCGCAGCGTGGTGCAGCTGCGAGGCCGCCGCCGCGATGGCCACGACGAAGGTCAGGTCGAACAGCAGCTCCAGCGGTGTCGACACGCGGTGCGACTCGTGCACGTCGCGGCCGATCATGCGCCGGCGCGGGCGCAGGCCGGCGCCGGGCTTGGGCGGCTCGGTCATCGCCTCGGTGCAGCTCAGACCCGCAGCCGCTGCGGCGCCAGGTAGGCCTGGCGGAAGGTCTCGAAGTCCAGCGTGTCGGCGGCCTCGATGGCGCGCCGCTTCTCGGTCGACTCGCGCGCCAGCGCCTCGAAGGCGCCTTGCTGCTCGGCGGCCCAGGGCAGCGCCATCAGGTGCTGCCGCGTCTGCGCCGATTGGGCGCGGATGAAGCCGGTGTAGGAGTTGGCGAAGTCGCTCTTCATGGTCGCCAGCACGCGCGCCGACGGCAGGCTGTCGAGGTCGGCCAGGCCCTGCCGCGCGGCCGCCAGTGCGGTGCTGTAGTCGCTGCAGCCGTGCGCGGCGTCCAGTGCCGCCGCGAGCGGGCTGCACTGCTCCAACAACTCGGCCGCCCATTCGACCAATACCACCTCGCGCCCGCTGCGCTCAAGCCTCAGCCCCGGCTCGCGACCGTGCGACGCGGTGCGGTGCTGGTTGCGGCCCAGCGCTGCGATCTCCTCGGGCGTGTCGGGCGGGCTGTCGTGTAGCAGGCAGTGCAGCAGGAAGACGTCGAGCAAGCGCAGCGTCGGCGCCGCGATGCCCACCGGTACGAAGGGGTCGAGGTCCATGCAGCGCACCTCGATGTACTCGACGCCGCGCTGGCGCAGCGCGTGCAGCGGGCGCTCGCCGGGGCGGATCACGCGCTTGGGCCGGATCGTGCCGTAGAACTCGTTCTCGATCTGCAGCAGCGTGGTGGCGAGCTGGTTGTACTCGCCGCCGAGGTTGCGGATGCCGATCGCCTCGTAGGGCGGGTAGGGCCGGGTCAGCGCCTCGTGCAGCGACGCGGCATAGCTTTCCAGGCTGTTGTAGCTGACGGCCAGCGTGGCCTGGGCGTCGCTTTGGTAACCCAGCCGCCCCATGCGCAGGCTGGTGGCGTGCGGCTGGTACAGCGTGTGCTCGCTCAGCGGCTGCAAGGGATGCTCGCGGCCGGCGACGAAGCTCGTGCACACCGCCGGGCTGGCGCCGAACAGCGTCAGCAGCAGGAAGGCGTGGCGGCGGAAGTTGCGGATGAGCGCGAAGTGCTCGTCGTTGCTCAAGCCCGGCAGCGACCAGTTGTAGTGGATGCCCGAGATGGTCTGCATGCGCCGCCCGTAGCGGTGACCCAGGCCCATGCGGTAGACGCTCTTGGCGCGTGCGATGTTGCTGCTGCCATAGCTGCCGATGGGGATGTTCTCGTCGGGCGGCAGGCCGCAGGGCATGCTGCCGACCCACAGCTGCTCGTCACCCAGGCCGGCCAAGGTGCGGTAGGTGAACTGGTGGATGCGCGTCAGCTCGTCCAGGCAGTCCTGCACGCCGGCGTGCACGCCCGTGATCAGCTCGAGCTGGCTTTCGCTGTAGTCGGTGGTGATGCTGGCGTGGGTCAAGGGCGAGCCCAGCGCCGCCGGGTGCGGCGTGCGCGCCAGGTTGCCGCTGGGCCGCGAGCGCAGGCTTTCTTTCTCGATGCCGCGGCGGATGCCCAGCAGGCGGGCGGCGCCCAGTCGGTTCAGGCGGTCTTCAAGCTGGCTCACTGGCGTACCTTTGTGCTTCGCACTGCGGTAGTCGCCTTTGGGGCGACCCGGCAGGCGCATGGGTCGGGGTCGGTCGAAAGACGGGCGGGCGGCTCGCAAGCGCGCGGGGCGTGAAGAGTACGCGTTTGTGCCGGGTTCTGCAGACCGGGGTCGACATGCCCGGGCCGGGCATGCCCGGGCGGTGCGGCGGGCCTTGACACGCCACCGTGGTGCCAGCTTTGTCGTGACGCTTCCATGACCCACCGGCCCGCCGCACCCGCCGCGCACGCCGCACCCGCCGCCGAGCACGCCGGCAGGCTCCAGCGTCCATGGGCCCGATGCCGTGCAGCGTCTCATCGCCATGCGCCCGCTCAAGGAGCTGGGCTCCAGGCTGCACGAGACTGCGTTGCTGCTGGCAGAACCCGACACCGGCGACAACAGCCCGGCGACAACAGCCCAGCGACACGCCAACTCAATGGCAAGCCCACCGCGGTGCAGTCCGCGGCCGACACCCCGCTGCAGTAGGCGCTGTGCGGCGCCTGCACGGTGCAGCTCGACGGCCAGCCGGTGCGCGGCTGCGTCAGGCCGCCGGCGGCGGTGGGCACGCAGGCCGTGTCCCCCATCGAAGGCCTGCAAGGCAGGCGTCACCGACGCCGTGCGCGCGGCCTGGATCGAGATCGACGCTGGCCGGCAAGCTGCGCCGCTGCAGCAAGTATCCTCGCATGCGTGCCGCCATCCACCAGGCGGCGAGGGCGCTGCGAGCATGAGTCACGGGATGTCGATGTTGCGTGGGCGCGGCCTGCGCGCGCTGGTCTTCAGCGCCTTGGCGGCGTGCACTGCGGCCGCTGGCGCGGCCACAGCCTTTGCCGACTGGAGCGAGTCCTTCGCCGCCGACTGGGTGCGCCTGTCGGCCGAGCGGGCCACCTTCGCGCAGTACTTCAGCGGCGCGGAGCAGGCGGCCTTCGACCGCGAGCTGACGCCGATCACACCGGCGCAGCGCGAACGCCGCGGCGCGCTGGCGCGCGCCGGCCTGGCGCGGCTGGAGGGCTTCGCGCCGGCGTCGCTGACGGCGGACGAGCGCGTGGGCGCGGCCACGCTGCGCTGGTCGCTGCAGCGCACGCTGGCCGGTTTGCCCTTCGAGGATCACAGCTTCATCTTCAACCAGCTCGGCGGCCCGCACCTGCGCTACGTCAGCCTGCTGGCCGAGAACCAGCCGCTGCGCCAGGCATCCGACCTGGCGCCCTTCCTGTCGCGGCTGGCGCAGGTCGACCTGCGACTGGACGAGGCGATCGCGCGCTGTCGCGAAGCCACGGCCAAGGGCCTGCTGCCACCGCGCTTCATCCTCGAGCGCGCGCGCACCCAGGTGCAGACCTTGCTGGCCCAGGGCGCGGCCGGCAACGACATCGTCAGCGGCCTGGCGCAGCGCAGCGCGCGCATCGAAGGGCTGCCCGCCGCCGAGCGGCAAGCCGCCATCGAGCAGGCGACAGCGCTGCTGCAGGACCGCGTGCGCCCGGCCTACCAGCGCGTGCTGGCGCTGCTGAACGAACTGCAGCCGCGCACCACCGCCGACGCTGGCCTGTGGCGGCTGCCGCGGGGCGACGAGGCCTACGCGCAGGCGCTGGCCGACTACACCACGACGTCGATGGGCGCCGAGCAGATCCACGCCCTGGGCCTGCGCGAGGTGGCGCGCATCGAAGCCCAGATGGACCGCGTGCTGCAGGGCCTGGGCCGCCGCGAAGGCAGCGTGCAGGAACGCATGGAGAAGCTGCGCGCTGAACTGCAGCCGCCGGCCGAGCCCGACCCGCGGCCCACGCTTATCAATCGTTATGCCGCAGCAGTGAAGGACGCCCAGCGCCGCGCCCAGGACCTCTTCAACCTGCAGCCGCGCGCCCCGGTAGAAGTGCGCCGCGTGCCGGCGCTGACCGAGCGCACGGCCAGCGCGCACTACACCGCGCCCACGCCCGACGGCAGCCGCCCGGGCATCTTCTGGGCGCCGCTGCCGGGCCCGGACTACGACCTGCTGCGCATGCGCAGCCTGGCCGTGCACGAGGCCGTGCCGGGCCACCACTTCCAGCTCGCGCTGCAGCAGGAGCAGGCCGACCTGCCGCGCTGGCGCCAGCGCCGTGTCTTCGGCGGCGGCAGCGCGCACAGCGAAGGCTGGGCGCTGTACGCCGAGCGGCTGGCGCTGGACCACGGCTGGTACGACGGCGACCCGCACGCGCTGCTCGGCGGGCTGGACGGCCAGCTCTTCCGCGCCCGCCGGCTGGTCGTCGACACCGGGCTGCACGCCAAACGCTGGACGCGCGAGCAGGCCATCGCCTACGGCCTGCCGGCACACGAGGTCGAGCGTTATGTCGCGAATCCCGGCCAGGCCACGGCCTACATGGTGGGCATGCTGCACATCCTGGCGCTGCGCGACGAAGCGCAGCAGGCGATGGGCCGGCGCTTCTCGCTCAAGGACTTTCACGACGTGGTGCTGAAGACCGGTTCGGTACCGCTGGACGTGCTGAGCGGCGTCGTGCGGCGCTGGGCTGCGGCGCCGGATTGAACAAGGACTGGGGTCATGAAGAAGCGCCGACTGCTGCAGATCCTGCCGGGCCTGGCCGCCGCCACGCTGGGCCTGCCCGGCCGCAGCGTCCGGGCCGCGTTGGATAGCGGCGCGATCCAGCGTGCCGCCGACGATGCCGACCTGCACAGCCTGATGGTGTGGCAGCGCGGCGCGCTGCTGCTGCAGCACCACCGGCGCTCGCGCGACCGGCCGATCGGCGACTGGTTGACGCGCGAGGTGGACTTCGGCCCCGACGTGCTGCACGACATGCGCAGCATCAGCAAGAGCGTGATCGGCCTGCTCGTGGGCCAGGCCGTGGGCCGCGGCGAGTTCAGCATCGACGCGCCGGTGCTCGACTTCTTCCCCGAGCTGTCGCTGCTGCGCGACGGCGCGCGCGAGCGCATCACTGTTGCGCACCTGCTGGACATGGCGAGCGGCCTGGCCTGGGCCGAAGCCGTCACCACCTACGGCACGGCGGCCAACGACGAGACGCGGTTGTGGTCGGACCCCGCGCCCTGGCGCTATATCCTGGAGCGCGAGGTGGCGCACACACCCGGCACGGTGTGGAACTACAACGGCGGCTGCACCGTGCTGCTGGCCGAGATGCTGCAGCGGCGGGGCGGCCGTGCCTGGGTCGAGTTGGCGCGCGAACATCTGTTCGAGCCGCTGGGCATCACGCGCTGGGAATGGCGCAGCGGCGCCCAGGGCAAGCCCTTGCCGTACGCCGGGCTGCGCCTGTCAGCGGCCGACCTCTTGAAGCTCGGCCGCCTGATGCTCGACAGCGGCCGCTGGCAGGGCCGCCCCCTGGTGCCCGAGGCCTGGGTGCAGGCGACGCTGGCGCCCCGCATTGCCCTTGCGGGGGGCCAGGGCGGCTACAGCCGGCAGTGGTGGTGCGGCCTCTTGCAACACGATGGCCAGGCCTTGCCGACGATCGCCGCCCTGGGCAACGGCGGCCAGCGGCTGTCGGTGGTGCCGGCGCTGGACCTGGCGCTGGTGTTCACCGCGGGCCAGTACAACTCGGCCACCATCGGCGCGACCGAGGGCCGGCTGTTCCGCCAGATCGCGGCCACGCTGTGAGCCGGTCGTCACATCCACCGGGAGAAGTCGCATGAAGTCGATGGGCAGTCGCGCAGAGGGCCTGCGCCTGGAACGGATGCAGCACAGTCCGCAGTGGCAGGGCACGGGCTTTCGCAACCTGGCGCCGATCCGGCCCGGCCTGCGCGACCCGGCGGCGAAGATGCCGTCGCTGGCCGACTTTCTCTGCGGCGGCACGCGCCGCGTGCCTACCGGCCCGCTGCCGGTGCACGACCCGGTGCAGCACTGGCTGAAGAAGCCCGACACCGGACTGCGCGCGACCTGGCTCGGCCACAGCACGGTGCTGCTGGAGGTCGACGGCGTGCGGCTGCTCACCGATCCGGTGTGGGGCCAGCGCGCGTCGCCATCGCAGCTGGCCGGGCCCAAGCGATTCCAGCCCATGCCGGTGAGCCTGCACGACATGCCGCCGGTGGACGCGGTGCTGATCTCGCACGACCACTACGACCATCTGTGCCATCCCACGATCCGCCTGCTGGCCAAGACCGACGTGCCCTTCGTCACCAGCCTGGGCGTGGGCGCGCACCTGCAAGCCTGGGGCGTGGCGGCCGAGCGCATCACCGAGCTCGACTGGTGGCAGAGCCATCGCGTGCTCGGCCAGACGGCCGGCACTGCGGTCGAAGTCACCGCCGCGCCGTCGCAGCATTTCAGCGGCCGCGGCCTCAAGGATCGCAACGCCACGCTGTGGTCGTCGCTGGTCGTGCGCGGCCCGCGGCACCGCGTCTTCTTCAGCGGCGACACCGGCCTCACCGATCAGTACACCCAGATCCGCGACCGCCTGGGCCCCTTCGACCTGGTGATGCTGGAAGTCGGCGCCTTTCATCCGGCCTGGGGTGATATCCACCTCGGCCCGGAACATGCGCTCGAAGCACTGGCTTTGCTGGGTGGCGGCGCCTTCCTGCCGGTGCACTGGGGCACCTTCAGCCTGGCCATGCACGCCTGGGACGAGCCGGCCGAAACGCTGCTGTCGCTGGCGCCGCGCCAGGGTGCGCACCTGGTGATGCCGCAGCTCGGACAGGCGGTGGAGCCGGCGCAGGTCGACAGCGTCACGCCGTGGTGGCGCGGCGTCGACCAGGCCGATGCGGCGCCGGCCGAACCGATGAGCTGGCCCAAGGCGCTGGCCTGGCCGGCCGACTGACGAGCCTGGCACGCGAGAGCTGGCGTCCCTAAGCTGCAGGAAGCAAAGCCGGGGCGCAGCGCCCCAGCTCGCGCACAGTCGCGCACAGTCGCGCACACTCGCGCAGACTGGCGGCTGAGCGCATCGAGCGCCGCCGCGACCTCAGGAGGATCCTCATGGCCAGCCCGCGCAAACCCGCCAAGAAGACTGCATCCGCCAAGGCCCCGCCTGGCAACGGCATGCACAGCTTTGCCGTGCACACCGATCTGCCGGCAGCCAAGGCCGCCAGCCGCGTGCTGGCGGCACGACAGGCGGCGCGTGGCGCGCGCGCGGCTGGCGCTGCCCCCGCCGCGCTGGCCACCGCCGCGATGGACCCCGAGAGCGCGGCCGCCGAGTACCTGCAGCGCGCGCTGCAGAGCGCGCAGATGCCCGACTTCACCGATCCGCAGGGCACATCCGGCGCCAGCGAATTCATGCGCCTGGGCACCGAGAACATACCGCTGACCGACAGCCGCATCGTCAAGTACCGGCAGACGGTGAACAGGATCCCGATCTACGGCTCGCTGGTCACGGTCGAGCTCGACCACGACAACAACTGCCTGGCCATCAACTCCTCGCTCGGCGCCCCCAAGGGCCTCAGCGCGGTGGCGCGCGTGGCGCCGCAGGCGGCGCTGGAGCTGGCTGCCGAACAGTCGGGCAACAAGGCCGCCGAGTTGAAGGCCACGCCGCGGCTGAACTACTACTTCGACAGGATGAAGCAGGCCTGGGCGCTGGCCTACATCGTCGAGAACGTGCCCAAGCGCTCGCGCTCGGCGCAGGCCATGGGCCACGTGCAGGCAGCGCTGTTCGACTATGTCGTCGACGCCATGAGCGGCAAGCTCATCGCCGCGTTGCCGCGCACCGCCTCGGCGGCGCTGGTGGAGCGCGCGCTCGATGGCCAGGGCGTCGAACGCGCCTTCACGGTCGAGCGCAACAGCAGCGTGAGCTCGCTGCTCAACCGCGAGCTCAACATCGCCACCTACGCCTTCCGCTTCGCCGACCCGGTGGCCGACTTCGCGCGCCTGCCCGGCACGGCCGTCAAGCGCACACCGCCCAAGGCCTGGCCGCCGGCGGCGGTGAGCGCACACGCCAACGCCGAGCTCGTCGGCCGCTTCCTGCGCGACGTCGTGCTGCGCAACGGCATCGACAACGCCGGCAGCACGATGGTGTCGACGGTCGACTGCGTCGTCGCCGACGAGAGCCAGACGCCGCGCGAGTGGCTCAACGCCTACTGGGATTCGGAGGCCAGGCAGATGGTCTACGGCCAGCGCGTGCGCGATGGCGGTCGGCCGCCGTTTTCGATCGCGGCGATGCTCGACATCGTCGGCCACGAGATGTTCCACGGCGTCACCGACGGCACCGCGCGGCTGGAATACGCCGGCCAGTCGGGGGCCATGAACGAGTCGTACTCGGACATCTTCGGCGTGCTCATCGGCAACGCCGGCGTCGCCGACCGCAGCCAGTGGCAGTGGCAGGTCGGCATCGGCTTCAGCGCCGACGGCGAGCCGCTGCGCGACATGCACAACCCCGCGCGCTGCGAGCAGCCGGCGCACATGAAGGACTACCTGCACAGCGGCCGGCCGACCGAGAAGAACGACTGGGGCGGCGTGCACACCAACAGCGGCATCCACAACCACGCCGCCTACCGCATCATGGCGGCGAGCTCCGGGGGCCAGCCGGTGTTCTCGCACCGCGAGTTGTCGGCACTGTTCTACCTGGCGCTGACGCAGCACCTGACGCGGACGTCCGAATTCGCCGACAGCCGCCGCGCCGTGCTGCTGGTTGCCGGCACGCTGTTTCGCGCCGACCCGCCGAGCCTGCAGCGACGCAAGGCGGCGGCGATCCAGCGCGCGTTCACCGCGGTGGGCGTTCTCTGAGGCGATCTGGCGGGCAGGACCCCGCGGGCTCTGGCGCGCCTGCGCCGGCGGTGAAGCTGTGTAAAGCCAGGGTCTGCGAGGTCATCGACGCCGCCCGCCGGGCCGTTGTCGAAGGGAATCCACCTTCAGGAGCGCGCCATGGCGCAAGACAGCAAACCCGACCGCAGCCGCCTCGCCCTCGTGCTTGGCATGGCCCTGGCCACCGGCGGCCTGCTCAGCGGCTGCATCGTGGTGCCGGCGGGTCGAGCCTACGGCGGCCGGCCGCAAGAGCCGGATGACGGCGACATCGTCGTCCTGGCGCCGCCGCCGCCACAGGTCGAGGTGGTGGTGGCTGCGCCGGGCCCGGGCTACTTCTGGATCGCCGGCCACTGGGGCTGGATGGGAGGCCGTCACGCCTGGGTCGGTGGCCGCTGGGAATCGCACCGCCCGGGCTGGCGCTGGGTGCCCTTTGGCTGGGCGCCTTACCGCCAGGGCTGGCGCGCTTCTCCGGGGCGCTGGGAACGGCACTGACAGCAAGGCGGCCCGCCGCCGGTCGCCGGCTTCAGCTGGCCATTGGCAGCGACAGGCACAGCCGGGTGCCGCCCGCGGGGCGGGCCTGCGCCAGCAGGCTGCCGCCATGCAACTGCGCCACGCGCTGCGCGATGGCCAGGCCGAGCCCGCCGATGCCGCCGCTGGTGCGCTTGAGCGGCGGGTCG
>JANMVM010000405.1:0-2537 GCA_031392695.1 Rubrivivax sp.
ACAAGGCCACGCTGGGCGCTGACGCACCGCCCTGCAGCTACGAAGACCTGGACCACGCGCAGACCGTGTTCATCGCCGGCAGCAACATGGCATGGGCGCACCCGGTCCTGTTCCGCCGGCTGGAAGATGCCAAGCGCGCCAAGCCTGAGCAGAAATGGATCGTCGTCGATCCGCGCAAGACCGAGACGGCAGAAGCCGCCGACCTGCACCTGCAGATCCTGCCCGGCACCGACGTGGCGCTGTTCAACGGCATGCTGCACCTGCTGATGTGGGAGGGGCTCGTGGACCGTGCCTACATAGCCGCCCACACCAGCGGCTTCGACGCGCTGCGCGACATCGTGCGCAACTGCACGCCAGGGCTGACGTCACAAGTGTGCGGCATCAAAGAGGCCGACCTGGTGCTGGCGACACGCTGGTTTGGCCAGGCAACACCGACCCTGTCGCTGTACTGCCAAGGCCTGAACCAGAGCGTCAGCGGCACCGACAAGAACGCCGCGCTGATCAACCTGCACCTGGCCACCGGGCAGATCGGCAAGGCCGGCGCCGGGCCCTTCTCGCTCACCGGCCAGCCCAACGCGATGGGCGGGCGCGAGGTGGGCGGGCTGGCCAACCTGCTGTCGGCGCACCGCGACCTGGCCAACCCGCAGCACCGCGCCGAAGTGGCCGCGCTGTGGGGTGTAGACAGCGTGCCCGAGAAGCCCGGCAAGAGCGCGGTGGAGATGTTCCAGGCTGCCGCCGACGGCGGGATCACGGCGCTGTGGATCGCCTGCACCAACCCCGCGCAGAGCATGCCCGACCAGGCCACCGTGCGCCGCGCGCTGCAACGGTGTGAGCTGGTCATCGTGCAGGAAGCCTTTGCCACCACGGCCACCGCTGCGTATGCCGACCTGCTGCTGCCGGCCACCACCTGGGGCGAGAAGGACGGCACCGTCACCAACAGCGAAAGGCGCATCAGCCGCGTACGCCCTGCCGTGGCGGCGCCGGGCGTTGCGCGGCACGACTGGCACATTGCGGTCGACGTGGCGCGGCGCATCGAAGCACGATTGCCACCACGCCGTGCCGATGCGCAGTCGCTGTTCCCGTTTGCTACCCCTGAAAGTCTGTGGAACGAACACCGAGAAAGCACGCGTGGGCGCGACCTGGACATCACCGGCCTGAGCTACGCGATGCTCGACAGCGCCGGCCCGCAGCAGTGGCCCTTGCGCGAAGGCGAAGCAACGGGCGCTGAACGGCTTTACGCCGACGGCCCATACCCAACCGCCAATGGCCGCGCCACCTTCGCCGCCGTGGCTGCGCGCCCGCTGGCCGAAAAGCGCGACGCGCCCTACCCCTTCAGCCTGAACACCGGCCGCCTGCGCGACCACTGGCACGGCCTGAGCCGCACCGGCACGCTCGGCCGCCTGTACGGCCATGTGGCGGAGCCCGGCGTCGACATGCACCCCAGCGACCTGGCGCGGATGCGCATCACCAGCGGCGATCTCGTGCAAGTGAAGTCGCGCCGCGGCACGCTCGTGCTGCCGGCGGTGTCCAGCACCAGCGTGGCACCGGCGCAGGCTTTCATCGCCATGCATTGGGGCGACGAGGTGCTGGGCGGGCGGCACACGGGCGGCGTCAACGCGCTGACCTCCCCCGCCTTCTGCCCGAAGAGCAAGCAGCCCGAGCTGAAGCACGCGGCTGTCAAGATCAGCAAGACCGCCCTGCCCTGGCAACTGCTGGCCCGCGCCTGGCTGCCGGCGGACGCGGCCCTGAGGCACCGCGCGGAGTTGCTGGCGCTGTGCAAGGACATGGACTACGCGGCCTGCATGCCGTTTGGTCGCGAAACCGGCCGCGAGCCCGACAGCGTGGGAGCGCTGCTGCGCGCCGCTGCGCCCGCCGCGCCCGACGCCGCCTGGCTGTCGCGCGTCGAAGCCCTGCTGGGCCTGGACCAGCCCGACGTGCTGCGCTACACCGACCCGCGCCGCGGCCAAAGCCGCAGCGTGCGGCTGGTGGCGCACGAGATCGACGGCCAGCCCGCCGGCGCCAGGCTGCAGGCCTTCTTGCTGGCCGGCGACATCCAGGCCGCCGCTTGGGTCAGCGCGCTGCTGGTGGACGACCTGCCCGCGCAAAGCTACGGCCGCGCGCTGCTGGCCGGCACCAAGGTGCCACCGGTCGCCGTGCCTTCGCGCGGCGTGCAGGTGTGCAACTGCTTCGACGTCACCGAGCCCGAGATCGCGGCCACGCTGTCACGCTGCAGCGGCAGCGCGGAATCGCGCCTGTCGCAGTTGCAGGCGCAGTTGAAGTGCGGCACCAATTGCGGCAGCTGCCTGCCGGCCTTGCGACAGCAGGTGCAGCGGGTGCAGCCTGCGGCACAAGCCGCCTGAACGACCACGACATGCCCATGCCCATGCCCATGCCCACCACGCACACATCACGCCCTACAGGCAGCGTTAGCCTCGTCGGCGCCGGCCCCGGCGACCCGAACTTTCTGACCGTCAAGGCCATCAAGGCCATCCGCCGCGCCACCGTGCTGCTGGTCGATGACCTGGTGGGCGACGGCG
>JANMVM010000430.1:0-17987 GCA_031392695.1 Rubrivivax sp.
TGCGCACGCCGCTGCAGTTCGAGGAAGAAGCAGCGAACAACCCGTTGCGCGGCACGCAGGTGCTGTTCTCGCGCTGTCGCCGGGCGCCCTTCGACGCGCCGGCCTTGTACGGTCCGCTGGGCGCGGCCGAGCACGACGCGATCGTCGGCGACACGGCCTTCACTTTCGCCGACGGCTCCAGTTGCTTCAACCCTCAGAACGAGCAGAACATCGTCGTCAACCCGGCCGACAGCCGAAACCTCGTCACCTCGGCCAACGAGTACCGCGCCAACGCGCATGTCGCCTACTACTCGCGCGATCGCGGCGCGAGCTGGACCAACGTGATCCTGCCGGGCTGGACGCGCGACACCGGCGGCGCGGGCCTCTTCGGCCACCTCGATTCCTGCGGCGACCCGGTGCTGGCCTTCAGCCCCGACGGCCGCCGCCTCTACTACGCCGGCCTGGTGTGCAACTTCGACAAGTTCCCGCGCCAGATCTCGGGCGTGGCGGTGGCGGTATCGCTCGATGGCGGCGCCCACTGGGATGCGCCGGTGATGGTCAGCTCGGCCGCCAGCGGCGATTTCTTCCAGGACAAGGAATGGATCGGCGTCGGCAACGACGGCACCGTCTACCTCACCTGGACCCGCTTCTACCAGGGCCCGCGCGGCCTGGGTTACCTGCGCTCGCCGATCGTGATGGCCAGCTCCAAGACCGGCGGCAAGTCGTGGTCGTCGGTCAAGCAGGTGTCCGATGACGCGCACCCCTACAACCAGGGCTCGCAGGTGGCCGTCGCGCCCGACGGCGCCCTCTACGTCGCCTACGAAGGCGCCACGCCGGGCAGCGGCTACGCCCAGGACGCACTGGTCGTCGCGCGCTCGGTGGACGGCGGCAAGAACTTCGTCAACACCGAAGTCGCGCGCGTTTTCGACGACATCGACTGCTATCCGCTGCAGCGCCCGGGCGCGCAGAACCGGCAGACGCTGTCGTTCCAGCAGTTCCGCATCAACAGTTTCCCGTCGATGGCCATCGACCCGAGCAACGGCACCATCGCCATGGTCTGGGCCGACAACGAAGGTGCAGGCAGCTGCGGCACCAACGCCAGCGCCTTCGCAGGTCTCACCTCCAACCAGGTCAAGCTCGTGACCTCGGCCAACGGCACGCTGTGGTCGGCGCCCACCCGCATCACATCAGGCGCGGCCGACAAGGTCTATCCCTCGGTGGGCGCCAACGCCGGTCGCATCGTGGTCGGGTTCTACACGCGCGAGTACTCGCCCCTGCCCAGCGACACCGATCGCCGCTGCGGCATCTCCGAGCTCGTTGTCGCCAGCGGCGCGGTGGTGCTGCCGCTCGATGCGGCGCGCCGCAACGCGCCGGTTTGCCTGGACTGGGCGATCAAGTCGTCCAGCGACGGCTTCGTGTCGCAGCAGCGGGTGAGCCGGCAATCGTCGAACCCCTACATCCTGTTTGCCGGCTCTTTCATCGGCGACTACACCGGCACCGCCGTCGATGCCAGCGGCCGCGCGGTCACCGTCTGGACCGACTTCCGCGGCGCCCCGGGCATCACCACCGCCAACCAGGACACGCTGGTCGGCGTCGACTACTGATCGCCATGCCGGCGGCGGCCGCGCTGCCGCGCTGCCGCGCTTCAGCCGAACTCGAAGTCGCTGAAGCGCTGGCCCTGCACCGCGCGCACGTACTCGCGCGTGAAGCCGGGCCAGATGGCGATGTTGCGGCCGTTGTCGGCGCGGTACCAGCTGCTGCAGGTGCTCCACACCGAGCCCTGCAGCCGCGCCTGCAGGGCATCGTTGAAGGCCGCCATCACGGCAGGCCGCAGGTCCATCCAGCGTGCGCCGCGGCGCTGCACCTCGTGCATCGCGGTGATCGCCCAGCGCACCCCCGGCTCGATGTAGAGCAGGGTCGAGGTGTGGCCGGTGGCCGTGTTGGGCCCGAGCATCAGCCAGAGGTTGGGGAAACCCGCCACCGTCAGGCCCAGTCGGGCCTGCGGTCCGGCGGCCCAGGCGTCCGACAGCCGCTGCCCGCCGCGCCCGGTGATGGCCACGCCGGCCAGCGCATGCTGCACGTCGAAGCCGGTGGCGCACACCAGCACGTCGGCGGCGTGCTCGCGGCCGTCGGCGGTGACGACGGCGCCGGCGGTGATGCGCTCGATGCCCGCCGTCACCAGCTCCACGTGCGGCTGCGCCAGCGCCGGGTAGTAGTCGTTGGCGTAGATGATGCGTTTGCAGCCCAGCGGGTAGGGCGGCTGCAGGCGCTCGCGCAGCGCCGGGTCGGCGACCTGGCGGCGCAGGTGCGCGCGTGCCTGCTGCAGCATCACGCGGCGCGCCAGCGTGCCTTCGTCGAAGCCACGCCGGCCCCATTCCAGCACGGCGTGCCACAGCGCGCGCACGGCCGTGGTGTAGGGCGGCAGCCGGGCCAGTCCACGGTCGAGCGCGCCATAGGGCCGGTCCAGGCGCGGCAGGACCCAGTTGGCGGTGCGCTGAAAGACCTTCAGCTCGGCCGCCTGGCGCGCGATCGGCGCCACCAGCTGGGCGGCTGTCGAGCCGGTGCCGATGACGGCCACGCGCTGCCCGGCGAGCACGGCCTTCGCGTCCCAGCGCGCGGAGTGGACGCGCGTGCCGGCGAAGTCGGCCAGGCCGGCGATGGCGGGCCAACGAGCCTGGCTCAAGGGGCCGGTGCTGCAGACGAAGAAGCGCGCGGCCAGGCGCTCGCCGGCGGCGGTGTCGATGAGCCAGCGGCCGGCGGCATCGTCGAAGGCGGCGCCGGTGATGCGCTGGCCGGTGCGGATGTGCTGTGCCACGCCGTAGCGCTGTGCGCAATGCGCCATGTAAGCCTGGATCTCGGGCGCCGCGGCAAAGCGCCGGCTCCAGCGCGGGTTGGGCGCGAAGGAAAAGCTGTACAGCGGCGAGGGCACGTCGACATGCGCACCCGGGTAGCGGTTGTCCCACCAGGTGCCGCCGAGGCCGACGCTCTGCTCGAGGATCACGAAGTCGTGCCGGCCGGCCCGTTTGAGCGCGATGGCCATGCACAGGCCGGACATGCCGGCGCCCAGGATCACGACCTCGTGCTGCGTCATGCCACGATTGTCCCGGATGGCGTGGCGGCGGCCGTCGGCGTCGGCCTGCGCGCTAGCATCGGGCTGGCGTGGAGCTTGCACTCTTCGAGGACGGCCCCCGGGCCGTCACCGCATCCGCGCGCGAAAGGTGCACCATGATCCACGGCTACAACCCGCCCCACCGCTTCCTGCCCTACCTCAGCTGGACCGAGATCGCGGCCCTGCCGGACCGCGAGAACACCGTCATCGTGCTGCCCACCGGCAGCATCGAGCAGCACGGGCCGCACCTGCCGTGTGCGGTCGACACGGTGATCTGCGCCGGTGTCGTGGGCCACGCGCTGGCGCGGTTGCCGCGCGAGGTGCTGGCCTACGCGCTGCCACCAATCACCTATGGCAAGAGCGAAGAGCACCTGCACTTTCCGGGCACCGTCACGCTCGATGGCGAGACGCTGCTGGCGACGATGGTGCAGATCGGCGAATCGGTCTACCGCTCGGGCTTTCGCAAGCTGCTCATCGTCAACGGCCATGGCGGCCAGCCGCAGGTGATGGAGATCGCGGCGCGCGAGATGCGCCTGCGTCATGGCGACTACATCGTCGTGCCGCAGCACACCTGGCGCCTCCCGCATGTGGCCGGGCGCTACCTCAGCGAGCGCGAGAAGAGGCTGGCCATGCACGCCGGCCACGCCGAAACCGCGATCATGATGGCGCTGGCGCCCGACACCGTGCACATGGAGCGCGCCGTCACCAACTACCCGCCCGAGTTCCCGAGCCAGTTGCTGTCGCCCGACGGCCGCCCGGCCTGCGCCTGGACGGCGCGCGACTTCGGGCCCAGCGGCATCATCGGCGACCCGCTGCCGGCCACGCGCGAGCAGGGTGACGCGATCCTCGATTCGCTGGCCGCGAGCTGGGCCCAGGCGATCAGCGAGCTGCACACGCTGCGCTGGGCAGCGCGCGAGCAAGCCACCTGGGGTCGCGCCCAGCACAGCGGTCACATTCAACAGGAGCCCTGACATGCACACCCTTCGTCGCACCCGTTCGCCTGCCCTCACCGCCGCGCTGCTGGCCTGCGCCGGCTCGGCCCTGGCCCAGGAGAACTTCACCTACATCACCAACTGGTACGCCCAGGCCGAGCACGGCGGCTACTACCAGGCCGTGGCCACCGGGCTGTACAAGAAGTACGGCCTGGACGTGACGATCCGCATGGGCGGGCCGCAGGTCAACACCTACCAGATCATGGCCGCCGGCCAGGCCGATTGCGTGATGGGCTCGAGCGACCTGCAGGCCATCCAGGTGCGCGAAGGCGGCCTGCCCGTGGTGACGGTGGCGGCGCTGTTCCAGAAGGACCCGCAGGTGCTGATCGCACACGAGGGCGTCAAGGGCTTCGAGGACATGAAGGACAAGACCATCCTCATCAGCAGCCTGGCGCACCGCGGCTACTGGCCCTGGCTGAAGGCCAAGTACGGCTTCACCGACGCGCAGGTACGGCCCTACACCTTCAACATCCAGCCCTTCATGGCCGACAAGAACGTGGTCCAGCAGGGCTACCTGACGAGCGAGCCCTTCGCCATCCAGCGCGCCGGCGCCAAGGCCAATGCCTTCATGTTCAGCGACTTCGGTTTCCCGGCCTACGCCAACACCGTGACCTGCATGGACAAGACGGTGAGGGAGCGCAGCAAGGCGGTGGCGGCCTTCGTGCGCGCCTCGGCCGAGGGCTGGAAGAGCTACTTCGCCGACCCGGCGCCGGGCAACGCCCTGATCAAGAAGGAAAACCCCGCCATGACCGACGAGCAATTGGCCTACAGCCTGTCCAAGCTCAAGGAAATGGGCATCGTGACCAGCGGCGACGCGCAGCGCCAGGGCATCGGCGTCATCACCGACGCGCGCGCCAAGGCGAGCTGGGATTTTCTGGTCTCGGCCAAGCTCGTCGACCCGGCCAAGCTCGACTTCAGCAAGACCTACAGCACCGAGTTCGTGCGCGATCTCAAGGTCATGCCCTGAGGCGCTGGGCCTGCCGCGCACACCATGACGCCTGAGCTCGTCACCGCCGCTCTGCAGCAGGAGCTGCCCGGGCTGGACTGGATCACCGACGCGCCGCGGCTGGCGCGCCTGTCGCAGGACTTCTCCTGGTTCAGCCCCGTGCTCAAGCGCCGTTTGCAGGACCATCGCGGCGACATCGCGGTGCGCCCGCGCAGCGAAGACGAGATCCACCGCGTCGTCGGCGCCTGCGCGCGCCGCGCGGTGCCGATCACGGTGCGCGGCGCCGGCACCGGCAACTACGGCCAGGTCGTGCCGCTGCAGGGCGGGCTGATCCTCGACCTGAGCGCCTTCAACGCCTTCGGCTGGGTGCGCGGCGGCAGTGGCCGCGCGCAGGCCGGCATCCGGCTGGCGGATTTCGATCGCGCGGCGCAAGCGCTGGGCTGGGAGCTGCGCTGGCTGCCGTCGACCTTTCGTGCCGCCACGCTCGGCGGCCTGTTCGGGGGCGGCTTCGGCGGTGCCGGCTCGATCACCTACGGCCCGATCGCCGCCGCCGGCAACGTGCTCGGGGCGCGCGTGATGTCGGTACAGGCCGAGCCGCAGGTGGTGGAGCTGCGCGGCGCCGAGGCGATGCTGGTGCACCACCGCTGGGGCACCAACGGCATCGTGCTCGAGCTCGAAGTGGCGCTGGCGCCGGCGCTGCCCTGGGTTGAGATGATCGCCACCTTCGACGATTTCGACGCCGGGCTCGAGTTCTGCGTCGCGCTCAACGGCGCCTCGCCCGGCATCGTCAAGAAGGAGCTGGCCTTCATGGCGGCGCCGATCCCCGGCTATTTCACGCTGCTGGCCGCGCACCTGCCGGCAGGCTGCCACGCGGCGCTGATGCTGGTGGCCGAGTCCTCGGAGCCGGCGCTGCGCAACCTCGTGGCCGCGCACGGCGGGCACGTCCACTACCGCCAGGACGGCGACGAGGTGCGCGCCAGCAAGCGCACGCTGATCGAGTACTGCTGGAACCACACCACGCTGCAGGCGCTCAAGCTGGACAAGGGCCTGACCTATATCCAGAGCCGCTTCGACCCGGCGCGCCAGCTCGAACAGGTGCGCTCGCTGCACCGGGCGCTGGACCCCGAAGTGATGATGCACCTGGAGTTCATCCGTCTGACCAGCGGCCAGGCCACCTGCAGCGGCCTGCAGATCGTGCGCTACCGCAGCGACGAGAGGCTGGAGCAGATCATGCAGATCTACCGCGACCACGGCGCGACCATCAACAACCCGCACGTCAACACGCTCGAGGACGGCGGCAAGCTGCGCGACATGGATCGCGCCGCGGTCTCGGCAGCCGCGGCCATGGCCAGCGACGCGGCGGTGGCGATGAAGCAGCGCTTCGACCCGCACGGGCTGCTCAACCCCGGCAAGCTGCGCACGCGGGTGAGCTGAGCACCCACAACACGGCGCGGCGCGATCGCGGACAATCCGGCGCATGCTCAGGCAACGCACGATCAAGACCATCACCCGCGCCGTCGGTGTGGGCGTGCACAGCGGCCACAAGGTCGAACTCGTGCTGCGCCCGGCGCCGCCCGACAGCGGCGTCGTCTTCCGGCGCACCGACCTCACGCCGCCGGTGGACATCGCGGTCTCGGCGCAGGCGGTCAGCGACACGCGCATGGCCAGCACGATCAGCGCCGGCGGCGACCCCACCGCGCCCAAGGTGCAGACCATCGAGCACCTGATGTCGGCCTGCGCCGGCCTCGGCCTGGACAACCTGGTGGTGGACATCAGCGCCGAAGAGGTGCCGATCCTCGACGGCAGCGCCGCGACCTTCATCTTCCTGCTGCAGAGTGCCGGCATCGAGCTGCAGGACGCGCCCAAGCGCTTCATCCGCGTCATGCGCGCGGTGGAGGTGCGCGAGGGCGAAGGCGCGACGCTCAAGTGGGCGCGGCTGGAGCCGTTTCATGGCTACAAGCTGAGCTTCGAGATCGAGTTCAACCACCCGGCGGTCGACGCCACCGGCCGCCGCGTCGAATTCGACTTTTCCACCGGCGTCTACAAGCGCGACATCGCGCGCGCGCGCACTTTCGGCTTCACCAAGGACGTGGAGATGATGCGTTCGCGCGGCCTCGGCCTGGGCGGCAACATGGACAACGTGATCGTCATCGACGACTACCGCGTGCTCAACAGCGAAGGCTTGCGCTACGACGACGAGTTCGTCAAGCACAAGATCCTCGACGCCATCGGCGACCTGCACATCGCGGGCAAGCCGCTGTTGGCCAGCTACCTGGCCTACAAGAGCGGCCACGCGCTCAACAATCGGCTGCTGCGCCAGCTGCTGGCCGACGACACGGCCTTCGAGATCGTCACCTTCGAGCACGACGCCGATGCGCCGCAGGGCTTTGCGGCGCTGGCGCCGGCCTGGTGATGATGGTCTTCCGCCTCGTCTTCGGCCTGCTGCTGGTGTGCGGCCTGCTCAGCTTCGCGCTTTACATCGGCACCGGGCAGGTGGTGTGGCGCCGGCGCGGCGTCGTCATCGTCAAATGGACGGTGCTCGCGGCGCTGGGCTTCTTCGCGGTGCTGATCCTGGAGCGGCTGGCGTTGATGTTGTAGCAGCGCCGGCCGCGAACTTCAGCGCCCGCTGCCGGCGGTGCGTGGCCGCTCGCCGACCACGACCTTGACGTCGAGCGGCTGCGCGCCGCGCTGCACGCCGATCACGGTGGTGGTGTCCGGCTGCAGCCCGGCAACGGCGGCAAAGAGGTCGCCCGTCGTCGCCACCGGCTTGTCGGCGACCTTGATCACGACGTCACCCGGCTTCAAGCCGCCGCGCGCGGCCGGGCCGTCCTGCAGCACGCCGGTGATGAGCACGCCGCGCTTGACGGGCAGCGCCAGGCTCTCGGCCAGTTCGGCGCTGAGGTCGCGCGGCTCGATGCCGATCCAGCCGCGGCGCACGCTGCCGCCACGGATCAGCGCTTCCATGACCTGGCGCGCGGTGTCCACCGGCACCGCGAATCCGATGCCCAGGCTGCCGCCGCTGCGCGAGAAGATGGCGGTGTTGATGCCCACCAGGTGGCCCGCGGCGTCGACCAGCGCGCCGCCGGAATTGCCCGGGTTGATGGCAGCATCGGTCTGGATGAAGTTCTGGAACTGCGAGGCACCGGCCTGCGTGCGATCGAGCGCGCTGACGATGCCGGCGGTCACGGTCTGGCCAACGTTGAACGGGTTGCCGATGGCCAGCACCGCGTCGCCCACCTGCAGCGCGCGCACGTCGCCCAGCGTGATGACCGGCAGGTTGCTGAGCTCGATCTTGAGCACCGCGATGTCGGTCTCGGGGTCGCTGCCGACCACGGTGGCGCGCGTGTTGCGGCCGTCGGCGAGCTGGACTTCGATGTCGGTGGCGTCTTCCACCACATGGTGGTTGGTCAGCAGATAGCCCTCGGGCGAGACGATCACGCCTGAGCCGAGGCCGACCTGCTGTTGGCCGCTGCCTTGTTCGCCGAAGAAGAACTTGAAGCGCGGGTCGTCGCCGTGCGGGCTGCGGCGCGCAAGTTTGGTGGCGGTGACGCTGACCACGGCCGGCGCGGCGCGCCGCGCCGCCAGCGCGTAGCCGCTGCCCTGCGCCGGGCCCGATGCGGCCGCGGCCGCAGCGCCGGCCGCCGCCTGCACCAGTGTTGGTGATGGCAGCTGCAGGCCGGCGACGCGACGCCCACCGGGCAGCCAGTCGGGCTTGAAGGTCAGCACCACGAACAGCACCGCCACGGCCACGGTGACGGCTTGTGAAAAGACGAGCCAGGTTCTGCGCATCATCGACAAAGGGTTGGGCTGCGACTGCAAAATGGGGCATGGCCCAGCGACAAGAACTCGATTCCTGCCTTCAGGCGCTGCTGCGGCCGGAGTTGTTCAAGGATTATGGTCCGAACGGCCTGCAGGTCGAGGGCGCGGGCGAGGTGCGGCGCCTGTGCTCCGGCGTCACCGCGAGCCTGGCCTTCATCGACGCGGCCATCGCCGCGGGTGCCGATGCGCTGCTCGTGCACCACGGCCTGTTCTGGCGCGGCCAGGACGGCCGGCTTACCGGCTGGCTGGGCGCGCGTGTGCGTCGGTTGATGGGCGCCGGCGTCAACCTCTTTGCCTACCACCTGCCGCTGGACGCCCACGCCGAGCTCGGCAACAACGCCCAGCTCGGCTTGCGCCTGCAGCTGCGTGCCGACGCGCGCTTTGGCGAGCAGGCGCTGGGCTTCATCGGCCCGGCGCTGGCCCACGACACGCTGGCCGCGCTGGGCGCCGCTGCGCAGACGGCCCTGGCGCGGCCGATCACCGTGGTGCCGGGTGACGGGCGCCGCCTGCGCCGCGTCGCCTGGTGCACCGGCGGCGCACAAAATTACTTCGAGGCGGCCATCGCGGCCGGCGCCGATGCCTTCATCACCGGCGAGATCTCCGAGCCCCAGGCCCATCTGGCGCGCGAAACCGGCGTCGCCTTCCTGGCCTGTGGGCACCACGCCAGCGAACGCTTCGGCGCCGCCGCGGTGGCGGCGCACGTGGCGGCGCAACTGGGCCTGGAGCATCTGCACATCGAGATCGAGAACCCGGCATGAAGCCGATCGTCGTGACGATGGGTGACGCCGCGGGCATCGGCCCCGAGATCATCGCCAAGGTCTTCGCGCGGGGTGCGCTGGGCGGCTGCGTGGTGATCGGCGATGTCGCGGTGCTGCGGCGCGGCGGCGCTGCGATGACCGCCCGCATCGAGTCGCCGGCCGACCTGTCCGCCGTGCCACCGGGCTGCCTGCCGGTGCTGGTGCCGCCCGGCCTGCCCAGTGGCCTGCATCACCTGCCGCATGGCGCCATCGACGGCCGCAACGGCGCTGCCGCCGCGCGCTGCATCGAGCAAGCCGTGCGCTGGGTGCTGGCGGGCGAGGCAGCCGCCATCGTCACCGCGCCGATCCACAAGGAAGCCCTGGCCGCCGCCGGCGTGCCCTATCCCGGCCACACCGAGATGCTGCAGGCACTGGCCGCTGCGCCAGGCGCCGCGCCGCCGCCAGTGCGCATGATGCTGGCCAACGAAGAGTTGCGCGTCGTGCTGGTGACGATCCACCTCGCCTTGCGCCTGGCCATCGACGCGGTGACCTTCGACAGCGTGCTGCAGACGCTGCGCATCGCCCACCGCGCCGCCGCGGCCTGGGGTCAGGCGCGGCCGCGCATCGCGGTGGCGGGGCTGAACCCGCACGCCGGTGAAGGCGGTCTCTTCGGCGACGAAGAGCTGCGCATCATCGGCCCGGCGGTGCAGGCGGCGCGCGCCGAGGGCCTGGATGCCAGCGGCCCTTACGCGCCCGACACGGTCTTCATGCGCGCGCGTCGCGGCGAGTTCGACCTGGTGGTGGCGATGACCCACGACCACGGCCTGATACCGGTCAAGTACCTGGGCGTGGAGCAGGGCGTCAACGTCACGCTCGGCCTGCCCTTCGTGCGCACCAGTCCCGACCACGGCACCGCCTTTGACATTGCCGGCCGCGGCAGCGCCAACCCGGCCAGCCTGGAGGCGGCGCTGCGCATGGCGCGGCGCCTGGTCCGGGCTTGATCGACGCCTGATCGAGGCCCGATCGAAGCTCAGCTGCGCCGGCTTACTGGCGCGCTGCGCGGCGCCTGCGTCACCGACAGCGTGGCCAGCTGGCGGCGGGCTCGCTCGGTGGCGCGCTCGATGAGGGCGGCGTTCTCGAACGCGCGCAGGCGCCCGGTCTCGCACAGGCGCAGCAGCATGCGCTGGGTCAGCGACACCGTCTTCTTGTGCCGCGCACCGTGCGAAAAAATGAAGAAGGTGCGCCCGGGGCTGACGTGCGACAGGCGCACCTTCTGCCAGCTCTGCTCGAGGTGCATCTGGTAGGCGAAGCCGATCTGGACGTTGTCGGCCAGCTCGCGGCCCTGGGTCGGCTCGGCGGCTTCGGTCAAGCCGGGCAGGCCGGGTGCGGCCGGCTCGGGGTGGGCCGGCGCGACCGGGTTGTCGGCGTCGAGTTCGATGTCGACCTGGCCGTTCCAGTCGACCGCCGACTCTTCGAGCAGCCCCACCTGCTGCGCTTCTTCACGGCTGAAGACAGGCACCTCAAGCTCTTCGCTGAGCACCGGCAAGGCCGACACGGACCTGAGTTCGGCGCGCGAGGGCATCGGGCGCTCGAGGGCGCCCTGGACCTGGCGCGCCATCAGATTGAGATCCAGCTGGCGACCGGCCGTGCTCTTCAGCGCCTCGGCATGCGCCGGCATCAGCTGGCCGAAAAACGCGCGCCGCTGGGCGTCGGGCCAGCCGATCAGGTTCATGCCCTCGGTGAGGTCCAGCATGAGCTTGGGCAGCTCGGCCAGGAAGGCCTTGCGGTGGGCCGGCGTGGGCTTGGGCTGGACGCTGATCATGAGCTCGCGGCCGGCGCGGCGCAGTCGTTGCGCGGCAGCGCTGTTGGCACCTTCGTCGCCGCCCCGCGCGGCGGCGCGCAGCAGCACCTGGCTCCAGACGCGGCTGACGAAGTCGCGCACGAAGGCCGGCACCGCGACGTCCTTGAGCTCACCGGCCAGGCGCAGCGCGTAGAGCTGGCGCAGCCGGGCCTCGTCTTCCTTTTCGGACAGCAGCTCGGCGGCGCCGCCTTGGGCCTGCACGTCGCGCGTGGCCTGCTCGGCGACGAAGGCTTCCAGCGCGGCCAGCTTCTGCTGGTAGACCTCGATCTGGTCGAAGTCGCCTTCGACGACCTCGTTGACGAGCTCGCGCACCTTGGCCAGGAAGCCCTTGGCGCTGTCTTCGCCGAAGTCCTCGAAGCCGGCACCGAGCGAGGCGATGCGGTTGACGAAGCGACGCACCGGGTGGCGGCGCGACGAGAAGAACGCCGGGTCGCCGAGCGCAGCGCGCAGCACGGGCAGCTGCAGGCGCGCGATCTGGCGCGCCATCTGCGGCGGCACCTTGGGGTCGGCCAGGATCTGGTCGAAGAGGAAGCCGATGACGTCGATCACCATGTGATCGAGCGCGCCGGTGGAGGCCTGGCGCAGTTCTTCGCGGTGGGCGTGGATCAAGTTGGGCAGCGGCGCCTGGACATCACCGTCGACGAAGCCGGCATAGCCGGCATCGGCGCCGCTGAGGGTGCGTGGATCGGCGTAGGCCAGGCGGCGAATCAACGTCATCAGCGCCGGGTCGACGTGGCCCAGCGCCGTGCCGCCGCGCGGCCCGCCGAGGCCCGAGCGCGTGGGCGCAGCAAAACCGGAGTGTGCGGAGTGCGCGGAGTGCCCGGAGTTGACGCCGCGGCGGCCACCGTGGCGGCTGTCGGCGCCGGCCAGCGGCGGGCCCGATCGGCTGGCCGGGCTGCCGCCGTCGCCGTGCCGGCTGTCGGCTTGCTCGCGCACGGCGCCTAGGCGCTGGCGCACCGTCAGGCCCACGGGCTGCACACCGGCATGGCGAAAGTCGGCCACGATGGCGGTGTAGGTGGCGCGCAGCAGGCCACCCAGCGAACGGCTGAGCTCGGAGGACAGCACCTTGCGCACGTCGGCGTTGTCGGACACGGCTTCGATGCCGCGGATCATGGCGTGGCCGACGATGTCGGGCCGCAGCGGGTTGCGCTCGCGCTCGCCGCCGGCGTCGGCCAGCACGGTCGCGACGTAGGCCTCGAGTTCGCGCAACTCCCACTCGCAGGCGTGCGCCATCTCGAGGCCGAAGCGCTCGGCGGAGATCTGGGCTTCGACCTCGCGGTCTTCCACCAGGCTCAGCGCGTCCCAGCTGGTGGGCGCTGGCGGGCTCGCGACCTGCAGGCGGCCCAGGCCCGTGGTGGCGCTGCCGACACGCGGCCCGAGCTCACGCACGACGCGTTCATCGAAGGCGTCGTTGAAGGTCAGCACGAAGACGGCCGACTTGCGGTTGAGCTCGAACTGCGCGCCCAGCAGGCCGTCGCGCTGGAAGGCGTGGGTGGCGGCCAGCGCCCCCAGGCCGAGGCTTTCCACCGTGCGTTCGACGGCCTCGCGCGCAGCGAGCTTCAGCCGCTGGACAGCGGCCTCAAGCGGGGCGGGCAGACGGTGAACGGGGTTCGGCTTCATGGGGTCAAAGCGCCCCGGGGGGGCAGCCGCCTAGTATGCGACAAGCCACCCCACGCCGCGCCGGCCAGCGCCGCGTAACGCGGCGCTGGCCGGGTTGTAAGCGAACGCTTATTTCCTCAGGCTGTCGCGGATCTCGCGCAGCAACACCACGTCTTCCGGCGTCGGCGCCGGGGGAGCGGGCGGAGCGGCCGGCGCTTCGCGCTTCATGCGGTTCATCTGCTTGACCATCATGAAGATGATGAAGGCCAGGATGATGAAGTTGATCGCGATGGTGATGAAGCTGCCGTAGGCAAACACCGCGCCGGTCTTCTTGGCCTCGACCAGCGTTGTCGCGGCCTGGCCCGCCAAGGGGACGAAGTAGTTGTTGAAATCCAGGCCACCGAAGATCTTGCCCGCGATGGGCATGATCAGGTCGCCGACCAGCGAATCGACGATCTTGCCGAAGGCGCCGCCGATGATCACGCCCACGGCGAGGTCCATCACGTTGCCTTTGAGGGCGAATTCCTTGAACTCGGTTGCGAAAGTCATGTGCTCACTCCGGTGTTGTTGACGCCAGCGCGGCTCGCTTGCCCGCTGACGTGCCGCGTCTGCGGCGGGCCGGACCTTAGATGGGGCCACCGGGCGCGTCAACTAACTTCAGGATGGGTCGCCCCGTCAGGCCGGTGCAGGCGGCTCGGCTAGAATTCGGGGTTGACCCGGATCACATTCGGTCTCCAAGCGCGGCCCGCAAGGCATCGAGCAGAGCAACCAGCAAAGCGCATCAAGCAAAGGACAGGCATGAGCGGCACGATCGACAGCAACGTCGCAACCGGTATCGACAAAGGCCGGCGCACCTGGATCGCCATCACCTGTGGCGCCGGCGCCGTGGGCGGTGCGGCGGTGGCCGTTCCCTTCGTGAGCAGCTTTGCCCCTTCGGAGCGGGCGCGCGCCGCCGGCGCGCCAGTGCAGGTGGACATCGGCGCCATCAAGCCGGGCGAAAAACTCACCGTCGAATGGCGCGGCAAGCCGGTGTGGGTGCTGCGCCGCACGCCCGAGCAGGTCGCCGCGCTGGCCAAGCTCGATCCATTGCTGGCCGACCCGACTTCAGCGCGCACCCAGTACCCGACGCCGGCCTACGCGCGCAACCCGCAGCGCTCGATCAAGCCTGAGTACTTCGTGGGCGTGGGCATCTGCACGCACCTGGGCTGCTCACCGGGCGACCGCCTGTCGAGCGGGCCGCAGGCCTCACTGCCCGATGACTGGGCGGGTGGCTTCCTCTGCGCCTGCCACGGCTCGACCTTCGACATGGCCGGCCGCGTCTACAAGAACAAGCCCGCGCCAGACAACCTCGAAGTGCCGCCCCACATGTACCTGTCCGACACCGTTATCGTGATCGGTCAGGACCAGTCGGCCTGAGCCTGCAGCAACGCCAAGGACAACCCGCACATGGCTGAATTCAAGCAAGCACCCGCTGGCGCGCCGCTGGGCACGCAACTCCTGACCTGGGTCGACAACCGCTTCCCGGCGTCCAAGCTCTACAAGGAGCATCTGTCCGAGTACTACGCGCCGAAGAACTTCAATTTCTGGTACTTCTTCGGCTCGCTGGCGTTGCTCGTGCTGGTGATGCAGATCGTGACCGGCATCTTCCTGACGATGCACTACAAGCCCGACGCGGCCAAGGCCTTCGAGTCGGTCGAGTACATCATGCGCGACGTGCCCTGGGGGTGGCTGGTGCGCTACATGCACTCGACCGGCGCCAGTGCGTTCTTCATCGTGGTCTACATGCACATGTTCCGCGGCATGATCTACGGCAGCTACCGCAAGCCGCGCGAGCTGGTCTGGATCTTCGGTTGCGCGATCTTCCTGTGCCTGATGGCCGAAGCCTTCATGGGCTACCTGCTGCCCTGGGGCCAGATGTCCTACTGGGGTGCCCAGGTCATCATCAACCTGTTCGCCGCCATTCCCTTCATCGGCCCCGACCTGTCGCTGCTGATCCGTGGCGACTACGTCGTCGGTGATGCCACGCTCAACCGCTTCTTCAGCTTCCACGTCATCGCCGTGCCGCTGGTGCTGCTGGGCCTGGTGGTGGCGCACATCATCGCGCTGCACGAGGTGGGCTCCAACAACCCCGACGGTGTCGAGATCAAGGCCAAGAAGGACCCGAAGACCGGCCTCGCGCTCGACGGCATCCCCTTCCACCCCTACTACACGGTGCACGACATCATGGGGGTGAGCGTGTTCCTGCTGCTGTTCTCGGCCGTGATCTTCTTCGCCCCCGAGATGGGCGGCTACTTCCTGGAGTTCAACAACTTCATCCCGGCCGACCCGCTGCAGACGCCGCTGCACATCGCCCCGGTGTGGTACTTCACGCCCTACTACTCGATGCTGCGCGCCGTCACCGACCCGATGGTCAATGTGTTTGCCGCGCTCGTGGCGCTGGGCGCAGTGCTGGCCGTGCTCAAGGGCGGTTTGTCGACCCTGGTCAAGGTGGCGGTGCTGGGCGCAGGCCTGGTCGCGATCGTCCTGCTCAAGACCTTCGACGCCAAGTTCTGGGGCGTCGTGGTGATGGGCGTGGCGGTGCTGATCATGTTCCCGCTGCCCTGGCTCGACCGTGCGCCGGTGAAGTCGATCCGCTACAAGCCGACCTGGAACAAGGTTGTCTACGGCATCTTCGTGATCAACTTCTTCGTGCTCGGCTACCTGGGCATCAACCCACCGTCGTCCATCGGCACGCTGGTGTCGCAGGCCGGCACGCTGTTCTATTTCGGCTTCTTCCTGCTCATGCCGTGGTGGAGCCAGCTGGGCGAATTCAAGGCCGTGCCTGATCGCGTCACCTTCCAGCCGCACTGAGCGCGCGGAGACCCACACCCATGAAACGTTTCCTTCTCGCCTTCGCTCTGCCCCTGCTCGGCGCGCTGACGGTGCTGTCCCCGGCGCAGGCCTCGGGTGGCGGCGTCGCCTGGGACAAGTTCCCGACCGAGCGCATGACCGACATGGCGGCGCTGCAAAATGGCGCCAAGCTGTTCGCCAACTATTGCCTGAACTGCCACGCCGCGGCCTACGTGCGCTACAACCGGCTGCGCGACATCGGCCTGAGCGAAGAGCAGATCGCCAACAACCTCATCTTCACTGGCGTGAAGGTGGGCGAGACGATGAAGACCGCGCTCGACCCCAAGGACGCCAAGGCGTGGTTCGGCAAGGTGCCGCCCGACCTGTCGCTGATCGCGCGCTCACGGTCCTCACCCGGCCAGGGCACGGGCGCCGACTACATCTACACCTACCTGCGCAGCTACTATCGCGACGAGACCAAGGCCACCGGCTGGAACAACCTGGCCTTCCCGAACGTGGGCATGCCCAACGTGTTGTGGCAGTTGCAGGGACAGCAGAGCGCGATCTTCGCCGAGGAGAAGGATCCGCACGACGCGGCCAAGACCGAGCATGTCTTCAAGGGCTTCGAGCCGATCACGCCGGGAACGATGTCGCCGGCTGAGTACAAACTCGCGATGGCCGACCTCGTCGCCTACTTGCAGTGGATGTCGGAGCCGAACCAAAACGAGCGCAAGCGCCTGGGTGTCTGGGTGCTGCTGTTTCTGGCCGTCTTCACCGTCATCGCCTGGCGCCTGAACGCGTCTTTCTGGAAGGACATCAAATAGTCCTTGCCGGGCCCTGGCCTCACGCTGAAGTGAGGCCGGGCCTGCAGCGCAGTGGGGGCATCCAGCACCCACTGCGTTTTGTCTTTTGTCGGGGCGGTGCTTTGAAGCTGCCCCACGCTGGCTTGTTGAAGAGATAACGAAAGGCCCCCGCCATGATGGTGCTGTACTCTGGAACCACCTGCCCCTATTCGCACCGCTGCCGCTTCGTGCTCTTCGAGAAGGGCATGGACTTCGAGATCCGCGATGTCGACATCTTCGCCAAGCCCGAGGACATCGCGCTGATGAACCCGTACAACGAGGTCCCCATCCTGGTGGAGCGCGACCTCATCCTGTACGAGAGCCACATCATCAACGAGTACATCGACGAGCGCTTCCCGCACCCGCAGCTGATGCCGGGTGACCCGGTGGCGCGAGCACGGGTGCGCCTCTTCCTCTTCAACTTTGAAAAGGAACTGTTCAGCAACGTCAACCTGCTCGAAGGCCGTGGCGTCAAGGCGACTGAAAAGCAGCTGGAAAAGGCACGCGACCAGATCCGCGACCGCCTGACGCAACTGGCGCCCATCTTCCTGAAGAACAAGTACATGCTGGGCGACGACTTCAGCATGCTGGACGTGGCCATTGCGCCGCTGCTCTGGCGCCTGGACTATTACGGCATTGATCTGAGCAAGAACGCGGTGCCGCTGCTCAAGTACGCCGAGCGCATCTTCTCGCGCCCGGCCTACATTGAGGCGCTGACGCCGTCCGAAAAGGTCATGCGCAAGTAAGCGCGGGAAGCCACGGCAACCATGGCGGGCAGCTTGGATAACCAAGGCACTTCGACCCGCCCGTATTTGCTGCGGGCGCTGCACGACTGGTGCACCGACAACGGCTTCACGCCCTATGTGGCGGTGCAGCTCGGTGCTGGCGTGCAGGTGCCGATGGAGTACGTCAAGAACAACGAGATCGTGCTCAACGTCAGCTTCGAGGCCACATCGAGCCTGAAGCTGGGCAACGAGTGCATCGAGTTCAAGGCGCGCTTTGGCGGCATCACGCGCGAGATCATCGTGCCGGTGGGCAACGTGGTGGCCATCTACGCCCGCGAAAACGGCCAGGGCATGGCCTTCCCGATGCCCACCGAAGGTGCACCGGTGCAGACCCACGCCGAACCGCAACCGGTGCGCGGCCTGCGCCTGGCCACCACCGAGCCGGATCCGCCGGCCGCTGAAAGCGCCGCCCCGGCCGACGACAAGCCCGATCCAGACCTGCCGCCCGCGGGGGGCAGGCCTTCGCTGAAGCGAATCAAGTAGAGGGTC
>JANMVM010000003.1:0-17316 GCA_031392695.1 Rubrivivax sp.
TGGCGCATCGGCGAAGAAGCCCGGCACGCGCAGGTTCAACAAATCCGGCACGACGTGGATCAGCGTGAGCGCTGGCGCCGCGCCGAAGAGCGCACGGTGCTTGGCGACGAAGCGCACCGCCGCAAGCCCGTACTTGCTGCCATCGAGCGCGATGCCAAGCTTCAAGGAATCCCTCTTCGGCACCGCATCGCTGCGCACGACCAACAGCGGCGTATGGCAGGACGCCAACACGGCTTGGGTCACCGATCCAAACAGAAGACTCTTGAAACCAGTGTGGCCATGGGAGCCCATGACGATCAGGTCCGCACCATCTTCAGCCGCGATGCGGCCGACCTCAACCCCTGGGCTGCCGACCACGGACTTCATCTGCGCCCGCAAGCCTGCCCTCTTGAGGGCAGCCAAGGCCGGTTTGATGACCTTGTTGGCTTCGGACTCATGGTGGTGCTGCACCAGTTCCCTGCCGGCGCCGCGCGCCACGCGCACCGAAACCGGGTACTGCACATTGAGCAGTTCGACATCTGGCTGGCTTTCGATCAAGGTGCTGCGCGACGAGATGAAAGCCAGCGCTGCTTTGCTGTGGGCGCTGCCGTCGATGGGCATGAGAATTCGCATGAGAGTCTTCCTGGTTGACGGACCGGTGGGTCGGCGTTGTGTTCCCGTTCGGCAATCGTGACGGGCAGGGGCGAAGCCTACAAGACTGCTTGTGACACCGAACCGGGCAAAGCGCTTTGAAGTGCGCCTCTGCTGCGGGCACCCATGACGATGGCCTCACACCCGCAGCGTAGCGCAATCTCCAGCAGCGTCGGCGACGGATCGTCCGATACCGTTTCGCGCTCGACGTCCAATCCCGACACCTCGAACAAGGCTTCGGCGCTCTTCAGTGCGCGTGCGCCGGCGGCACCCAGGACAGACTCAAGCACGTCAGCATCGAGGGCCAGCATCTTCTCAAAGGCATAGGGACCGACCCTGCGTTCGACTTCGCCAGGTGCGCCCATCGCTTTGGCTGAGTCGCAGCATCGCTTCAATCAGCGCTTCGATCTGAGCCTCATCCACGTGCAGCTGCTGTGCGCTGCCGTGCCCTCGCCGCGGCCGGCGCGATGGATTCGGGTGGCTGAGGCAGGCCGCCAGCCAGGTGTGCACCTGTGTGATTGCCTCTGTCGATCGACGTCGACTCCGCCAACAAAGTCAACGGCTCAGCTCGAAAAAGGCCAGCTCGCTTTGCCAGGGATCTCGACAGCGGCAGGGTATGGATGAGTCGCCCTGGCTGTTGCCAGCCAGGCAGCCAGGCAGCCAGGCAGCCCGGTCGACAGGTCGCGGGCAGATGCCCGTGCCGCCGTTTGCGAGCGTGCGTCAACCTGCTGGCTGAGTCAGCCGGGCGGCCGCTTCCTGAAGAGCGGAAGCTGGCGCTCTGCGGCGACGCGCTGCCAGATGAGGCGCAATGGCATGCCGATGTGCAATTCGTCAGGCGCCGCATCGATGACGTTGCTGACCAGCCTCAAGTCGCCCAGCGACTCGAAGGCCACGATCGCCACGTTGTAAGGCACCGATGCCTTGAGCGCCGGGCTGGCTGCATGGTGCACGACGGTGTAGCTGAACAGCTCGGCGCGGTCGGGCACCAGATCCCAACGCACCTGGCTTGACCGGCAAGCCGGGCACAGCGGCGACGGCGGATGGCGCCAGGTGCTGCAGTCGGCGCAGCGCTGGAAGCGCAGTTCGCCCCGGTTGCAATGTCGCCAGAACGCCAGATGCTCGACCAGGTACGGGTGCCCGACGTCCAGCACGGGCAGATAGGGTGTGTTCATATCGCCAGGATCGCAGCGCTGGTGGGGGTTGACGCCAGACCGCCCGTGACCAGGCCGATGCGGGCTTCGGGTACCTGTGCGGTCGACTCGCCGCGCAGCTGGCGCACGGCCTCGGTGATGAGGTTCATGCCGTGGATGTAGGCCTCCGACAGCAGGCCGCCGGCCGTGTTCAGCGGCAGCGAGCCGCCAGCGCGAATGTGGCCCTGCGCCACGAAGGGCCCGGCCTCGCCAGCGCCGCAGAAGCCGAAGTTTTCCAGCGTCATCAGCACCGCGCCACTGAAGTGGTCGTAGATCTGCGCGAAGTTCATGTCGGCGTGCGAGACGCCGGCCCGCGCGTACAGGTCGCGGGCCAGTTGGGCGGCATTGCCGGCGCCGTAGGTGGCGGCTGGCATGCAGTGCGTGCCCATGGTGGCGGCGTGCCATTGGGCGTCGCCGCCCTGTGCCGCCGCCAGCACGCGCACGGGCGCGTGGCGCAGGTCGCGCGCGCGCTCCAGCGTCGTCACCAGCACGGCGCAGGCGCCGTCGCTTTCCTGGCAGCAGTCGTACAGGCGCAGTGGGTCGGCGATCATGCGCGAGGCCAGGTAGTCGGCCAGCGTCAGTGGCCGGCCGAAAGTGACGGCACGCGGGTTGCGCTGGGCATTGGCGCGGCAGGTCAGCGCCACCTCGGCGAAGTGCTCGGGCTTGGCACCGAAGTCATGGATGTAGCGGCGCACGGTGGGCGCGATCATGCTGGACGGCATGAGCATGCCAAAAGGGGCCAGCAGGTCGAACTGCGGGATCTCCGAGAACCCGCCCGCCTCGCCATAGCGCGTGCCGGCGCGCTGCACGATCGAGCGCATCACGAGAACCATCTCGGCCTGCCCGCTTTCGATCGCTGCCGTCGCGTGCGCCAGCGCGCCGCACGAGCCGGTGCCGCCGCCGCCCCACACCATCGACGCCCAGCGCAGATGGTCGATGCCCAGCGCCTGCTGCATCAGCCAGGGCAGGGTGCCATCGGCCGAGAACGAGCACAGGCCGTCGATGCGGTGCACATCGACGCCGGCATCCGCCGCTGCACGGGCCGCCGCTTCGCAGGCCAGCGCCCATTCGCCACGATCGGACTGCGCTCCCCGGCGCGTGAAGGCCGACTCGCCGATGCCGACGATGCAGGCGCTGCGGGCGGGGTTCATCGAAAGGGGCCGCCGCTCACTCGACGCAGACGAAGCTGAAGTCGGTGATGCGGCCTTCACGCAGGGTGGCGAACTTCACGCGCACGCGCTGGCCCGGCGCGATGCGCTTCATGGCCTGGTCGTAGTCCGACAGGTCGAGGTCATCGACATAGTTGCCGATGGCCGAGTCGGTGCCTTCGAGCCGCACGAAGGCGATCGCCACCGGTGGCTTGCGCTTGCCTTCGAAGCCGCGCACGACGATGGTCGAGGTCTCGATCACGCCTTCGAGCCCCGCCTCGACCCAAGAATCGCACTTCTCGAAAGAGCGCTCGCAGTAGGCGCGAGGGGGCAGGTAGGTCAGGGCCGACTTGGAGCAGCGCGTGGCCAGGATCTTGCCCTCTTTGAGCCCTTGCATGAAACGGCCGGCCACCTCGCCCAGGGCGTAGTCGTAGCGCAGGGTGACGTGGTCGGTGATGACGCCGTCCTTGGCGTCGGGGTCGAGTTCGCTCATCTGCTTGCTCCTGAGGTCAATGGCCGCGCGGCTCGTCGCCAAACACGGTGCAGTTGTAGAACTGGGCGATGCCGCCCACGGCAGACGAGACCGAGTTTTTCACGCGCGGCACCTGCATCGCGCCGGCCGTGCCCATCACCTGGTTGGCGGCGTCGATGGCGCGTACGAGCCCGGTCACCGCGATCGGGTTGGTGCACAGCGTGCCGCCCGAGGGATTGACTGCCACCGCGCCGCCCTCGGCGTCCCAGTGGCCCTCGCGCTCCAGGCGCAAGGCCGTGCCGGCGGCGCAGAAGCCCAGGCGTTCGAGCTGCACCGGGGTCATCACCGTGTAGGGGTCGTAGAACTCGGTGACCTGGATCTGCTTGAGCGGGTCGGTGATGCCGGCCTGCCGGAAGCAGTCGCGTGCGGCAGCGCCGGCGATGGCGAAATCGACGTAGTCGCAGTCCGTGCTGGGTGTCATGCGGTCGCCGATCCAGTAGGTGGTGGTGCGGCTGGCGGTGCCGTTGACGAAGGCGGGCCGCGAACGGTGCCGTTTGGCCAGTTCCATGTTGCCCAGGATCATCGCGGCGCTGCCCGATGAGCGCGGGCAGATGTCGTAGAGCTTGAGCGGCCAGCTGATCATGCGCGAGGCCATCACGTCGGCCACGGTGATGTGGCCTTTGAGATGCGCGTTCGGGTTCTTCATGGCGTGGCGCCGGGCGCGCACCGCCACCCGTGCCAGGTCTTCCTGCGTGAAGCCGTAGCGGTGCAGGTAGCCGGTGGCCCACAGGCCCACCGTGGTATTGGTCGACAAGGGCATGTCGCGTTCGTAGAACAGGTCGAAGATGAGGTTCAGCACGTGCTGCGCATCGGGCGTTTCCGCGATGCGCTCGGCGCCGACCACCAACACCGACCGGTACAGGCCCGAGCGCACCAGGTTGTAGCCCGCCTGCACCGCCGAGCCCCCGGTTGCGCCGCCGGTGTGGACGCGGATCATCGGCTTGCCGGCGCCGAAGATGTAGTCGATGGACCAGCGGTCGGCATCAGCCACGCCCATGAAGTAGGTGGGTGCGAGCGAGAACACGATGGCGTCGACGTCGTCCGGCGTCATGCCCGCGTCGTGCAGCGCACCGGCTGCCGCCAACTGCGCCTGTTCGGCAAAGGTGTGCTCGGGATGGTGGGTCTTGAACTCGCTCTGGTAGGTGCCCAGCACGGCGACGGTTTGCGTCATGACAGGCCTTTCGCGGATTCGAACACCATGGCCACGTTGCCCTGCTGGGCAAAGCCGTGGCAGCCATGCGCCGCCGCGCGCTGCACACCCGCGCGCTGCACCGGGCCGGCAATGCCGGCCACCTGCATCACGGCCTCGGCCGCGTTGACCAGGCCGCTGCAGAAGTGCGGGTTCTGCGCGAACGGCCCACCCGAGGGCGACACCGACTCTTCACGGCCGATGCCCAGGGCGCGCACGTAGGCCGCTTCGTGATAGCCGGTCTGCGAGTCGAGCTCGATCACGTCCAACTCATCGGCAGATTTCAGACCGGCCTGGCGCAGCGCGCTGCGCCAGGCCGTGCGCGCCGAGTTCATCGAGCGCAGGCGTGCCGAGTCCAGGCGGTAGGAGTCGCTGGCCCAGCCGACGCCGGCGATGCGGGCCAGTGGCTTGCAGTCGGGGTTGGCCTTCAAGAAAGCATCGGATGCCAGCACCAGCGCCACGGCGCCGTCGGAGTAGGGCGCTCGCTGGGCTGTGCGCAGCGGCGTGGCCTCGTAGGGCGAACGGCTCACACTGTCGGCGCTGGGCACCGGGTGCGACAGGCCGCGCGGGTTGCGCGCCGCGCGGGTGTAGGCGGCCGCCACGCGGCGCGACACCTCGTCCTCGTCGATACCAAATTCCGCTGCCACGGACTGGGCCAGCAGGGCGTCGCTGGCCACCCCGCCGATGCCCAGGGGCCGCACGTAGAACGGGTCGCCGCGCAGGCGCATCACGGCTTCGACGTCGGTCTTGGAGGACTTGCACCAGCTCATCACCATTCCCAACTGCGATTCGCCTGACAGGAAGCGCGCATAGGCCAGGCCGAGCGCCGAGGCGCCCGAATCGGTGACCTTGATTTCGTCGGTGTTGTAGCCGCCGGCCGGGGCGCTCATCAGCATGCTGGAAATCGGCCTGCCATCGAGCTCGTCGCAGGCGCCCATCGTCAGGCTGTCGAGCTGGGTGCGGCTGACACCGGCTGCGTCAAGCGCAGAGCGGGCGACTCGCCAGGCCATCTCTTCCAGACGCAGGTGCCGCACGGCCAACGATGCCGGGTGCAGGCCCACGCCCAACACATAAACGCTCATCGATTTCTCCGGCCGGGTTGGCGCAAGTGACTCATGAGTTACTACGCTTGACGCTTCAGTAACCGTACTATATCTTCAAGTCACATGCAAGCAAAGTCCAGAGCCCCCACCGCGCGCCGCATCGGAGGTGCGTGCGCCGCGCCGCCTGCCGCGACCTGGGGCAATGCGCTGCCCTCACTGGCCGAAAGCGCTGAGCTCAAGCGCAACTCGATCATCCAGGCCGCTGCCCAGTGCTTCAACCGCAGCGGCTTCCACGGCACCTCGATGGACGACATCGCGGCGCGCCTGGGGGTCACCAAAGCAGCCCTGTACCGCTACGTGAGGACCAAGCACGACCTGCTGTTTGCGGCCTTCAACATGGCCATGGACTCCAGCTTCGCCAACCTCGACATTGGCGAGAAGCAGGGTGCCGACGGCCTGGACAAGCTGCGCATCACCCTGCGCGGCTACCTGCGCGACCTCATCGGCACGCTGGGCCACCCGGTGGTGCTGCTGGAAGACGGTGCCCTGTTGCCGGAGCAGCAGCGTGCGCTGATTCGCCGGCGCGACGAGGCCGAACGACGCTTCCGCGCGCTGGTGACCGAAGGCATCGGTGACGGCAGCATCGTGGCTTGCGAACCCAAGCTGGCGGTGTTCGCGCTGTTAGGCGCCGTCAACTGGGTGCCCAAGTGGTACCGGCCCGACGGCGAGTGGTCTGCCGACGAGCTGTCGGATTCGCTCGTCGGCCTCGTCACCCGTGGCATTGCCGCGCGGCCCTTCAACCTGGCTGTGCGCAACGCAGCGACGGTGCGAGCCCGCATTGCCGAACCAGCCAAATCCACCCAAGCGAGGCGCTGACACGATGTTTCGATCAGCATCCCAAAGGATCTTCGGCGCGCTGGCGGGTGGTCTGGTGGGCGCGCTGGCGGGCGGTCTGGGATGGTCCGGCGAGGCCAGCGCACAAGCCGCGCACAAGCCGCGCACAAGCCGCGCAAAAGCCGCGCTCAAGCTCACCTGTGCCACCTCTGTCCCTGGCACCTTCGCCCCCGGCACCTTCGCCCCCGGCACATTCGCCCCTGGCACCTTCGCCCCCGGCACCTTCGCCATCACCAAGGCCGACCACTGGTTCATGGACGAGGTCACCCGCCGGGCCAATGGCCATATCGTGTTCGAGACGGTCTAGGGCACGCTGCTCAAGGATTCCATGGCGCTGACAGCCCCGTACGACCTCAGCTCCAAGTACCTCACCGGCTTCGAGCGGGTGAAGAAGTTGACGCCGTGATCGTGCAAGCTGCAACTCGATGATGCACGCGATTGCTTGCCGGACTCCCTGGGCAGACCGTGCGCTGGTCACCAGCGCCAGCCTCCTGACGGCGCTGATCACCCTGCTCGTTTGTGTCGACGTGGGGGTCTGCCGCCTTGCCAACGCTTCATTGCCAGGCGCCAACGCGAGCGCCATCCTGATGCTCATCGCTCTGGTGCTTCTGGGCTTCGCAGGCGCCGAAGCCAGGGGCGAGAACTTCCAGGTCACGATCCTTTTGCAGTCGCACAACCCAGGGCTGCAACAGGTGCTCAATTTCGTGGCCTGTCTGGTCTCGCTGGCGACCGTGAGCTCGCTGACCTGGTTTTCGTGGACCCGGGCCATTGCTTCGACGCTGTCGCGCGAAGAGAGCGACGGCGCCATTGCTTGCCCGGTGTGGCCGAGCAAGTTGCTCATCGCATTCGGCCTGACCCCGCTGGCGCTGCAGCGCGTGGCCAGCCTCCTGGGCAGCTCGGACGAAAGCCAGGATCGCGCACCGTGACCGACCCGCACACTCGCCCGCGCCATCATCGTGGGCCTGCCGCTGCCGCTGCTCATCGGCACGCCCATTGGGCTTGCGCTGGCGGCATCGGGCATGGTCGGTTCGTTCCTGACGCGCAGGTGGGTGCCGCTGGACTTGCTGATCGGTACCTGCTCCTGTTCGCACACGGCCAAGCTCGCCTGCATCGTGCTGCCCCTGGTCCGGTTCATGGGGCACATGACCTTCGTCAGCGGCCTGTCCCATCGTGCCTTCACAGTGGCGCAGCGCTTGATTGGCATTGTGTCGGGCGGTCTGGCCATGGCCACCGCGGCGGCCAGCGCCGCCTTCGGGCGGGTCTGTGGCCTCAGCGTCGCCGTCGCCTCGACGATGGCCAGGATCGCCAAACCCGAAGTGCTCAAACGGGGCGATGCCCCCCAGCGGGCAGCGGTTGTCGTAGCTGCCGGCGTCACGCTGGGCATGTGGATTCCACCCAGCAAGATTCGGGTGGTCTACTCGATCGCCACCCAGACCTCGCTGGTCGATTTGTTTCTCGCCGCCATCGGCGCGCTGGTGGCCCTGCTGCTGCTGCGGCAGAAGCAGGGCGGCCGGCAGCGCATGATCCGCGAAGGCTTGGTGTCGACCGGTACCGCCACCTCGTCGAGTCTTCTGTCGATCATCGGTACGAGCTTGTTCAGCATGGCTCTGGCGACGACGCAGATCCCCGCGCACCTGGCAGACTGGGCGGTCCACTGTTCGCAGCACCGCGACCTGACGCGCTTGCTCATCCGGGTGCCGTTGTTCGTGCTGGGGATGTTTGTCGACGGCATTTCGATGCTGCTGCTCACGCGGCCGATCGTCTTGACGGTCATCAACCGCCTGGGCTTCGACCCAATATGGTTGGCATCTGGGTCAACCAGACCGTCGAGATCGGCTTATCGACACCGCCCTTGGGCTTGAACCCATTCTTCGTGCGCAACGGCGCCCCTGAGATTGCGCTGCATGCGGTCTGCCGCGGTTGGGT
Source organism: Rubrivivax sp. (assembly GCA_031392695.1). Taxonomy (GTDB): domain Bacteria; phylum Pseudomonadota; class Gammaproteobacteria; order Burkholderiales; family Burkholderiaceae_C; genus Rubrivivax. Next base: position 8,553 of record JANMVM010000003.1, read on the forward strand.
ATTGTTCATCGTCGCCGAGTTTGTACTCGACGGTGCATTGATTTTCTGGCCAGCGATGTCGCAGGTCCTGCTCCAGCAAAGTTAAAGGCCCCGCAAATGAAGATCTATCCGATGCGCGAGCGCGTGCTCGGGCTCATCGTGGCCGACAAGGCCGCCCTGCACGGCGACCGCACGTTTATCCGCTATGGCCAACGATCGATCACGTACCGACAGCTGGACGATCTGTCCAACCGCATCGCCAACGGCCTGGCGCGCCTGGGCGTGGGACGGTCGACGCACGTGGCCTTCATGCTCGAGAACAGCCCTGAGATCATCCTGCTCTACATCGCACTCGGAAAGCTCGGCGCCGTGTCGGTACCCATCAATACCGCAGCCAAGGGCGAGCTGCTGGCCTACTACCTGACGCAATCCGACTCCGAGCTGGTGATCGCCGACGCCGAAATCGTCGAGCGCCTGGTGCCGGTGGCGCACCGCGTACCCAAACTCACCCATGTGGTGTCACTGGTCGAGGGCCTGGCCGCGCGCGCGCCCAAGGTCGCCGGCATCAAGCTGCCGCAGTCGGACTTCGGCGATCTGCTGGCCGCGCCCGCCACACCACCGAGCGCCGAGGTGCGCTTTTGCGACCTGCACTCGTTGATCTACACCTCGGGCACCACCGGTCCCTCAAAAGGCAATCTGTCGACCCACGCGCACGCGCTGACCTGCGGCTTCCAGCTGGCGCAGAGTTATGGCTACCGCAGCGACGATGTGCTCTACGTGTGCCTGCCCATCTTCCACGGCAACGCCTGGTTGTGCAGCGTGCTGCCGGCACTCGTTGCCGACGCCTCGATTGCGGTGTCGCGTCGTTTTTCAGCGTCGAGCTTCTGGGACGATATCCGTCGCTTCGGCGCGACGCAGTTCAATGCGCTCGGCGCAATGACCAACTTCATCTGGAGTCGCCCGAGCGATCCGCGCGACCGCGATCACCAGGTGCGGCAGGTGATGGTGGTGCCGACGCCCAAACAGTTCTACCAGGCATTTGAGCAGCGCTTCGGCATCACCTTCACCTCGGTCTACGCGTTGACTGACCTCGGCATGGTCACCGTGCGCGGCCCCGACGACCGGCCCGACAAATGGGCCTCGGCCGGCAAGGCCTGCGAGAACGTCGAGATCCGCATCGTCGACGAAGACGACTTCGAGGTGCCGCGCGGCCAAACCGGCGAAATCGTGGTGCGCACCACCGAGCCGTGGATCTATGCACAGGGCTACTACAACATGCCCGAGGCTACCGCCAACGCCTGCCGCAACCTGTGGTTCCACACCGGTGACCGCGGCAGGACGGACGAAGATGGCTACCTCTCTTTCGTCGATCGCAAGAAGGACGCGATCCGCCGCCGCGGCGAGAACATCTCGTCGTACGAGGTCGAGCAGATCATCCTCAAGCACCCCGCGGTGCTGGAAGTGGCGGCATTCCCGGTCACCTCGGAGCACAGCGAGGACGAGGTGATGGTCAGCGTCGTGGCGCGTGAGGACTGTTTGCTCACCGAAGCCGAACTGGTGCAGCACTGCAGCGACAACATGGCGTACTTCATGGTGCCGCGCTACGTCGACATGGTCGCGCAGTTGCCCAAGACCATGACCGAGAAGGTCGAGAAGTACAAACTCAAGCAGGACGCCGAGGCGCGGCTGGCCGGCATCTGGGACCGTGAGAAGGCCGGCATCGTGGTGAAGCGGTGAGTGCACGGGGCACCAATGCACGGGGCACTAACCAGCGCATCTCGATGTCCGAGGCCGTGCGTCTGGTGCGCCGGGTGCGCGATGGTGGATGGTGATGTGCCCGGCATCGGCAGCATGGCGCTGTACCGCAAGCCGATGGCCTTTGCGCGCGCGCTGGCGCGTGCCGGCACCCAAGAGCTGACGCCGCTGGGCTTCACCGGCGCCTTGGTAGCCGAGCTGCTGGCCGCAGCGGGTGCGCTCAAGACTTTGTGCACCTGCTACTTCGGACTCGAGTTTCTGGGCCCGGCGCCGGCGCAGCGGCGGGCCATCGAACAGGCTCGCATCGGCATCGTCGATGAAACCGGGTACAACGATCGTCACCGCCAAACGCATCGTGCCCACGCTGCAGGTACGCGACGCCCAGGGTGGCGCGGGGTCGTTGTCGTTGGAGGCCGATGCCGTGGTCGATGCCGTGGTCGATGTGCCCGGTACGAAGAGTTCGAGACGCTGCGTCGAGGCGTCTGCCGCTTCTCCGACCGGGATCTCAACGGCTCCTGCCTGCCGACCTTGCTGCCCGCTAGGCGATCGGCCTGGAAGGAGTTTCCGCGCTCGACCCCGGGCGACCGCACGGGCTTCGACCAGCGGTTTCCAATGCAACTGACACCGTGTCGGCCCCTCACGGCCGCACGGCTGGCGGTCAGGCGACAGGACACCGGCCCGCATGCGCTGCGCGCGCGCACCCAGGCATGCGCGGCATGACTGGGTCGACGAAGGAGCAGCAGCGCGCGTACTACGCGGCGCTCGCGGCGCATGCAGGACTTGACGAAGCTCCGGGCCCCCTGCCCACCGCCGGCTTTGTGCGTGTGCAGGGGATTCGCCTGCGCTACGTCGACTGGGGTGCTGCCGATCTGCCGACGCTGGTGTTTCTGCATGGGGGTGGCCAATCCGCCCACACCTGGGATGCCTGTTGCCTGGCCCTGGCCGGCCGCTTCCGTTGCATTGCGCTGGATCAGCGCGGCCATGGCGATTCCGATTGGTCCGAAGCCGGGGCTTATGCGATCGGCGACCATGTCCAGGACATCGCCGGCTTCATCGACGCGCTGACCCTGCACAGGCCTGTGCTGGTGGGCATGTCGATGGGCGGCATCAACACGCTGGCCTACGCGGCGCGGTACGCGAGCCGGCTGCGCGCCCTGGTCTGCGTCGATGTCGGCCCCGAACTGCAAAACGGCCCGGTGCAGGAACTCTTCGACGGCCTCGGCAGCTACCGCCACTTCAGCAGCCCCGAAGACGCAGCGGCACAGATGTCGCGCCTGGGCGCCCGCCGGTCACAGACCCTGCTGCGCGACACGCTGGTGCGCAATCTGCGCCAGCAAGGCGACGGCAGCTGGACCTGGAAGTACGACCCGCGCACGCTGCTGGGCCTGACAGCCCAGAGCATTGCGGCCGAGCGCCGGCCGCTGTGGGGCGTGCTGCACGCCATCACCTGCCCGGCGCTGGTGGTGCGCGGTGCCGACAGTCCGATCTTCGGGCCGCAGGATGCCGCCAAGCTCACCCGGGTGCTGCCGCAAGCGACCTGCGTGACGGTTGCTCGTGCACGCCATTCCGTTCAGACCGACAACCCGCTGGGTTTGGCGCAGGCCATCGTGGACTTCGCGGTCCTGCACCCGTAGCGCTTGGCCGATCCCGTGGCGCAGAGGCCGTCAAGAAACGGCAGGCGCCGCAGCCGGCCATCCGATGCTCGGCGCGTGGCCACGAAAATTCTCGAGCCACCAACGCCAGTCGTCCGCGACCAGCGAAAACGGCGCCTCATGCTGCAGTTCGCGCGCGGCCCAGATCGGCCAGTGCGGGTTGGCCAGGGCCGGGCGGCCCAGCAGCACCAGGTCGATCAGCTCTTCACGGATGACGCGGTCGGCTTCGTGCGGCAAGCCCAGGTTCCAGCTGGTCATCACCGGCAGGCCCACTTCCCGGCGCACGCGGTGGCTGCGTTCGATCATGAAACCCACCTGGTTCATCGGCGGATTGACCATCTCGTCGGTGTTGAAGCCCAGCGACAGGTCGGCCATGTCCAGCCCATGGTCCTTCATCATCCGGATGGCGGTGATCGAGTCCTCGAACCGCGTGCCCTGCGGGTGCAGGTCGTCGCAGCCCAGCCGCATGGTCAGCGGGTATTGCTCGGGCCAGACCGCGCGCACGGCGTCGATGGCCTCCAGCAGGAATCGCGCCCGGTTGGCCACGCTGCCGCCGTAGGCATCGGTGCGCTGGTTGGCCAGCGGCGAAAAGAAACTCGCCCCCAGATAGCCGTGCGCGAAGTGCAGCTCCAGCCACTGGTAGCCGGCATCGCGAGCGCGTACCGCTGCGTCTGCATACGAGCGGTGCAGGGCCTTGATCTCGGCCACGCTCAAGGGATGGACTGCATGGGTGTGGCCGGCGAAGCCATAGGGAATGGCCGATGGCGCGACGCAGGTCCAGCCGTCGGGATGGTCCGGCGGCAGCTGCTTCTTGGTGCGGTCTGCGTTCAGGCCCTTGTGCGGTGGCAGCTCGCTGCCCTTGCGCCCGGTGTGACCCAACTGGATGGCCGGCACCGCGCCCAGGCGCTTGACGATGGCCGCCACGCGGGCATGGCCCTCGATCTGGTCGTCGTTCCAGATGCCGGCGCACGACGTTGTGGTGCGGCCATCGGACGTGATGGCCATCTGCTCGCCGAACACCAGCGCAAAGCCGCCGGCTGCGCGGGCGCCCAGGTAGCTGACGTGGTAGTCGTCAAGCCGGCCGTCGACCGAGTTGTACATCGTCATTGGTGACATCACGATGCGGTTGCGAAGGGTGACGCCTTTGAGCGTGAACGGGGTGAAGAGAGTTGGCATACAAGGCTTGCTCGGTGAGGCGCTGGAGCTTGCAATTCTCACTGCGTTTGCAGATCTTGCCCTCAACCCCGCTGCGCCGGGATGGGCGCGGCGCAAGCGCCAGAAATGGCCGGGTGCCACGAGGTGGTGTGCCCTGCGTTGAAGGCCAAGGTCATCACAAGGGCTGATGCCTGACCCTCAAAACGTGATTGGCATGCATGACGCAGTCTCTCAAAAATGCGACAGCGGCAACACCGCCCCCATCCGTTCTCCACTCCTGAGGCAGCCCCGAGTCCTATGGCCCTGCACATCCAAGCCATGAATGCGCCGCTGGGCGCCGAAGTCACCGGTATCGACCTCACACGACCGGTCGACGAAGCCACCCGAGACGTCCTGGTCCGCGCCTGGATCGAGCATGCCGTGCTGGTCATCCGCGACCAGCATCTGCAGCCGCCGCAGTTCGTCCAGGCTGCGCGCTTGTTTGGTGACCTGCTGGAACAGCAGCTGAAGAAGTTCACCCTCAGCGAGTACCCCGCGGTGGGCACCATTTCCAGCCGCGACCTGCCGCTGGTGGACGGCAAGCTGCATGTGCGTGGCGAGAACTTCCACACCGATCATTCCAACTTCGCCGCGCCGCCCAAGGCCACCATGCTGCACGCGGTGGCGTTGCCGCCGGCAGGGGGCGACACGCAGTTCGTCGACGTGCGTGCGGCCTTCGACGATCTGCCCGCAGCGCAGCGCGAGCAGGTGCTGAAGCTGCGCTCACCGCATGTCTACGAAAGCAGCCAGAGCCCGCGCAAGATGGCCGCACTCAGCCCCGAAGAGCGCGCCAAGGTGCCGCAGACGCTGCAGCCGCTGGTCATCCGCCACCCCGAGAACGGCCGCGCCGCGCTGTACCTCAACACTGGCCGCATGGAAGGCATCGAAGGCATGCCTCAGGACGCCGCCTTCAAGCTCATCGACGCGCTGTATGCGCACGCCACTCAGCCGCGCTACGAGTACCGCCACCGCTGGCGTGCCGGGGACGTCGTGATCTGGGACAACCGCAGCGTGATGCACCAGGCCAACGCCGACTTCGACCCGGCGGAGTACCGGTTTCTCTACCGCATCATGCTGCAAGGCGCGCCGTTGCAGGCCGCTGCGTGATGGCTGGCGCGGCTACGGGCATGCGCTGCAGGGTCGCCTGCCTGGATGTCTGGGCGCCCGCCGTGCGCGAGGTCGTGAGCCGCGTCGCGCCGCCCGAGTTGGAGCTGCACTTTGCGCAGTCCTATGACCAGTCGCACCAGCACGAACTGGCGCGTGATGCCGAGGTGCTGCTGCCCGGCTGGGCCGCCGTCAGCGAGGCCATGCTGGCGCAAGCGCCGCGTGTGCGGATGATCCAGAAATGGGGCATCGGTGTCGACCGTATCGATGTCGAAGCCGTGCGCCGCCGCGGCCTGCCGCTGGCCATTGCTGCGGGTTCGAACGCCGCCCCGGTGGCCGAGTTGACAGTGGCGCTGATGCTGGCGGTGTACCGGCGCATCCCCTATGTCAACCGCAGCATGCGCCAGGGCCAATGGCCCAAGGCGGAGATGCGCGAGACCTGCTTTCAGATCAAGGGCAAGACCGTCGGCCTGATCGGCTTTGGCAATATCGGCCGCACGCTGGCGCGCCGGCTCAGCGGCTTCGAGGCCCAGGTGATCTATGCCGACACCCAGGCCGCCGACCCCGCCACCGAGCAGGCCCTGGGCGTGCGCCGGGTCGGCCTGGCCGAGCTGCTGGCCCGCAGCGACATCGTCAGCCTGCACCTGCCCTACAGCGCGCAGGCGGGCCGGCTGATCGATGCCACAGCCATCGCCGCGATGAAACCCGGCGCCGTGCTGATCAACACCGCCCGCGGTGAGCTGGTGGACGAGGCCGCGCTGTACGACGCGCTGCTGACGGGCCAGCTGCGCGGCGCCGGGCTGGATGCCTTTGATCCCGAGCCGCCTGCCGCCAGCCACCCGCTGTTCACACTCGACCAGGTGGTGGTCACCCCCCATGCCGGCGGGGGCGTGTTCGACAACGTCGAGGCGGTGGCCCGCCATGCCCTGGGCAATCTGCTGCGGGTGCTGCAGGGCCAGGCCCTGGCGCCGGCCGATGTCGTGATCCCCGGGGCCGGTCATGGCTGAGGGTAGCCATCCGCGCCTGCGCAACCCGCTGGCCGAGCGCCTGGCGGCCGGGCAGCTGGGCCTGTCGCTGATCGTCAAGCAGGTCAGCAGCGTGGACATCGCGGTGGCTGCGGCCAGCTGCGGCTATGACGCAATCAATGTCGATCTGGAGCACTCGGTGATCTCTGAGGCCGCCGCCGCGCAGATCTGCATCGCCGCCCTCAACCTGGGCCTGACCCCGCTGGTGCGCGTGCCCAGCCATGCCGCGCACTATGCCAACCGCCTGCTTGATGCCGGCGCGATGGGCATCGTGGCGCCGCATGTCGAATCGGCCGACGAGGCGCGGGCCATCGTCGCCGCCTGCCGCTTTGCGCCACTGGGCCGGCGCTCGGTGGCCGGCCTATGGCCGCAGCTCGGCTACCGGGCCTTGCCGGCTGACGCAGCGCGGCGCCTGCTGGACGCCACCACCACGGTGGTGGTGATGCTGGAGTCACCCGAGGCCATCGAACAAGCCGACGCGATCGCGGCGGTGCCGGGGGTGGACATCCTGCACGTGGGCGCCACCGACCTGTGCGACGCCTTCGGCCTGCCCGGGGCCTTCGATCACCCGCGCCTGCGGGCCAGCTTCGAGCGTGTCATCCAGGCCTGCCGGCGCCACGCCAAGGTGGCCGGTGCGGGCGGCCTGGGCAGCGCGCCCGAGGTGATGCAGGCGGTGGTGCGGCAGGGGGTGCGCTTCGTCACCGCCGGCAATGAATGGGCCTTCATGCTGGCGGCAGCACGCCAGCGGGCGGCGATGTTGCGGCAATTGCCGCTGGATTGAGCGCTTCAGCGCATGACAGCCAAAGAGGACAGCGCCATGCGCGTGATTGCCGAAGACCTGTGGTTTCCCGAGGGCCCCGTCTGGCTGGGTGACGGCAGCCTGCTGGTGGTGGAGATCCGGCGCAAGACACTCACCCGCGTCTGGCCGGATGGCCGCAAGCAGATCGTGGCCGAACTGGGCGGCGGGCCCAACGGTGCGGCCATCGGCCCGGACGGCCACGCCTATGTCTGCAACAACGGCGGCTTCAAGTTCGTGCAGCGGGCCGATGGCCGCTGGGTCACCGCCGGCACGCCGGACGACTATGTCACCGGCCGCATCGAACGGGTCAACCTGGCCACCGGCGCGTTCGAGGTCTTGTACGACCGGGTCGGCGATCAACCCATCCGGGGCCCCAACGACATCGTCTTCGATGCCCATGGCGGCTTCTACTTCACCGACCCCGGCAAGACCCGCCACCGCGACTGGGACCGGGGCAGCGTGTGCTACGCCAAGGCCGATGGCTCGATGATCCGCGAGCTGGTGTTCCCGATCCACAAGCCCAATGGCATAGGCCTGTCACCCGATGGCCGCACCCTCTACGTGGCCGAGACCGAGACCGCCCGGCTCTGGGCCTGGGACCTGGCCGCGCCCGGCGTGCTGGCACGGCCCGCGCTGGCCTCGCCGCAGTCGCCGCACGGCAGCCGGCTGGTCTATGCCTCGCCGGTCTACCAGCGCTTTGATTCGCTGGCGGTGGAGGCCGACGGCCGGGTCTGCATCGGCACGCTGGACCGGGGTGGCATCACGGTGGTTGATCCGGCCAGCGGCCTGGCCGAGTTTGTGCCGGTGCCGGGCGGCGACACCCATGTCACCAACCTGTGCTTCGGCGGCGCCGGCCATCGCCAGGCCTTCGTCACCTTGTCCTATGCCGGGCAGCTGGTGGCCATGGACTGGCCGCGCGCCGGCCTGCCCGACCCTTGCACCTATCCCCCGGAGAGCGCATGAACTTCCTGGTCATCAGCACCCCGCGTGCCGACAAACCCTCGGCCGCCCGCGACAACCAGAAGCAGTTCTGGGATTGGCTGGCACCGCTCAAGGCCGATGGCACGGCCTGCCATGTCTACACCAAGCTGGGGCGCGGCGCGGTGATCATCTTCGAGGTCGACTCGCACGAGACCCTGCACAAGCTGGTCAACCAGTGGGCCGAATGCGTGCCGGCCACCTTCGAGATCACGGCCTTGCTGCCGGCGGGCCACCAGGAGCGCATCGCCCGCGCCGGCACGCACCCGATGGTCCTG
>JANMVM010000059.1:0-5122 GCA_031392695.1 Rubrivivax sp.
GAAGGCCCGAGCGCGATTTCACGCGCGAGGGCTGGTCCCGCGCTCAGCGCATGAAGCGGCCGTTGTGGGTGATGATGGTCGAATCGACGAAGCTCGACCCCAGCCGCTCACCCGGCCCGTAGCGCAGCCTGAAGCCACCGAGGTCGACCTCGCCCAACGACTCCAGGGCCTGCACCAGGCTGCTGCGCGTGGGTTCGCGGCCCGCCCGCGCCAGGCCCAGCGTCAGCAGCTTGGCGCTGGCAAAGCCGTACAGGCCGGCGTAGGACAGCGGCTGCTTGGCCTTGCCCGCCGCCGTCGCATAGTCGCGCGCCAGCGCGGTGGTGGCCGAGAAGGGCGATGGCATGACCTGCATGACGATGGCGCCGCGGGCCTGGTCGCCCAGCGCCTGCACATAGTCGTTGTTGCTGGTGTTGGACAGCGAAATGAAGGTGGCGCGGCCGCCACCGGCGCGGTAGCCCTTGATGAAGTCAGACGCCGCCTTGCTCGACACGATCAGCAGCACCACCTGAGGCCGTTTCTCGAGCATGATGCGCACCGCTTCGGCGACCTCGGGCTTGCGGTTGTCGATCTTGGCGCTGGCCACTGCGGTGAGCTGCAACTCCTTCATGGTGCGCTCGATACCGATCAGCGTGTCGCGACCGAAGACATCGTCGGCCAGCAGCAGCCCGAAGGTGCGCACGCCGATCGAGTGCTGCTGGCGGATCGCCACCTCGGCTTCCTTCTGGTAGCTGGCGCGCAACGTGAACACCTCGCGCCGCGGCGGCTGGTTGACGAAAGAGCCGCCGGTCTGCGGCCCGATCACCGGCACGCCGTGCTGGGCCACGCCCGGCAACAGGATCTCCATCGACGGCGTGGTGCGCGGCAGCAGCAGCGCCAGCAGGGCGTTGCCGGCCACCAGCGCATCGAAGTGTTCCTTGCTGCGCTTGGGGTCCTGGCCGTCGTCCAGCGTCTGCAGGCGCACCGGGCGGCCCTGCACACCGCCGCGCGCATTGAAGGCATCGAGGTAGAGGCGGGCGCCCTCGATGGATTCCTTGTTGGAAGCCGCCAGCACGCCCGTGAAAGGGCCGATGTGATGGACGACGATCGGCGTCTGGGCCGCCGCGGCGCCGGCCCACAGCCACACCGCACAGAACACGCCAAGAGCCTTGGACCGCATGCAGCCTCCGACGCGGCGGGGTGCCGCAGACCGTAACTATGCGCCTGCGTGGCAGCGGCCGGCAACCGGCGGCGACAGCGTCAGCGCGGCGCTTGCGCTTGCTCGGCCGGCTCGTTCAGCACCCCCGCCAGGCCGGCCGCGTGGGCCTGCTGATCGGCGTGGTAGCTGCTGCGCACCATGGCGCCGACGGCCGCATGGGTGAAGCCCATGGCCGCGGCTTCGCGCTCGAACATCTGGAAGGTGTCGGGGTGGACATAGCGGCGCACCGGCAGGTGGTGCGCGCTGGGGGCCAGGTACTGCCCGATGGTGAGCATGTCGATGCCATGCTCGCGCATGTCGCGCATGACCTGCAGGATCTCGTCGTCTTTTTCGCCCAGGCCCACCATGAGCCCGCTCTTGGTGGGCACGCCCGGCACCTGCTGCTTGAAGCTGCGCAGCAGATTGAGGCTGAAGGCGTAGTCGGAGCCCGGCCGCGCTTGCTTGTACAGGCGCGGGATGGTTTCCATGTTGTGGTTCATGACGTCGGGGGGTGCGGCCTTCAGGATGTCCAGCGCACGGTCCATGCGGCCGCGGAAGTCGGGCACCAGGATCTCGATGCGCGTGGCCGGCGACAGCTCGCGCGTCTTGCGGATGCAGGCCACGAAGTGGGCCGCGCCGCCATCGCGCAGGTCGTCGCGATCGACACTCGTGATGACGACGTAGTTGAGCTTGAGCGCGGCGATGGTGCGCGCCATGTTCTCGGGCTCGTCCGCGTCGAGCGGGTCGGGCCGGCCGTGGCCGACATCGCAGAACGGGCAGCGGCGCGTGCACTTGTCGCCCATGATCATGAAGGTCGCCGTGCCTTTGCCGAAGCACTCACCGATGTTGGGGCAGGACGCTTCCTCGCACACGGTGTGCAGCTTGTGCTCGCGCAGGATGTTCTTGATCTCGTAGAAGCGCGTGCTCGGGCTGCCGGCGCGCACGCGGATCCACTCCGGCTTCTTCAGCACCTCGTGGGCTTCGGCCGCCACCACCTTGATGGGGATGCGTGAGGTCTTGGCTTGCGATTTCTGCTTGGCCGTGGCGTCGTAGGCGGCCGCCGTGGCGGGGGCGGCTGCAAGGGGGGGCGGGGTGCTCATGGCGGCAGGGCTGGCCCGGCGCGCGAGTCGCCGGGCGGGGTCATGGAAGACCCTCAGTTTAGCGGGCGAGCCTGGCGGCGGCTGAAGCCCAGTGCCAGCAGACCCGTCAGCGCCAGGGCCAGCGTGGCCGGCACAGGCACGGTGAAGGCCAGCAAGCCGCTTTCCTGGTAGTTGTCGGGCGCAGCGCCCGGGTTGAAATCGAGGAAAGCCAGGCCGAAGCCGCTTGCCCCCTCGAATCGCCCGGTGCCGCTGCGGATGTCGTAGTCCAGGCTGAACTGCCCCCCCAGCGTGAGGATGTCGGCATCGGCGAAGGTGCCCGTCAAGGCACCGGACAGGGTGCTGAGCAAGTCGGTGGTGGTGAAGTCGAAGCTGCCCGTGAGGGTGTGCGCAGTGCGGTCAATCGTGAACAGCACCACCGACACCAGCGACAGCGGGTTGAGCTGGCCCGGCGCGGCCACTTCATCGATGCTGCCCACCCAGCCGCCGGTGCCGGCGGTGGCATCGAACACCGAGACATTGCCCTGGCCGCTGAAAGGCACGAAGTAGCTCAACGGTGCAGCCCGGGCCGCCAGGGGCAGGAGCGGCACCAGCAGCGTGGCACACAGCAGCGCACGCTGCGCAAGAGCGAAGAAGGATTTCATGGCAAGGCTCCTGGAGTGGCGGTGATGGGCTCGACTGCAGCCGTACGCCGCCCGGGCCGCACTGGATGCAAGGCCCCGGGGCGGACTGCGGCATTCGCGGGCCTCATCCGTTTGCGCCGGCGCCGCGTAAGGGGTTGTGCCGGCGAGTGGCAAGCCTCCGCCGCCATTCATCCCACCCCCTGTCCACCCGAGGAGAAGCCCCATGACCCGATCGAACTTCCGCACCGTGTCCCGCGTCGCACGACTGGCCCCGCTGGCGGCCGCTGCACTGCTGGCGGTGACCGGCCTGGCCACCGCGTCCAGCCACCGCGAAGCCCCCTTCATCACCACCACGCCCAAGGTCGACGCCAGCGACCTGTACATGTTCAAGAGCTACGAGCCCGGTCGCGGCGACTACGTCACCCTGATCGCCAACTACCAGCCGCTGCAAGCCCCGTACGGTGGCCCGAACTACTTCGCGATGGACCCCCATGCGCTGTACGAAATCCACATCGACAACAACGGTGACGCCAAGGAAGACCTGACGTTCCAGTTCCGCTTCACCAACACGCTGGCCAACGCCGGCAACGGTGTGACGCTGCCCATCGGCGGCAAGAACGTCGCCATCCCGCTGGTCCAGGCCGGCCAGGTGGCCAATGTGCGTGACGCCAGCCTCAACGTCGCCGAGACCTACAGCCTGACCGTCGTGCGCGGCGATCGCCGCGGCGGCACGGCCGCAGCGGTGACCAACGCCGTCGGCGGCAGCGCCACCTTCGACAAGCCGGTCGACAACATCGGCGTCAAGACGATCCCCGATTACGCGACCTACGCCGGCAAGCACATCCACACCGTCAACATCCCGGGCTGCGCGATGCCGGCCAAGGTCTTCGTGGGCCAGCGGCAGGACGCCTTCGCCGTCAACCTCGGAACCATCTTCGACCTTGTCAACGCGCCGCTGGCCGTCATCACCAACCCCGCACTCATCAACGCCGCGCCCAACAGCCTGGACGATGCCAACGTGACGACGCTGGCGCTCGAGGTCCACAAGAGCTGCCTGACGAACGGCACCGACCCCGTCATCGGCGCCTGGACCACCGCCAGCCTGCGCCAGGCGCGCCTGCTCAACCCGAGCCCGCCGTCCGGCCACCAGGCCAGCGAAAAGCCCGGCGGCGCCTGGGTCCAGGTCTCGCGCCTGGGCATGCCGCTCGTCAACGAGGTCATCATCGGCCTCAAGGACAAGGACAAGTTCAACGCCAGCGCACCGCGGTCAGATGGCCAGTTCATCGACTACGTCACCAACCCGACGCTGCCGGCGCTGCTCGAGATCGCGCTGGCGCTGCCCAACATCGCGCCCACCAACTTCCCGCGCAACGACCTCGTCACCACCTTCCTGACCGGCATCGCCGGCGTCAACCAGCCCATGAACGTGGTCGGCTCGGAGATGCTGCGCCTGAACACGAGCATCCCCGCGGTGCCCTTTGCGCAGCAAAACCGCCTGGGCATCGTCGGCAACATCCTCGCCAGCGGCACCGACAACGCCGGCTATCCGAACGGCCGCCGGCCCAAGGACGACGTCGTCGACATCTCGCTGGTGGCGGTGATGGGCGGCCTGTGCATGGCCAACGGCAACACCAACGCGCTGGGCTTCGGCCTCGACTGCAACCCGAGCAAGGTGCCGCTAGGCGCCACCGCGTTCAAGCTGCATGACGCCGTCGACCAGGCCGTGGTGCCCTTGCTGCCGGTGTTCCCGTACCTGAACACGCCGCTGCCGGGCAGCCGTTAAGCAAGGAGCCGGACATCATGATCAAGCACACCCTCCTCGCGCTGGCGGCCGGCGCCCTGCTGGCGGCTTGCGGCGACAGTCCGCCGAGCGCCGAGACCACGCCACCGGCGAGCAACGAAGTGCCCGCGTCGGCAACCGCGTCCACGGCGGCCTGGTCGCAGTACGCGGCCTCGCTGTCGGCCAGCGAGACCAAGGAACCGCTGGACGTCAACAAGGTCAGCGCACCGACCAGCGAGACCGAGTCACCCCAGGCGCTCTGAAGCCGCCAGGCCCGGCCTGATCGCGCGCCGCGCCCTCCTCGGGCGCGGCGCGCGATGTCCTTGGATCGCCCACTGGGCTGTCCACGCGAGACAGCAAAAAGGGCTTGGCATCGCTGCCAAGCCCTGTATCTGCATCTGCATCTGCATCTGCATCACTTAATTTTTGGTGGGCCCTGCGTGACTCG
>JANMVM010000091.1:0-5904 GCA_031392695.1 Rubrivivax sp.
CGTGATGCGCCAACTCTGCCTCGACAAGCAGCTTCGCGGCAACGCGCTGCCAGACGCATGGCTTGCCGCTGCGGTCGTGCAACACGGCGAGCACCTCGCCACCTTCGATGCGGATTTCAGGAAGCTGCTGCGCCGCAGCCAGCTGACGGTGTTGCAGCCGGCGTAGTCCGCAAGCCGCTCACCGCCTCGCCCCCTTCATCGCCGCCACGATCCGCACCGTCTGTGCGCTGACGGTGGTCACGCGCACCAGCAGGTCGATCACCTTCTCCTGGTGATCTGCAAAGCGGTCGGTGTCGAACCTCGCGCGGATGGTCGGATCCTTCGGCCTCTTCTCCTTGTACTCGTCCAGTACCGAGTCGATCGCGCAGCGGTTGCCGAGGGTGTAGGCCCAGGCTTCGCGCGGCACGCCGGAAAGAGTCGAGTTCGTGGCTCTGGGTTTGCGCGGCACCGGCTTGAGTGCCGTGGTCTTCCCGGCCGCCAACCAGTTCAACGTCTCGATCGTCAAGCCCTGAGCGGCGCGCCGCGGGCCTGCCAGCGCGGGCCTCAGTCGACCGCCTTCGGATCCAGCGCATCGCGCAGGCCATCGCCCAGCAGGTTGAAGCCCAGGCTGACGATGAAGATCGCCGCGCCCGGTGCCGCGGCCACCCACCACTGGTCGAGCACGTAGGCGCGGCCGGCGGCGATCATGGCGCCCCACTCGGGCATCGGCGGCTGCGCGCCCAGGCCCAGGAAACCCAGGCCGGCGGCGGTAAGGATGATGCCGGCCATGTCCAGCGTCACGCGCACGATGACGCTGGGCAGGCACATCGGCATGACGTGGCGCAGCACGATGCGCGCCGGGCTGGCCCCCAGCAGCTTGACGGCGCTGATGTAGTCGGCCTGGCGGATGCTCAGCGTCTCGGCGCGCGCGATGCGGGCATAGGGCGGCCACGAGGTGATGGCGATGGCGATCACCGCGTTCTCGATACCGGGGCCGAGCGCGGCCACGAAGGCCAGCGCCAGGATCAGCCGCGGGAAGGCCAGGAAGATGTCGGTGATGCGCATCAGCACGGCGTCGATCCAGCCCCCCGCGTAGCCAGAGGCGGTGCCCACCAGCAGCCCGATCGGCGCCGCCAGCACGGCCACCAGCACCACCACGTACAGCGTGATGCGCGAGCCGTGGATCAGGCGGCTGAAGATATCGCGACCCTGGTCGTCGCTGCCCAGCAGGTGCACGCCCGAGGGCGGCAGCAGGCGCTGCGACAGGTCACCCACCGTCGGCGCGTAGGGCGCCAGCGCGTCGGCCCCCACCGCCACGGCCACCAGCGCGAGCACGATCGCCAGGCCCACCATGGCCAGGCGGTTGCGCGAAAACCCGAGCCAGCCGGCGTAGGCGCGACCCAGCGCCGCCTGGCGCCGCGACTGCGGGCGCTCAGACATCAGCCATTGCCGCAGCTCACTCATCGGGTGTCGCGCGTGCGCGGGTCGAGCAGCCGATACAGCCCGTCGCTGAGCAGGTTCAGGCCGATGAACACCGTGCCCACGACGATGGTGCCGCCGAGCACCGCGTTCATGTCGGCGTTCTGCAGCGAGTTGGTGATGTACAGCCCGAGGCCCGGCCAGGCGAACACGGTCTCGGTCAGCACGCTGCCTTCGAGCAAACCGGCGTAGGACAGCGCGATCACCGTCACCAGCGGCACGAGGGCGTTGCGCAGCGCGTGGCGCCAGATGATGCGCGCCTCGGACAGGCCCTTGGCGCGCGCGGCGACGATGTACTCCGCCGCCAGCTCGGCGAGCATGAAGCTGCGCGTCATGCGGCTGATGTAGGCCAGGCTGAAGTAGCCCAGCAGTGCCGCCGGCAGCACGAGGTGGCTGATCGCATTGCGAAAGGCGTCCCACTGGCCGGCCATCGCGGTGTCGAGCAGCATGATGCCGCTGACCCTGTTGACCGTGAACTCATACACCACGTCGATGCGCCCCGGCCCGGCGACCCAGCCGAGCCTGGCGTAGAACAGCACCAGCGCCATCAGGCCGAGCCAGAAGATGGGCACCGAATAACCCACCAGGCCCATGATGCGCACCGCATGGTCTGCAGCGCCGCCGCGCCGCACCGCCGCCCACACCCCGAGCGGCACGCCCAGCCCGGCACCGATGAGGATGCCGCAGGTGGCCAGCTCCAGCGTCGCCGGGAAGGTCTTGCGGATGTCGTCGAGCACGGGGTTGGACGTCAGCACCGAGTTGCCGAACTCGCCCCGCACCGCGCGACTCACATAACGGCCGAACTGCTGGTAGATGGGCAGGTTCAGGCCCAGCTCTGCGCGCACGCGCTGCACCACGTCTTCGCTGGCACGGTCGCCGACGATGGCCAGTGCCGGGTCGACCGGGATCACGCGGCCGATGAAGAAGGTCACCGCCAGCAGCCCCAGCAGGGTCAGCGCGACCACCAGCCCGAAGCGGGCGCCGGCGGCCAACGCGCGCTTCAGTTTCAAGCCGCGGTCAGCGCTTGTGGACCAGGAACATGTAGGTCGAGTCCGAGGTCGGCCCGATCTTCAGCCCCTCGACGTTGGCACGGTAGGCCGCCACCTCGGTCTGCTGGTAGAGCATCACGAAGGGGCTCGAGGCGCGGAACTCGGCCTGCATCTCCTGGTACATCCTGGCGCGCTTGGCGCCGTCGCGCTCCAGCGCCGCGGCATCGGCCTTCTTCGTCAGTTCGGGGATGTCCCAGGCATTGCGCCAGGCCAGCGGCTTGGTCTTGGCGTCGTCGGCGTTGTTGGGGTTGCGCGCGAAGGTGTCGGCGTTGGTGTGCGGGTCCCAGTAGTCGGCGCCCCACTGCCCGACGTAGATGTCGTGGGTGCGCGCGCGGTACTTGGTCAGCGTCTGCTTGCCGTCGCCAGGCAGGATCTCCATCTCGATGCCGGCCAGCTTGAGCGTTTGCTGCACCGCCTCGGTGATGCCCTGCACCGGCTGCACGGTGCGCATGTCGATCGTGACCTTGAAGCCGTTCGGCAGCCCGGCCTTGGCCAGCAGCGCCTTGGCCTTGGCGACGTCGAGCTTGTAGGGCTTGTCCTTGCTGGCGCCCAGCAGCCCGAGGGGCAGGAAGTTCTGGTGCACGACGCCGATGTTGTTGATCAGCGTCTTGCCGATGGCGTCGTAGTCGACCAGCCACTTGAAGGCCTCGCGCACCTCGGGCTTGGCCAGGTTCGAGTTCTTCTGGTTGAGGCCGAAGTAGTAGACCGTGCCCTTGGGCGTGGCCGTCGTCTTGACGTCCTTGTTGGCGGCCAGCGCTTCGAGGTCCTGCGGCGTGAGGTTGCGCGCGATGTCGGCGTCGCCTTTTTCAAGCAGCAGGCGCTGGGTGGCGCTTTCCTTGATGTGGCGGTAGATGACGCGCGCCAATCTGCTCTTGGCGCCCCAGTAGTTGTCGTTGCGCTCCAGCGCCACGATCTCGTTGGCGCGCCATTCGCGGATCTTCAGCGGCCCGCTGCCGGCGTAGTTGGTCTTGAGCCAGGCGTAGCCGAGGTCGCCGACGCCGTCCTTCACCGCTTCCTTGCTGAGCACGAGCTTCTTGTCGACCACGCTGGCCACGTTGGCGGTCAGGCAGTTGTAGACCAGCGTCGGCGCGTAGGGCTTGTCGGTCTCGAGCGTCAGCGTCAGCGGGCCGGTTTGCTTGAGCTTGTCCTTGACGTTGTCCTTGGACAGGCCGAACTGCGTCAGGATGAAGGCCGGCGTCTTGTCCAGCAGCACCGCGCGCGACAGGCTGAAGACGACGTCTTCGGCCGTCAGCGGGTTGCCGCTGGCGAACTTGAGACCGGGCTTGAGTTCGAAGCTGTAGGTGCGCCCGTCGGCGCTGACACTCCAGCCCTTGGCCAGGTCGGGCAGCAGCTTGCTGGGGTCGTTGACGTCATAGCGCAGCAGCCGGTCGTAGCCGTTGCCCATCATCTCGCCGGCCGAGATCTCGAAGGCTTCGGCCGGGTCGAGGCTGATGATGTCGTCGAAGGCCAGCGCCACGACGAGCGTGTCCTTGGGTGTGGCGGCGAGCAGCGGCAGGGCTGCGACCGCGAAGGAGGCGGCGGCGGCCAGCGCCAGGGCGCGGCGGTTGAAAACGATCATGGGGTCTTCCTCCTGGAGGCGGGCTGCGGGCGCAGGCTGCGCACCGCAGTGTGCCGCAGACGGCGCCCGCCCTGGCGCGGGTCTGCCCGCAGCCGGGCAGACCCGGCGCGCGGGCTAGTCGTCGTCGCCCTGGAACAGCTTCAAGTCAATGAAGTTGGCCATCGCCTGGTAGCCGGCGTCGTTGGGGTGCAGGTGGTCGCCGCTGTCGTAGGCCGGCAGCATGCGCGTGGGGTGGGCCGGATTGCGGATCGCGCGGTCGAAGTCGATCACGGCGTCGAAGGCGCCGCTGCCGCGGATCCAGGCGTTCACGGCCTGGCGCTTGGCCTCGCCGGCGGCGGAGAAGTAGCCCGGGAAGGTGGTGCCTTCGAAGGGCGTGAGCGTGCCGCCGTAGATCTTCAGACCCCGTTCGTGGGCGCGCGCGATGATCTGCCGGTGGCCGGCGATGATGTCCTCGGCGCTGACCTGCTGGCTGGCCAGGCCGAAGGCACCCGGGATGCCGATGTTGTTGATGCCTTCGAGCAGGATCACCCAGCGCGCGCCGACGGCGCCCAGCACGTCGCGGTCCAGCCGCGCCTGGGCGTTGGGGCCGATGAGGTCGAACAGCGTGCGGTTGCCGCTGATGCCATGGTTGAGCACCGCGACGTGGCGCACCTCGGCGCGGGCCTGCAGCCGCGCCGCCAGCAGGTTGGGCCAGCGGCGGTTGGTGTCGGGGGTGGAGGCGAAACCGTCGGTGATCGAGTCGCCCAGCGCCACGATGGCCGCGGCGCGCCGATGCGCGCGCGTACTGACGCCGCTGAGGAAATACCACGACGGCACCGTGACGGACGTCGGCATGACCACCGCGGCCGAGTAGTCGCCCGCCGGCGAGACATAGCTCGTGCTCAGCCCCAGCGCGTGCACCGTGCTGGCCGTGGTGGGCTGCGGCAGGTACAGGCTGATCGCCAGGTCACCGAGCGCCGGCACCTCGAAGTCGATGGGGTCGCTCAGCGCCGGCGAGCCGGCCGGGATCGTGAACGCGGTGCGGCCGGCAAAGCTCAGCGTGCGGCTCGACCCCGCCACCACCGCAGCGCCGGCGGCGTGGCGCGCCACCGTCACCGCGCCCACGCTGAGCGGCACGGTGCCGTACTCATTGCTCAGCCGGATGCGGACCTGGCTGCCGCCGACGCTGGTGCGGATGATCTGCCGCACGGTCTGGCCGTTGAAGGCACCCGGGTTGGGCGCCGCAAAGGGGGCTTCGATGTACTGGGGGCTGGCGCTCCAGGTGCCGACCCAGCGCGCGTCGTCACGGTCGTCGGCCAGCGACAGCGCGGGCAGCACCACCGTGGCTGCGCCGACCAGGAGCAGGACCGACTTGAACCAGGCGCGACGCGATGCCGCGGATGCGGCCTGGGAACCGCCCGCGATCGCGGGCAGCCAACGGGTGAACAGATTCATGGGAACCTCCTGCGGCCAAGGCCGCTCATGTTGTCGATGCAAGCCTCCGGGACCGGGCTCCCTGAGTCCAAACCATCGCTGCCTGCCTTGCCCGGGCCGCGCCGCGGCGGGCGAGGATTTCTAGACCTCGCCGCCGAACTTCTTGATCAGGTTGTCGATGTACTTCTCGACGAGCTTTTCGAACTCGCCCTTGACCACCGGCACCACCACCATCTTCATCAACCCGGGCAGCGGCACGTCGACGGTGCCACTGACCTTGAACGCCAGCGCGGTGCCTTTCTTGCCTTCGGTGACCTTCCAGCTGCCGCCGACGAGCGCGTTGCCCTCGCCCTTGACCGGCGTCCACACCACGCTGCCCTTCTTGCGGTCCGACACGTACTTGCT
>JANMVM010000105.1:0-2139 GCA_031392695.1 Rubrivivax sp.
GGTGCCCGCCAGGGTGCGGGAGTGTTCGATCAGTTCGGCAAACAGCGCATCCAATGCAGCCGGCCTGATGTGGTACGGGTCGAACTCGGCACTCGGCGAGTACTTCAGGAAAACCTTCGCGTTGGCTTCCGTCGTGGCCACCAGGCCCATCGCCCAGCCGCCATACAAGCGGGTGGCGATTTCGCCCAGGGACAACACCGCGGGCTCGCGATGTCGCGGGTCCAGCAGGATGCGGTGGTACAGCGTATTGACCACCAGATGGTCGCCTTCCAGGCATTGCAGGAAGATGCCGTTCGACAGGATCAGCGCCCCCGTGACCCCGAGCGGGCCGTTGTTGCGCTGCGACTTGCGCACGATGTCTTTCACGTCGACAGGGGTCAGGATGCCTGCGGTGCGGCTGGCATAGATCAGACGGATCAGCATGGGTGAAGTCTCGGTGGGAGGGATCGGCGGCAGCGTACCCGCAAGCTCTGGGTACGGCTGTGGTGGGGTGATCGGCCGGTCCAGCGGCGCCTGCGCTTCTGGCCGATGCTTCTGGCCGACCTGCGCTCGATAAACTCGCGTGACCTTGATCTGGAGCGTATCCCATGCCCGCCACCATCGATTACTTCCTCGCCCCGCAATCGCCCTGGACCTACCTCGGCCACGCGCGCTTCCTGCGCATCGCTGCAGACGCTGGCGCCACCGTGCGTGTGCTGCCGGTGGATCTGGGCGGCAAGATCTTCCCCGCCTCGGGCGGCTTGCCGCTGGCGCAACGCCCACCGCAGCGGCAGGCCTATCGACTGGTGGAACTGGCGCGCTGGCGCGACTTTCTGAAGCTGCCGCTGAACATCAAGCCGAAGTTCTTCCCGGTGCCGGCTGACGACGCGGCGCGGCTCATCATCGCTGTTGATCAGGCCGACGGCACGGCTGCCGCCATGCGGTTGACGGGCGCCGCGCTGACGGCGGTGTGGGCGCAAGAGCGTGACATTGCCAGTGCTGCCACACGCGCTGAGCTGCTGGCCGAATGTGGCCTGGCGGCGCAGCGTGCCGACGATGCAAAGGCACCCGAGGTGCAGGCCACGTACGAGCACTACACGCAGCAGGCCATCGAAGCGGGCATCTTCGGCGCGCCCAGCTATGCGGTGCAAGGCGAGATCTTCTGGGGCCAGGACCGGCTCGACATGCTGCAGCGACGCCTGGCCCGGCCATGAAAAAAGGGCCCTGATCGTCGATCAGGGCCCCCGTGCAAACAGGATTCAGCAGATCACTTGAGGTGCTTGCTGATTTCCTTGGTCATGCCAAACATGCTGATCGGGCTCACACCAACGACGGCCTTGAGCTTGGCATCGGCGTTGATCATGGTCCTCTTGATCTTGTCCTGCAGACCATTCTTCTTGATGTACTCCCACACCTTCTTGGTGACCTCGGTGCGCGGCATCGGCTTGTCGCCGATGACGGCCGCCAGTGCTGCGCTCGGGGTCATGGCCTTCATGAAGGCAGCGCTGGGGGCGCGTTTCTTCGCTGGGGCGGCCTTCTTCGCAGGTGCTGCCTTCTTGGCCGCAGCGGCCTTCTTTGCAGGTGCAGCCTTCTTGGCCGGAGCGGCCTTCTTTGCAGCGGGTTTCGCCGTTGCAGCCTTCTTGGCCGGAGCGGCCTTCTTCGCGGGAGCTTTCTTTGCAGTTGCCATTTGGATTTTCTCCGTCAGTTGATGAGGGAAGCCGGATGCAGTGCAGGTCTCTTCAAGCGTGAACCCGAAGGATCTGTCTGTGCTTGCAAACGGGCAGGCGCGATGGTAATACCTGCGCGCCTCGCTGAGAAGCGGTTTTCCTAGGTAAAAGCAGCATCCGCACCACGATATGCTCCGGCCATGAAGATCATCGTGCGTTGGTTGTTGCTCGCCGCGGCACTGCTGCTGGTCGCCCAGCTGTACTCCGGCGTATCGGTGTCGAGCTTCGGCGCCGCGCTCATCGCGGCCCTGGTGCTGGGGCTTTTCAATACCTTGGTGCGGCCGCTGCTGGTGCTGCTGACGCTGGGACTCTTCCTCTTCGTCATCAACGCGCTGATGTTCTGGGCCGCGGCCTCGGTGCTCGACGGCTTCAACGTCGCGGGCTTCAGTGCGGCGCTCATCGGCTCGCTGCTGTACAGCTTGTGCGGGGTGGT
>JANMVM010000111.1:0-5083 GCA_031392695.1 Rubrivivax sp.
GGCGCGGGTGTCGAAGCTGGCCGTGGCGCCGATGGCAGTGAGGCCGAGCACGAGCGTGCCCTGGCCGTCGAAGACCGGAGCCGCCAGGGCGCTGACGCCGGGCACGGCTTGGTCGACGGCGTGGCTCAGGCCGCTGCTGCGGATGGCGGCCAGTTCGCGCTCGAAGGCTCTGTCCACCACCCACGGGCCGGTGGCGGCGCGCACCACGTCGCGCGGCAGGTGGGCCGCAAACAGCCGCCCCGATGCGGTGCCGCGCAGGCTCATCACGGCGCCGTGGCGCATCGTCACGTGCACCGGCGACGGCGCCTCTTCGGTGCGCACGATGGTCGGCCCGTGGCTGCCCCACACCGCGATGGCCACCGTCTGCCCGAGGCTGTGCGCCAGCCCGGGCAGACGCGCCGAGGCCAGCCGCACGGGGTCGAACTGCTGCAGGCTGATCAGCCCGAGCTGCATCGCCAGCGGGCCCAGCCCGTAGTGGCCGCTGCCGGCGTCCTGGGCGATGAGCCCCAGCTTGCCGAAGCTCACCAGGTAGGGGTGGGCCTTGGCCGGTGGCATCTCCGCGGCCAGCGCCAGGTCTTTCAGCGCCAGCGGCCGGCCGGCCTGGGCCAGTGCCAGCAGCAGGCGGCCGCCGACTTCGATGCTCTGGATGCCGCGCTGGCTCATGGGGCTTGGGGCTTGGCAGCCGGACCTGGTCCCGACGGGGTTTACATGATGGAGAATCGATTAGACAATAACAAACATTGCCCCGATCATCAATCAGTGTTCACCATCGCACACCCCGGTGTGCCAGGACGAGATCCATGACTGCTGCCCCGACCAAGGCCTTCGCCTCGCAAGCCGACCTCGAAGAGAAGAAGATCACCTTCAGCAAGCTCAGCGACAACGCCTACGCCTACACCGCCGAGGGCGACCCCAACACCGGCATCATCGTCGGCGACAACGCGGTGCTGGTGCTCGACACGCAGGCCACGCCGGTGATGGCGCAGGACGTCATCCGCCGCATCCGCGAAGTCACCGACAAGCCGATCCAGTACGTGCTGCTCACGCACTACCACGCCGTGCGCGTGCTCGGCGCCTCGGCCTACGGTGCCGAGCACATCATCGCCAGCCAGGACACGCGCGACTTGATCGTCGAGCGCGGCGAGCAGGACAAGGCGAGCGAGATCGGCCGCTTCCCGCGCCTGTTCCGCAACGTCCAGAGCGTGCCGCCGGGGCTGACCTGGCCGACGCTGACCTTCAGCGGCAAGATGACGCTGTGGCTCGGCAAGCTCGAAGTGCAGCTGCTGCAGCTCGGCCGCGGCCACACCAAGGGCGACACCGTGGCCTGGCTGCCGCAGCAGAAGATCCTGTTCAGCGGCGACCTCGTCGAGTTCGACGCCACGCCCTACGCTGGCGACGCCTACTTCAAGGACTGGCCGCAGACGCTGGACAACATCGCCGCGCTGCAGCCCGCCCAGCTGGTGCCCGGCCGCGGCGCGGCGCTGACCACGCCGGCACAGGTGGCCGCCGGCCTGCAAGGCACGCGCAGCTTCATCGCCGATGTGCGCGACAGCGTCGAGGCCGGCGTCAAGGCGGGCAAGGACCTCAACGCGGTCTACCGGGACACGATGGTGCGGCTGACGCCCAAGTACGGCCACTGGGTCATCTTCCAGCACTGCATGCCCTTCGACGTGACGCGCTGCTTCGACGAGATGACGCAGTACGCCGACCCCCGCATCTGGACCGCCGAGCGCGACGTGCAGATGTGGAAAGCACTGGAGCACTGACCCCCAGGCTGCGGCTTCGCCGAAGCCACCCCCCGAGGCGGCTCTGGCAGCGGCCCGGCGAAGCCGGATCCGCGCCAGGCCTTGATCACGGCACCCAGCCAGAGGAAACAGCATGAGCCTGCACGGCCGCCCGAAAGCGAATACCGAAGCGCGCAGCGCGTAGGTTGCCTGATGAGCATCCAGCGCATCCACCACGTCGCCTACCGCTGCCACGACGCCAAGGCCACCGTGCTGTGGTACCGGCAGCACCTGGGCATGGATTTCGTGCTTGCCATCGCCGAAGACCAGGTGCCGTCGACGCACGAGCCCGACCCCTACATGCACGTCTTCCTCGACGCTGGCGGCGGCAACGTGCTGGCCTTCTTCGAGCTGCCGCAGGCCGCGCCGATGGGGCGCGACGGCAACACGCCCGAGTGGGTGCAGCACATCGCCTTCAAGGTCGGCAGCGTCGAGGAACTGCTGGCCGCCAAGCGCAAGCTCGAGCAGGCCGGCATCGAGGTCGTCGGCCCGACCGAGCACACGATCTTCAAGAGCATCTACTTCTTCGACCCCAATGGTCACCGGCTTGAGCTGGTGGCCGACACCGCCACGCCCGAGATGAGCCAGAGACTCGACGCCGTGAAGTGGGCCATGCTCGACGAATGGGCGCAGACCCGGCGCGCGCCCAAGCACGCAGCCTGGATGCACGCCAGGGAACTCGGGCCGCACTGAACCCGCCCGAACGCAGCGCCCGCCCATGCTCAGCACCTACACCTGGCCGCGCTACGCGAGCCGCCGCGCGCCGGAACTCGACCGCGCCGGCGTGCGCCGCGTGCCGCTGGTGGTGGTGGGTGCCGGCCCGGTGGGCCTGACGGCGGCCATCGACGCCGCCGGGCGCGGCCTGCCGGTGCTGCTGCTCGACGACGACGACACCGTGTCGGTGGGCTCGCGCGGCGTGTGCTATGCCAAGCGCACGCTCGAGATCCTGGACCGCCTGGGCGTCGGCCAGCGCGTCGTCGACCAGGGCGTGACCTGGAATGTCGGCCGCACCTTCCACGGCGAGCGCGAAGTCTTCAGCTTCAACCTGCTGCCCGAGCCCGGCCACCAGCGGCCGGGCATGGTCAACCTGCAGCAGTACTACCTGGAGCAATACTTGGTGGAGCGCGCCGGCGAGCTGCCCGGCGTCGATTTGCGCTGGAAGCACAAGGTCGTCGCCGTGACGCCGGCCGGCGACGGCGCCACGCTGCAGGTCGACAGCGCCGAAGGCCCCTACACGCTGCACGCCGACTGGCTCGTGGTGGCCGATGGCGCGCGCAGCCCGATCCGCCGCCAGCTCGGCCTGGACGTCGAGGGCCAGGTGTTCCAGGACCGCTTCCTGATCGCCGACGTGGTGCTCGACGGCGAGCCCTTCCCGCTCGATCGCACCGAGCGCCGCTTCTGGTTCGACCCGCCGTTCTTCGCCGGCCAGAGTGCGCTGCTCCACCGCCAGGCCGACAACGTCTGGCGCTTCGACTTCCAACTCGGCTGGGACGCCGACCCCGAGGCCGAGAAGGCAGCCGAGCGCGTGCTGCCGCGCATCCGCGCCGCGCTCGACCAGCAGGGCTTCGCCGACATCGGCTTTTCGCTCGAGTGGGTCAGCGTCTACACCTTCCAGTGCCGGCGCATGGCGCAGTTCCGCCACGGCCGGCTGCTCTTCGTCGGCGACGCGGCGCACCAGGTCTCGCCTTTTGGTGCGCGCGGCGCCAATTCCGGCGTGCAGGATGCCGACAACCTGATGTGGAAGCTGGCGCTCGTCGTGCAGGGCCGGGCCGGCGAGGCGCTGCTCGACAGCTACAGCAGCGAGCGCGTCGCAGCTGCCGACGAGAACCTGCTCAACTCCACCCGCGCCACCGACTTCATGACGCCGAAGAGCCGCGTCGCGCGCGTGCTGCGCCACGCCGTGCTGTCGCTGGCCGCCGAGGTGCCGGTGGGCCGCGCGCTCGTCAACAGCGGGCGCCTGTCGGTGCCCGCGACGCTGCGCGACTCGCCGCTGAACACGGCTGACGACGACGCCTTCGAGGGCTGGATGGAGCCTGGCGCGCCGCTCGACGATGCGCCTGTCCGCGGCACGGGCGGCACACGCAGCCCGAGCGGCCCGGGCGGCGCCGAAGAGGGCTGGCTGCTGCGCCAGCTCGGCGGCGGCTTCACGCTGCTGCACTTCGGCGTGCCCGACGCCGCCGGCCGCGCCGCGCTCCACGCGCTGGCGCAAGGCGCGGTGCCGATCCAGCCGCTGCTGGTGCTGGCGCCCGGCGCGCCGGCGGCGCATGAAATGGCATCCCTGCCCGCGGTGCAGGACACCCAGGGACTGGCGGCACGCCGCTGCGACGCACGGCCCGGCAGCGCCTACCTGATCCGTCCCGACCAGCACGTGGCGGCGCGCTGGCGCACACTCGACGCCAGCGCCGTGCGCCGTGCCCTGCGGCGCGCCCTGGCGCTCACCGCCAAGGAGACCCTGGCATGACACCCGAGTACCTCAACGTGCAGCCCAATTTCGGCCGCCCCGGCGAGCGCCACCGCCATCCCTACGCGCCCGGCGACGCCTTCTACGACCGCCTGCTGCGTGCGCACCGCGGCCTCGACGACGCGCAGAGCGAGTTGCTGCATGCCCGCCTGGTGCTGCTGCTGGCCAACCACATCGGCGACCTGCGCGTCGTCGACGAGGCCATCGCGCTGGCGCGCCAGGGTGTGGCACCGGCCAGTCCGGCGCAGGCGCCATGACGCGCGCCTACCTCAGCGGCTTCGGCAACCACCACGCCAGCGAGTCGGTGGCGGGCGCGCTGCCGCAGGGCCGCAACAGCCCGCAGCGTGCCGCCCACGGCCTGTACGCCGAACTGATCTCGGGCACCGCCTTCACCGCGCCGCGCGCCGACAACCGCCGCACCTGGATGTACCGCCGCCAGCCCTCGGTGGTCAGCGGCGCCTACCAGCCGCACGCCCACACCGGGTGGACCAGCGGCGCCGCCGGCGGCGTGGCCGTGCCGCCAGACCCGCTGCGCTGGCATCCCTTTGCGCTGGCAAGCGAGCCCACCGACTTCATCGACGGCCTGCACACGGTGGCCGCCAACGGCGACGCCGACGCGCAGATCGGCATCGCCGTGCTCGTCTACACCGCCAACCAATCGATGGCGCGCCGCGCGCTCGTCAATGCCGATGGCGAGATGCTGATCGTGCCGCAGCAGGGGCGCCTGGTCGTCACCACCGAGCTCGGGGTGCTGGACGTGCGGCCGGGCGAGATCGTGGTGCTGCCGCGCGGCCTGGCCTTCAAGGTCGCCTTGCCCGACGGCGCCAGCCGCGGCTAC
>JANMVM010000116.1:0-2424 GCA_031392695.1 Rubrivivax sp.
GCCGAGCAATCGGCTCCTTCCGGAGCCTCATGTCCCGACTCAGGGCTCGCCGAGGACGAAGCCTTCGCTGAGGACCATGCCTTCGCTGAGCACGAGGCCCTCGCTCAGCACCAGGCCTTCGCTGAGCACCAGCCCTTCGCTCAGCACGAGACCCTCGCTGAGCACCAGGCCTTCGCTCAGCACCAGGCCTTCGCTGAGCACGAGGCCGGTGCTCAACACCAGACCGCTGCCGCTGATGAGCCAGCCCGACAGCGTGGCCGTGGGGATGAAGACACCGGTCATGCCGACCTTGGAGCTCGCGCCGGCAAGCACGTTGGCGCTCACCACCCCAGGGGCCAGCAGCGTCTGGTTCGGCGCCGCGACATCGGTGAAGCCCTGGACGTAGGTGTTGGCTGTGATGCCGGTGCCCGACCAGTAGACCGCCTGGCGCTTGCGTACCACGCCGTTGGCCCAGGTCAGGCGCGAGTCGTAGATCGGCTGGTAGTTGAGCAGCGCACTGCCGCTGAGCACCTGGTTGCCGCCGGCAAAGATCATGCGCGACCAGTTGAAGGTCACGCCGTTGATCAACGAGTAGCCCAGCGGCTGGGCCTTGCCGGCCGCCAGCAGCGTCGTGCCCGGGGTGATGGTGCCGGCGTCGATGGCGCTCGTCACGTCGGTGCGCAGCGACTTGGCGATCGACACCGCGCCTTCGACGTTGAGCATGCCGGCACCCTGCTGCAGCAGGTTGGCGCCGGCCAGCGGCTGGGCGCTGTACTGCAGGATGGCCTTGATCAGCGCCGGCGTCAGGCCCGGGTTGGCCTGCAGCCTCAGCGCCACCGTGCCGGACACGGCGGGTGCGGCGATCGAGGTGCCGCTGAGGATCATCTGCGTTTCGCCCAGCGTGGGCGTGAGGGCCAGCGGATCCACCAGCGCCGACTTGTACATGCTGCCCAGGAAGTTCCAGGTCAAGGCGTTGCCGGCCGTGGCGGCCGCGCCGACGATTCGGTTGCCCGGCGCCACCAGGTCGGGCTTGAGCAGGTTGTCGGCCCGGCGCACGCCCGTCGACAGGACAGCGCCGCTGCGGGTCGGGCCGCGCGAGCTGAAGTTGGTGACCGAGTCGTCGCCGCGCAAGGTGGTGCCCTTGTAGTTGACGGCGCCCACGGTGATGACCGACGGATCGTTGCCCGGCGCGCCGATGCGGCCGTAGACCTCCTGCCCGGGCAGGCCCTGGCCGAAGTTGCCCGCGGCCACCACCACCGTGATGCCGGCGGCAGCAGCGCTGCGCACCGCCACGCACAGCGGGTCGGTCTGCCAGCTCTCGGTGGAGTTGGCGGCCAGGCTCAGATTGAGCACGCGGATGTTGTATTCCTTGGCGTGGAAGATCGCCCACTGGATGCCTTCGAGCGCGTCGCTGACGCTGCCGAAGCCCTGGTTGTTGAGCACGCGCACGTCGTAGATGTTGGCCTTGGGCGCAATGCCGTTGCTGTCCTGCTGCGTCGAGGCCTTGGGCGTGTAGTAGCGGCCGGCCGCGACCGAGGCGACGTGGGTGCCGTGGCCGTAGGGGTCCTGCGTCACCACCGTATCGGCAGCGATGGCTGCCTCGTAGGTGGCCAGCGCGGTGCTGCCGGGCATCAAGGACGAAGCGGTGCCGCCGGCGGCGGTCCAGCTGGCCAGGCTCGCATTGAGCATGTTGACGTTGCGCTTGACGCGCGCCAGGCCGTTGTCGAGTGCGTCATGGTTCTTCATGACGCCGGAATCGAGCACGGCGATGCCGATGCCGGTGCCGTCGATGCCGGTGTAGGCCGAAGCAGAGCTGTAGCTGCGCACGTTGCTCGTCACCGCGCCGGTGATCGATTCGAGCGTGCTGAAGGTGCGCTGCGTCTCACGGTTAGGCGATACGCTGACCACGTCGTCGCGCTGCGACAGCGCGGCCACGTCGCTGGCCTTGATCTGCACCGTCATCGCGTGCACCGCCGGGTGCACCGCATGCACGGCGCCGCCGATGCTCTTGATGTAGGCGCGCAGGTTGCGCATCTGGTCGTCGCTGTCGTCACTGACGACGATGGCCTGGATGTGGCGCACGCCGTTGACGTCGCGCGCCCACTTGGCCTTGGGTGCGCCGGTGCGCACGACCTCGTCGCCGAGATCCAGTGCAACCTTGGCGCGCTTTGGTTTGCCGCCCGGTGCGGCGTGGGCCGCGGTGAGGCCGAAGCCCGACAGCAGCATGGAGATCGCGGTGACCGTGGCCACGACGGCCCTGGGCAGGCGGCGGCTTTCGATCAGGACGATGAAGCGTGAGACGAGACTCATCTGTTTTCCCCTGGGTGGCGAGGGACGCGGCCGAACATCGGCTGCGCAAAAGGTGTGGGCTGCATCCGCCGCGGTTGGCACTGGGCCACCCCCGCAGGGTGTCCAAGATCGCAGCTGACTGAGTGCCACCCCTGC
>JANMVM010000121.1:0-16828 GCA_031392695.1 Rubrivivax sp.
CCGCCACGCCGAAGAACAAGACGCTGGAGATATTCGGCGAGCCGCTGCCGCCCGATGCCGACGGCAAGATCAAGCACAAGCCCTTCCACCACTACAGCATGAAGCAGGCGGTGCAAGAGCGCTTCATCCTCGACGTGCTGGCCCACTACGTTCCGGTGGACAGCTACTACAGGCTGATCAAGAAGATCGATGACGATCCGGAGTTCGACACCAAGAAGGCGGGTAAGAAGCTGCGGCGCTATGTGGAAAGCCACGACCACGCTGTTCGGCTGAAAGCCGAGATCATGGTGGACCACTTCCACGAGCAGGTGCTGGCCGCCGGCAAGATCGGCGGGCAGGCCAGGGCCATGGTGGTGACCAGCGGCATCGAGCGTGCCGTTCAGTATTTCCACGCGATGAAGGCCTACCTGCTGGAGCGCAAGAGCCCATACCAGGCCATCGTCGCGTTCTCGGGCGAGCATGAGTTCGGCGGCGCCAAGGTGAGCGAGGCCTCGCTCAACGGCTTCCCGAGCAAGGACATCGCCGACAAGATCCAGGACGACCCCTACCGCTTTCTGATCTGCGCCGACAAGTACCAGACCGGCTACGACGAGCCGCTGTTGCAAACGATGTACGTGGACAAGGCGCTGTCCGGCGTGAAGGCGGTGCAGACGCTGTCGCGCCTGAACCGGGCCCACCCGCAGAAGCACGACTGCTTCGTGCTCGACTTCCAGAACAACGGTGAGACCATCACGCTGGCCTTCCAGGACTACTACCGCGCCACGCTGCTTGCCGAGGAAACTGACCCGAACAAGCTGCACGACCTTCAACGCGCGCTGGACGGCGCGCAGGTGGTCTCGCCCGACCAGGTGCAGCAGTTCGCTGCCCTGTTCCTGGCCGGCGCAGAGCGCGACCAGCTCGACCCGATCCTGGATGCCTGTGTGGCCACGTACACCGGCGCGCTCGACGAAGACCAGCAGGTGGACTTCAAGGGCAAGGCCAAGGTGTTCTGCCGCACCTACGACTTCCTGGCCTCGGTGATGCCCGGCACCAATCCGGAGTGGGAGAAGCTGTCGATGCTGCTGAACCTGCTGGTGTCCAAGCTGCCGGCGCCGAAGGAAGAGGATCTGGCCAAGGGCATTCTGGAGGCCATCGACATGGACACCTATCGCGTCGAGAAAAAGGCGCTGATGAAGATCGCGCTGGCCGACGCCGATGCCGAGATCGCGCCCGTGCCGACCGATGGCGGTGGCCGCAAACCCGAGCCCGGGCTGGACCGCTTGAGCAACATCCTCAAGACCTTCAACGACAACTTCGGCACGCTCTTCGATGACATGGACCGGGTGGTCAAGCGAATCCGCGACGACACCGCGCCGCGAGTGGCTGCCGACATGGCCTTCCAGAACGCCCGGGACAACACCCCGTACACCGCGCGCATGGCTCTCGATCAAGCGCCGGCCAAAGCCGCTCAAATCCTCCTCAAGGACGACACCTTGTTCTACAAGCAGTTCGTCGAGAATGAATCATTCCGGCGCTCTGTGGGCGACATGGTCTTCCAGATCACCAGTCATTCGCTCGCACGCGAGCAACCATGAGCCAGCCCGTCGAACTGCCGCGCTGGATGGACGTGGCGCTGCTGCCGGCGGTCAACCTGGCCCTGGCGCTGCTGGTGGCCGGCATCGTCGTGGCCCTGGTCGGCTTCCGGCCCGACCAGGTGCTGTCGCTGCTCATCCAGGGTGCTTTCGGCTCCAAGGCCGGCATCAGCTACACGCTGTACTACGCCACCACCTTCGTCTTCACCGGCCTGGCGGTGGCGGTGGCCTTCCACGGCGGGCTGTTCAACATCGGCGGCGAGGGCCAGGCCGTGATGGGCGGCCTGGGCACCGGGCTGGTGGCGCTGGCTGGGTCGGCGCAGCTGCCGGCTTGGCTGATGCTGCCGCTGATGGTCCTCGGCGCTGCGCTCTTCGGCATGGCCTGGGCCGCGGTGCCCGGCGCGCTGCAGGCCTGGCGCGGCAGCCACACCGTGATCACCACGATCATGTTCAACTTCATCGCCGCGGCGCTGCTGAGCTACCTGCTCAGCAACACGCTCAAGGAGCCCGGCAACATGACGCCAGAAAGCCGCGCCTTCGCTGCCTCGGCGCATGTGCCCGGCGTGCACGAAGCGCTGGCTTGGCTGGACATCGTGTGGCCACGCACGCCGCTCAACCTGAGCGTGTTGCTGGCCGTGGCCGCGGCGGTGCTGACCTGGCTGGCGCTGTGGAAGTCGCAGCCCGGCTACGCGCTGCGCGCGGTGGGCTTTGCGCCCGACGCCGCGCTGTATGCCGGCATCCGGCCGCAGCGGCTGATCGTGATGTCGATGGCGGCGTCGGGTGCGCTGGCCGGCCTTGTCGGCGTCAACGAGATCGCCGGCGTGCACGGCAGGCTGCTGCCCGACTTCGTCGCCGGCGCCGGCTTCGCCGGCATCGCGGTGAGCCTGATCGGGCGCAATCATCCGCTGGGCATCGTGCTGGCCGCGCTGCTGTTCGGCGCGCTGTACCAGGGCGGCAGCGAGCTGGCGTTCGAGATCAACGGCTTCTCGCGCGACATGGTGTTCATGCTGCAGGGCCTGATCGTGCTCTTTGCCGGCGCCATGGCGCAGGTGGCCGCGCCGCTCCTTTTCAAGCTCTGGCAGGCCGCGGGGGGCGGGCGTCGCCATGGATGAGGTCTTCATCGGCACCATCGTCGCCAGCACGCTGCGCGTGAGCGTGCCGCTGATCCTGTGTGCGCTGGCCGGCGTGCTGTGCGAGCGCTCGGGCGTCATCGATCTGGGCCTCGAAGGCAAGATGCTGCTCACCGCCTTCGCCACCGCGGCCGTCGGCGTCAGCACGGGCTCGCTGGTGCTGGCGCTGGCCGCCGCACTGGCGGTGGGCCTTGGCTTGTCGATGCTGCACGGCTATGCCTGCGTCAGCCACGGCGGCGACCAGGTCGTGCTGGGCATGGCGATCACGATGACCGCCGCCGGCCTGACCGTGGTGCTGGGCATCGCCTGGTTTGCGCAAGGCGGGCAGACGCCGCCGGTGCCCGACAGCGTGCGCCTGGCGGGCTGGTTTGCCGGCGCCGGCGCGGCGGTGGCGCAGCTGCCGCTCGTCGGCCGCGCGCTGGCGCTGGCCTTCTTCGGCCACAACCTGATGGTCTACGGCGCCTTGCTGCTGGTGGCTGCGATGTGGTGGCTGCTCTACCGCACGCGCTTTGGCCTGCGCCTGCGCGCTGCGGGCGAGAACCCGACCATGGTCGACGCCGCCGGGGTCAGCGTCAAAAGCCTGCGCTACCAGGCGCTGGCGCTCAACGGCGTGCTGTCCGCGCTGGCCGGCGCCTACCTCGTGGTGGCGCAGAACCCGAGCTTCATCCCGAACATGACCGCCGGCCGCGGCTACATGGCGCTGGCGGCGCTGATCTTCGGCAAGTGGCACCCGGTGGGCGCGCTGTGGGCCTGCCTGCTGTTCGGCTTTCTGGACGCGGTGTCGATCCGCATGCAGGGCGCCGCGTTGCCCTTCATCGGCGCCGTGCCGGTGCAGGCCATCCAGGCCCTGCCCTATGTCCTGACGGTGGTGCTGCTGGCCGGCTTCATCGGCAACGCCGTCGCACCCAAGGCACTCGGGAGGCCCTATGTCAAAGACCGGTAATCAGCCCACCCCCGAAGCGCCGGTGGCGCTTCCCCCTCAAGGGGGCGCACCCAGCGGCCCGGCAGAGCCGGTTCCGCGGCTGCCACTTGAGGGGGCCGCAACTGCGCTGCTGGCCGCTGCACGTGCCGTCCGTGCCAATGCCCACGCACCGTACTCGAAGTTCGCCGTCGGCGCCGCGGTGCTCGACGAGCAGGGCCGCATCCACGCCGGCTGCAACGTCGAGAATGCCGCCTACCCGCAGGGCTGGTGCGCCGAAGCCTCGGCGCTGGCGGTGATGGTGGCCGCGGGCGGCCGGCAGGTGCGGGCGGTGGCGGTGTGCGCGCAGGGCCCGGCCGTCGTCACACCCTGCGGCGGCTGCCGCCAGAAGCTGCGTGAATTTGCCGCCGACAGCTGCCCGGTGTGGGCGGCGGACCTGACGGGCCTGCGCGCCTCGTTCACACTGGGCGACCTGCTGCCGCACAGCTTCGGTCCGGCGCAGCTGCCAAAGTCTTGAAGCCATGAAGCCATGAAGCCATGAACCACGACCCGATCGCCGCCAGCGCCGCCACCCTGCGCCAGCGCCTGGGCGCGCGGCAGCCCAGGATCGCGGTGCTGCTGGGCTCGGGCTGGGGCCCGTTTGCGCAAGTCGTGCAGGACGCCGTGGCCGTGCCCTACGCCGAGCTGCCCGCCTTCCCCGTGCTGGCCATCGGCGGCCATGCCGGCCTGCTCACTGCGGGCCGCATCGGCAGCACCGAAGTCGTGGTGCTCGCCGGCCGCAAGCACGCCTATGAGACGGGTGAGCCCGACGGCATGAAGGGCGCCATCCGCACGCTGGCGGCGATCGGCGTGCAGTTGCTGGTGCAGACCAACGCGGCCGGCAGCCTGGAGCCCACGATGCGCCCGGGCGAGCTGATGTTGATCAGCGACCATCTCAACATCGTGCAGCGCTCACCGCTCGTCAACGAGCCCGGCGACAAACGCTTCATCGACCTGTCCGCCGCCTACTGCCCGCGGCTGCGCGCCCAGGCCCAGGCCGCCGCGCAGGCCGCTGGCACGGCGCTGCGCGAAGGCGTCTATGCCTGGGTGCTGGGGCCGCAGTTCGAGACCCCGGCCGAGATCCGCATGCTGCGCGGCTTCGGTGCCCAGGCGGTGGGCATGAGCACGGTGCCCGAGACGATCCTGGCGCGCCATGCCGGGCTGCGCGTGTTGGGCCTGTCGATGATGACCAACATGGCCGCCGGCATGGAAGCGCAAACCTTGAGCCACGCCCACACGCTGGCCACTGCCCGTGCTGCCAGCGCACGTGCCGTGCAACTGCTGTCGGCGGTGGTGCAGGCGATCGAACCTTGACCCCGCCACGAAAGACCCGAGAGCCATGAAAGCTTCGACCCCGCTCCGCCGTTTGGCGACTGCTGCCGCCCTGTCCATGCTGATTGCCGCGCCGCTGGCGCTGCACGCCCAGACCCGCGCCAAGGTGGCGCAGCCCGCTGCCGCGCCGCGCTCGATCCTGTGGGTGGGCAACAGCTTTTTCTACTACAACAACAGCATGCACAACCACTTCGGCCGCCTCGTCGCGGCGGCCGGGCCGGGCACGCCGGTGCGCAGCAGCTCGGTCACGATCAGCGGCTCGGGGCTGGACTGGCACGACATGGCGTCGCTCATGCGCCCCGACGGCCTGGGCCGCTATTCCTTCGTCGGCGACAACGAGATCCGCTTCAACAAGCCCGGCCGCCAGTACGACACCGCGATCATGATGGACTGCAGCCAGTGCCCCGTGCACCCGCAGCTGCAGGCGGTGTTCCACGCCACGGTGCGCCAGCACGCGCAAACGCTGGCCAGCCACGACGTGCGTCCGGTGCTCTTCATGAGCTGGGCCTACAAGGACAAGCCCGGGATGATCAAGGACCTGGCCGAGCAGTACACGCTGGCCGGCAATGCCAACGACGCGCTCGTGATCCCGGCCGGGCTGGCCTTTGCCAAGGTGATCTCGCGCCGCGCCGACGTCGAGCTCTACGAGTCCGACAAGCGCCATCCCAGCCTGGCCGGCACCTACCTGGCCGCGGCCACGGTGTATGCCACGTTCTATCGCCAGTCACCGGTGGGCCTGAGCTACACCGCGGGCCTGAGCCCCGAGCTGGCCACGCTGCTGCAAACGGCGGCCTGGGACACGGTGCAGGAGTACTTCAAGCCATGACCGTCCCCGCGCCCACCCCCACCCCCGCCCCCGCCGACGCAGCAACCCGGCAGCTGGCGCGCAGCGCGCTGGCCTGCCTGGACCTGACGAGCCTCAACGACGGCCAGGACGTCCACGGCGGCGAGGCCGACGTCGCGGCCCTGTGCGCACGCGCCCATGGCCGCCACGGCGACACCGCGGCGGTGTGCGTGTGGCCGCGCCTGGCGGGGCTGGCGCGCTCGCTGCTGCCACCGGGCATTGCGGTGGCAGCGGTGGCCAACTTCCCCGACGGCGGCAGCGACATCGCGCGCGCCGTGCGCGACACCGCCGCGATCGTCGCCGCGGGGGCGCAGGAGGTCGACGTCGTCATCCCCTACCGCGATCTCGCCGCCGCCCCGGCCCTGCTGGCCGCGGTGCGGCGCGAGTGCGCCGGCCTCGTGCTCAAGGTGATCGTGGAGACCGGCGAGCTCAACGACGAGGCGCTGATCCTGCAGGCCTGCCGCATCGCACTCGACGCCGGCGCCGACTTCCTCAAGACCAGCACCGGCAAGCGCCCGGTGGCCGCCACGCCGGCCGCGGCGCGGCTGCTGCTGGCGGCGATTGCCACCGACCCGCAGGCCAGCGACCGCGTCGGCTTCAAGCCCGCCGGCGGCATCCGCAGCGTCGCCGACGCCGCCGCGTACATGGCGCTCACGGCCCAGATGCTGGGTGCCGCGGCCGTGACGCCGGCGCGTTTTCGGATCGGCGCCAGCGGGCTGCTGGGCGACATCGAAGCCGTGCTCGACGGCGGCGCCCGCCCTGCGCCCGCCACCACCTACTGAACGGAACTGCACCATGCGCACGACCCTGAGCTTCTGCCTCGTCACCGCAGCCCTGCTGGCCGGCTGCGCCGCACCGGTGCCCATGGCCAGCGAGCCGGTGAAGGTGCGCGTGCTGGCCATCAATGACTTCCACGGCAACCTGCGCCCGGCTGCGGGCGGCCTGCGCATCGCCGACCCGGCCAACCCGGGCAAGACGATGGTCGTGCCGGCCGGCGGCGCCGAGCACCTGGCCACCGCCGTGCAGGAGCTGCGCCAGGCCCACCCCAACCACGTCTTCGTGGCGGCGGGCGACCTCATCGGCGGCACGCCGCTGCTCAGTGCGCTGTTCCGCGACGAGCCGACCATCGAATCGATGGGCCTGATGGGGCTGGAGATCTCGTCGGTGGGCAACCACGAGTTCGACAAGGGTGCCGCGGAGCTGCTGCGCCTGCAGCGCGGCGGTTGCCACCCCGATGACGGCTGCAAGGGCCCGGCGCCCTTCAAGGGTGCCAGCTTCCAGTACCTGGCGGCCAGCACGGTGGTCGTCAAGACCGGCCAGACGCTGCTGCCCGCCTACCGCGTGAAGACCTTCCAGGGCATCCCGGTGGCCTTCATCGGTCTCACGCTCGAAGCCACGCCCGGCATCGTGGTGCCTGCCGGTGTCGCGGGCCTGAAGTTCCGCAACGAGGCCGAAACCGTCAACGAGCTGGTGCCGCTGCTGCAGCAGCAGGGCATCGAAGCCATCGTCGTGCTGATCCACGAAGGCGGCGTGCCGGCGGGTGACTACAACGAATGCCCGGGCATCAGCGGCCCCATCGTCGACATCGTCAAGAAGCTCGACAAGGCGGTCGACCTGGTGATCAGCGGTCACACCCACCGCGCCTACAACTGCCGCATCGACGGCCGGCTCGTCACCAGCGGCGACAAGTACGGCACCATCGTCACCGCCATCGACCTCGTGCTCGACCCCAGGACCCGTGACGTCACCAGTGCCGTCGCCGACAACGTCATCGTGCGCCCGACCTTCGCCAAGGACCCGCGCCAGACGGCGCTCATCGAGCAGTACGAAAAGCTCGTCGGCCCGTTGGCCAAGCGCGTCGTGGGCCGCATCGGCGGGGCGCTGCCGCGCGAAGGCAATGCCGCTGGCGAGAGCCCGCTCGGCCAGGTCGTCGCCGACGCGCAACTCGCCGCCACGCGCCGGCCCGAGGACGGCGGCGCCGAGGTCGCCTTCATGAACCCGGGCGGCATCCGCGCCACGCTGCCGATGCCGGCCGACGGGCTGGTGCGCTACGAAGACCTGTTCGCGGTGCAGCCGTTCTACAACAACCTGGTGACCCTGACGCTCAGCGGCGCGCAGGTGCTGCAGCTGCTGGAGCAACAGTGGTCGGGCCAGGGCGCGGGCGGCCGCATCATGCACGTCAGCCGTGGCTTCAGCTACCGCTGGGATCCGGCCCGTCCGGTGGGCCAGCGCGTGGTGCCAGGCAGCGTGCGCCTGAACGGCGCGCTGCTGGAGCCGGGGGCCAGCGTGCGCGTCACGGTGAATGCCTTCATGGCCGGGGGGGGCGACAGTTTCGTGGTGCTCAAGGAAGGCAAGGACCTGCGCACCGGCATCATGGACGTCGACGCGCTCGAAGCCTACGTCAGGGGCAACCCGACGCTGGCGCCGGGCCCGTTGGACCGCATCGTGCGCGGCAACTGAAGCCGGGCATGGATGCGCCGCGCACCGGGCTCGGGCCGACACGGCGCCACGCGCTCCGGGTGCACCGCGGCAGCGTCGTGCCTGAGCACGGCGACGCCCGCACCGCCTGAACCATGCAGCCGAGCGAAATCATCCGCGTCAAGCGTGACGGCGGCGCGCTGAGCGCCGCGCAGCTGCAGCACTTCGTCGACGGCCTGGTCAGCGGCGCCTGGGCCGACAGCCAGGCCGCGGCGCTGGCCATGGCCATCGTGCTGCGCGGCATGGACACCGCCGAGACGGTGGCGCTGACCGCGGCCATGACGCACTCGGGCCAGGTGCTGAATTGGACCGCTGCCGGCCTGCAGGGCCCGATCCTCGACAAGCATTCCACCGGCGGCGTGGGCGACAAGCTCAGCCTGATGCTGGCACCCATCGTCGCGGCCTGTGGCGGTGTGGTGCCGATGATCAGCGGCCGTGGCCTCGGCCACACCGGCGGCACGCTCGACAAGCTCGAGGCCCTGCCTGGCTACGACACCCA
Organism: Rubrivivax sp.; assembly: GCA_031392695.1. Taxonomy (GTDB): domain Bacteria; phylum Pseudomonadota; class Gammaproteobacteria; order Burkholderiales; family Burkholderiaceae_C; genus Rubrivivax. The sequence continues at coordinate 8,813 of JANMVM010000121.1, forward strand.
CCCCGACCACGCCACGCTGCTGGCGACGCTGCGCGAGGCCGGCTGCGCCATCGTCGGCGCCTCGGCCGAGCTGGCACCGGCCGACCGCCGCCTGTACGCCATCCGCGACGTCACGGCCACGGTCGAGAGCGTGCCGCTGATCACCGCCAGCATCCTGAGCAAGAAGCTGGCGGCCGGGCTGCAGGCGCTGGTGCTCGACGTCAAGGTCGGCAGTGGCGCCTTCACGCCCGCGCTGGCGCAGGCCCAGGCGCTGGCCCACAGCCTGGTCAGCGTGGCGCGCGATGCCGGTCTGCCGGCGCGCGCGCTCATCACCGACATGAACCAGGTGCTGGGCAGCACCGCCGGCAACGCGCTGGAAGTGCAGGAGGCGCTGGACTTCCTCACCGGCAGGGCGCAGGAGCCGCGCCTGCTCAAGGCCACCTTGGTGCTGGCCGCCGAATTGCTGCACCTGGGCGGCCTGGCGCCCAGCGCGCTGGCCGCACGTCGGCTGGCGCAAGGCGCGCTCGACAGCGGTGCCGCGGCAGCATGCTTCGCGCGCATGGTGCGGCGCCTGGGCGGGCCGCCCGACGTGCTGCGCCACCCCGCCCTGCCCCTGGCGCCGATGCGCCTGGACGTGCCTGCGCCGCGAGCCGGCTGGCTGGTGCAGATGGACGTGCGCGCCATCGGCCTGGCCGTGGTGGCACTGGGCGGCGGCCGCGCGCGGCCGGGTCAGGCAGTGGACCCGCGCGTGGGCCTGTCACACGTGCTGCCGCTGGGGGCTGCGGTGTTGGCCGGGCAGTCGCTGGCCACCGTGCACGCCGCCGACCTCGCTGCTGCGCAGACGGCGGTGTGCACGGTGCAGCAGGCCCTGACGCTGGCCGACGCGCCGCCGCTGCCGCAGGACGTGGTGCACGGCGTGGTGGGTTGAGCCGGCCCATGGCGAGCGCACCGCGGGTCAAGATTTGCTGCATCGCCAGCCTGGCCGAAGCGCGGCTGGCACAGGCCGCGGGCGCCACCGCGCTCGGCCTCGTCTCGGCCATGCCCAGCGGGCCTGGCGTGGTGGCCGACAGCGTCATCGCCGAGGTCGCCGCGGCGCTGCGCGGCGAGCCGGTGCGCACCTTCCTGCTCACCGCGCTGACGAGCGCCGCGGCCATCGCGCGCCAGCACGCGGCCGCCGGCACGACGACGCTGCAACTGGTCGATCACGTGCCCTTCGACGAGCTGCGCCGGCTGCGCGATCGCTGCCCCGGGGTCGAGCTGGTGCAGGTCATCCACGTCGGCAGCGACGCTTCACTGGCCCAGGCGCTGGCGGTGGCGCCGCTCGTCGATGCGCTGCTGCTGGATTCCGGCAACCCGGCGCTCGCGGTCAAGCAACTGGGCGGCACCGGTCGCACCCACGACTGGGGCTTGAGCAGGCGCATCCGCGACGCCGTCTGGCCGCTGCCGCTGTGGCTGGCCGGCGGGCTGCAGGCGCACAACGTGGCCGAGGCGATGGCGGCGGTGCAGCCGCACGGGATCGACCTGTGTACCGGCGTGCGCAGCGCAGGCCGGCTCGACGCGACCAAGTTGGCCGCGTTCATGGTCGCAGTCAGGGCCGCAGTGGCCGCAGTGGCCGCAATTGAGGCCGCAGTCGAAGCCGCGACAGGCCGGGCCTGAATGGGCTCTACGGCCGTGCCGGTGGCGGCTTGCCGCCGGCCACGTCGGCCTCGGTCTGGTCGCCGGTGGCGAAGTACAGCGTCGACTGGTGGATCTGGCCGCTGCCGATGGTGGTGGTGATGCGCTGCGTCTCGGGGCGGCCGCCGCGGCCGCTGGCGATGGTGGCCTCGACGGCGTAGCGCCCGGCCGGCAGTGCGGCAAACAGCCACGGGCCGTCCATCTTGTGCTCGACCACCAGGCGGCCGCTGCCGGCCTCGGTGATGCGCACCATGACCTCGGCCAGGTAGGCGCCGCTGCCCAGCGCGGCGGTGACGAGCCAGAAGGTGTAACTCTTGCGGTCGGCGCGCAGCAGCGTGAGCTCCTCGTCGGTGGCGCCGCCCGAGACGAAGTCGATGCCGGTGCCCGAGGTGCCGCGCTGGGCGGCGCCGGCCAGCGGCAGCGCCAAGGCCAGGGCCAGCGCGGCAGCGAGACGGGTGAAGGTGAAGTCGCGGGTGTTCATGGGTCAGCTCCAAGGCGAGGGCAGGGTGATGCGCGCCAGCTTCGCCGCCTGCGGCGCGCCCGTCTGTGCACCGCTGCACACAGCGGCTGCGAGGCCGCGGGCGGCTGCGAGCCCAGCCTGGCCTTGCAGGGCAGCGGCGCGCACGGCGCCTTCACCTGGGGCGTGCTCGACGCGTTGCTCGAAGACTGCCGCATCGGCATCGACGGCATCTGCGGCAGCAGTACCGGGGCGATGAACGCGGTCGTGCTGGCCCAAGGGGGGCAGCAGGGCGGCCGCGACGGTGCGCGCCAGGCGCTGGCCGACTTCTGGGCCGCGCTGGGCCGCCAGCTGCCCGCGGGCCCGGTCAGCCAGGGCAACAGCGATGCCATCGATCTGTCGCCGGCCCAAGCTCCACCACGCGGTGGAGATCGAGGGCCAGGCCTGCTGGGACGGTGGCTACGCCGCCAACCCGGCGGTGTTCCCCCTGCTGTTCGACTGCGCCTCGCGCGACCTGCTGCTGGTACCGCTGGGCCCGCTGCAGCGCGAAGGCACGTCGCGTACGTCGCGCACGGTCGAGGCCATCGACTCGCGCATCCTGGAACTCGGCTTCGGCGCCAACTTCATGCGCCAGATGCGCCTGCTTGCCCACGCCGCCCGGCTGGCGCGCCCGGTCTGGCGCGACCGCGGGGGTCTCGATCGGCGTCTGCAGCAGCTGCGCTTTCACCTCATCGATGCCGATCAACTGCCCAGCCTGCAGCGCAGTGAAACCCAGGCGCTGCTTTCCGCCCCTTCCTGCGCCGCCTGCACGCGCAGGGCCGCGCGCGCAGCAGCCTGGCTCGACGAGCACGCGGCCGGCATCGGCCGGCGCTCGACGGTCGATCTGCCCGAGCGCTCCGGCTGAGCCCGCGCGCGATCTCACGCGCGACGGCTGAGGGGCCTTCGGCCGCTACCAGGCGTGGCTGCTCAGCGCGCCGTCGTTGAGGTAGTACAGCGTGTCGCCGATCTGCGTGCTGCGCTCCAGCCGCAGCGGCGCGAAGCTGGTGCGGTTGGCGCCGGCCACCAGGCCGAGCCCGCGCAGCGTGCGTGCGCGGGTGTCGACCTCCAGCCGTTGCAGCCCGTGCTGCCAGTCGGCGTAGGGCGTACCGGCCAACGTGACCGGCAGCGCCAGACGCACGACGTCGTTGACGACGAGCAGGTTCAGTCCGTGGCGCGAGCTGTCGAGCGCGCTGGCGCTGCCGGCAGCGCCCAGCGTGAGTGCGGCGCGCTGGCTCGGCTGGGCCGGGTTGGCGACGTCGAACAGCGCCACCTTCAGCCCCGTGACGCGGCCGTTGGCATCGGCGTCGCGCCCGATGCCCAGCAGCAGGCCGTTGGGCAGCGGCACCAGGGTCTCGGAGAAGCCGGTGACTTCGAGCTCGCCTACCGTGCGCGGGTCGGCGGGATTGGACAGGTCCAGCACGTACAGCGGGTCGGTGCGGCGGAAGGTCACGACGTAGGCACGCTCGCCCAGGAAGCGCACCGCATAGACCTGCTCGCCGGCCTTGCCGATGGCGCTGCTGCGCGCGCTGTTGGGCAGCGTGGCCACGGTCTGCAGCGTCTGGTCGCTGGCGCGCTCGCGCAGCACGGTCAGCTTGGCCGGCGAGGGCGCCAGCGTCGAGGCGTCCTGCAGCGCGAACCAGCCGAAAGTGCCGGTGAAGCTGAGCACGCGCAGGTCGCCGTTGAATTCGCTCAGGCGGTAGGACTTCTTGTCGCGATCCCAGCCCAGGTGGCCTTCGACCGCACCCGTGCCGCGGTAGGCGACGCCGCCGCTGGCGAGTGCGAACTTGTGGATGTCGGTGCGGATCTCGGCCGGGTAGATCAGCGACGCCGTGTTGCCGGGGTAGGACCAGCGCGTCGTCGCGACGTAGAGGTTGTTGAGCGACAGGTAGACCGCCTCGCTGCCGCCGACGAAGCAGCGGCTGGTACGCGCCAGCGTCGTCGAGCGCAGGTCGAACACCGTGATGGTGGTGAACTGCACCGCGGTCGAGGCATTGGCGGTCTGCAGGTAGCAGTCGGTGTCGGCCAGCAGCGGCTCGCTGGCGCCGCCGTTGCGGCGCATGCGCGGCAGCAGTTCGGCCGCGCTCAGGCGCGCGATGGCGGCTTCGCGCTCGGCCGCGGTGGCGCCGGCCGGCAACTGCTCGACACCCAGCACCGGCCGGTGCGAGGTCACGACGTAGAGTGAATCGCCGATGCGCCGGCTGTCGACCAGGAAGCCGTCGATGCTGATGCGCTCGCCGGCCGTCGCGGTGGCCGGGTTGCTGACGTCGACGCGCTGCACGTCGACGCTGCTGCGCATCCACTGCGGCACGATCCGGGCGCACACGTCGGCGCAGATGTCGGCCGCCGGCACCGCCGTCCAGTGCTGGCTGATGACGGCCAGCGCGCGCTCGTCGGCGCTCAGCACCATGCCGTCGGTGCTGATGCTGGTGGCGCCATCGGCGGCCAGCGACAGCGTGCCGCGCGCGACGGCGCGGCCGTCGCTGGCGCGCTCGTAGACCGCCAGCAGCGGGCCGCCGCTGGACTGCGGCTGCACGGTGTAGAGGAAGCTGCCGTCGCTCTGCATCAGGTCGGCCTCGTCGACGCCGGCTTCCTGCACCAGGGTGCCGGAGCGCGGCGCCGGCGCGGCGGCGGCCGCACCGGCCGCCGGCAGCAGCCCCAGCGCGGTGGGCGGCAGGCCGTCGGACGTGAGCCTGGATCCCGCCGACGTCAGCTGCCCCTGGGCATTGAGCGTGCGCAGCCGCCCCTGCACGAAGCTGGCGACCTCGCCCGGCCGCGATGCCGCCAGCGCGGCCGATGCGGTGGCGGGGGTGTCGGAATCGGAGCCGCCGCTGCAGGCCATCAGGCCAAGCGCCAGCAGGCCGGCCGTTAGCGGCCATGTACCGCGCGGGGAAGAGTGCCGCCGGGTCGGGTGCAACTTGAAATTCATGACGATCCTCGCGGGTGGCGCTCGACAAATGTCGATCGGTGTGGGACAATATCCCACACTACCGAGACCTGTCAAGTTTCCGCATGTCACGCCGCCGCCCGTCTTCATGAGCTCCCAGCCCACCCTGGCCCTGGACCGCGTGCTGCGCGTGCTGCAGCCGCTGGTGCGCCTGTTGCTGCGCAACGGCGTCACCTACACCGTGTTCACGGCGGCGCTCAAGCGTGTCTTTCTGGCTGCCGCGCAGCAAGAGCTGGCCGACCGCGGCATGGCGCAGACCGACAGCGCGGTGTCGCTGCTGTCGGGCGTGCACCGCCGCGACGTGCGCAACCTCACGCGCGGCGAACAGGCCCTGCAAGCCGCGCCGCCGGCGCCGCTGGGCCTGGCCGCGCAGGTCGTGGCGCGCTGGATGAACGACGCCGAGTTCCTCGACGCGCAAGGCAACAGCCGCGCCCTGGCCAAGACCGGTGATGGCCCCTCCTTCGACGCCCTGGTCGCCGGCGTGAGCCGCGACGTGCGGCCCAAGGCCGTGCTCGATGAGCTGCTGCGCCTGGGCGTGGTGCATGAGGGCGTGGTGCATGACGGCGTGGACGGCGTGGTGCTCGAAGGCAGCGGTTTCGCGCCGCGCCAGGGCTTCGAGGAACTGTCGTGGCTGTTCGCGCAGAACCTGCACGACCATGCCGCTGCCGCGGTGGCCAATCTGCAGGGCGGGGGCCACTTCCTGGAGCAGGCGGTGTTCGTCGACGAGCTCACCGAGGCCTCGGCAGCCAGCCTGCAGCAGGTCTCGGTGCAGGCCTGGAAGGCGGCGTTCAAGACCGTGATGCACGAGGCACAGGCGCGCTTCGACGCCGATGCGACGCAAGCCACGCCGCCCAAGCGGCGCCACCGCGCCCGCTTCGGGGTCTACTTTTTCAGCGAGCGGGAGAACTGAATGTCGACGAGCCATCGCCAGCCATCCTGGCGCCCGCTGCTGCGCGCCTGCGCGCTGGCCTGCGCCGCCGTGCTCAGCGCCTGCGGCCCCGGCGTCGGCGGCACCGGCACTGGCGAGACCCCGGGTGCGCTGGCCTATTTCGGCGCCACGGCCGCTTCGGTCTGCAGCAGCGACCTGGCGAACCTGTTGGGGTGCGCGCCGGCCAACGCCGCGGCAGCGCCGGCCCCCGGTGTGACGACGCTGTACCTGGCCGACACCATCGACGGCCGGCGCGTTGCGGTGAGCCTGCTGGGCAACACGATCGAGATCAGCGCGCCCTGTGCGCAGCTGCGCTTTCGCGGCGACTGGGGCGCCATCGGCAGCCAGGCCGCGCGCTTCTTTGGCTACACCGATCCCGACGGCCCGCGCGAGCCCGCCACCGTGGTGGCGCAGGCCAGCGGCTCGGCCGTGGCGCTGACGGTGTCTGGCGCCGACGGCCGCATCCTGCTCGGCCCGGTGCTGGTCAAGGCGGTCGCTGCGCCGGCGCTGCCGGGCAGCTGCGGCTCAAGCGGCTCAAGCGGCTCAAGCGGCTCAAGCGGCTGAGCTCAGCCGCAGCACCAGGCCGATCAGGCCGCAGGCCGCCAGCAAGGGCAGCACGCCGACTTTGTAGCGGAACAGCGCCACCGCCGCGGCCCCGGCGATGAGCGCCGAGGCGACATCGAAGCGCCCGCCGAAGCCCTGCGGCCACAGCACGTGGTAGCCGAAGAAGAGCGCCAGGTTGAGGATCACGCCGACCACCGCGGCCGTGATCGCCGACAGCGGCGCCGTGAAGCCGAGCCTGCCGTGCGTGGCCTCCACCAGCGGCCCGCCGGCGAGGATGAAGACGAAAGACGGCAGGAAGGTGAACCAGGTCACCACCGCAGCGGCCGCCGCGCCCGAGGCAAACAGCGCGTCGGCCCCGAACACCGGCTGCAGCCAGGCGCCGACGAAGCCGACGAAGGCCACCACCATGATCAGCGGGCCGGGCGTCGTCTCGCCCAGCGCCAGGCCGTCGATCATCTGCGCGCCGCTGAGCCAGTGGTGCTGCTCAACCGCCCCCTGGTAGACATAGGGCAGCACGGCATAGGCGCCGCCGAAGGTCAGCAGCGCGGCCTTGGTGAAGAACCAGGCCATCTGCGTCAGCAGGCCTTGCCCGCCCTGCGTGGCCACCAGGGCAGCCATCGCCAGCAGCCACAGCAGCAGGCCCAGCGTCAGCACGGCGGCCAGGCGCGGGCGCGAGAATCGCGCGTGCGCCGGCGTCGGCGTTTCGTCGTCGATGATCGCGGCGCCGTAGTGGACTTGCGCGGCGCCGTGGCCACCGCCGAGCGCAAACACCCGCGGCGCCCAGCGCGCCCCGGCGGTGCCGATCAGCGCCGCCGCCACCACGATGGCCGGGAACGGAGTGTCGAAGACGAAGATGGCCACGAAGGCCAGCGCCGCGATGCACCACATCCAGCGGTTCTTCAGCGCCCGCGTGCCGATGCGGTGCGCGGCCTGCAGCACCAGTGCGGTGACGGCCGGCTTGATGCCGTAGAAGACGCCGGCCACCGCCGGCACGTCACCGAAGCGCAGGTAGATCCAGCTCAGCGCGACGAGGATGAACAGCGAAGGCAGCACAAACAGCGAGCCGGCCACGATGCCGCCCCAGGTGCGGTGCATGAGCCAGCCGATGTAGGTGGCCAGCTGCTGCGCTTCGGGGCCGGGCAGCACCATGCAGTAATTCAGCGCGTGCAGGAAGCGCTTCTCGCTGATCCAGCGCCGCCGCTCGACGAGCTCGCTGTGCATGATGGCGATCTGGCCGGCCGGGCCGCCGAAGCTGATGAAGCCGAGCTTGAGCCAGAAGCGAAAGGCCGCCCAGAAGCTCACCGGCGCAGGCGCTGTCGTGGGCGAAAGTTCAGGCATGTTCATGGCGTGTTCATGGCGTGGATTCTGGTGCCGCCAGCTGCACGTCGGCGGGCAGGGCCAGGGCGACCCGCTTGGTCGCTGAGGACGTAG
>JANMVM010000152.1:0-14473 GCA_031392695.1 Rubrivivax sp.
GCTCATCGGCGATTCATGCGCGGCGTATCAATGTCCGAGCGCCGGCTTTTCCAGGCGCAGCCGCGGGTCGACGGCAAAGTACAGCAGGTCGACGACGAGATTGACGATGACGAAGATGAGCGCGATCAGGCACAGGTAGGCGGCCATCACCGGGATGTCGGCGAACTGCACCGCCTGGATGAACAGGAAGCCCATGCCGGGCCACTGGAAGACGGTCTCGGTGATGATGGCAAAGGCGATCAGGCTGCCGAGTTGCAGGCCGGTGATGGTGATCACCGGCACCAGCGTGTTCTTCAGCGCGTGGCCGAAGTACACCACGCGGTCGGGCAGGCCGCGGGCGCGCGCGAACTTGACGTAGTCGGTGCGCAGCACCTCGAGCATCTCGGCGCGCACCAGCCGCATGATCAGCGCGAGCTGAAACACCGACAGCGTCACCGCCGGCAGCACGAGGTGCTTCCAGCCGTCGGCACTGAGCACCCCGGTGGTCCAGTTGGCGGAACCGAACAGCGCCACCGTCTCGCCGCGGCCGAAGCTGGGCAACCACTTCAGCGTCACTGCAAACACGAGGATGAGCAGGATGCCGATCAGGAAGGTGGGCAGCGACACGCCCAGCAGCGACAGCGTCATCACCAGTTGCGAGCCGAAGCGGCCGCGGCGCAGCGCCGCATACACGCCCAGCGGCACGCCGGCCCCGAGCGCAATCACGGCGGCGGCCAGCGCCAGCTCCAGCGTCGCCGGGAAGCGTTCGGCGATGAGTGCCGAGACCTTGCGGCCCTGGCGCAGGCTCAAGCCGAATTCACCCTGCACGGCGTTGCCGATGAAGCTGGCGAACTGCACCGGGAAGGGCTGGTCCAGGCCGAGATCCTGGCGCAACTGCTCGCGCTGCTCCTGCGTCGCGTCCTGGCCGAGCAGGCTCGTCACCGGGTCGCCCACGTACTGGAACAGCATGAAGGCGAGGAAGGCCACGGTGATCATCACGATCACGGCTTGCATCAGGCGGCGGAGGATGAAGACCAGCATCGATGAGGCGACGAGCCGCCGGGTGCGAGGGCAGGGAAGCTGCCGTCGGGCAGCCGTCGGCAGGGGCGCTGAATGATGCGGGCTTCAGGCCGCCAACGCAGCGGGAAAGACCCGCAGCAGCGGCCAGCCCTTTCGCTGCGGGTCGCGCGCAGACCCTGGGCTTTGGCAATGAAAACGGCCGCCCGAAGGCGGCCGTGGATCCGATGTGCTCAGGCCGCCTGCGAAGGCAACCTGGCGACGATCAGAAGGTGTGACGCACGCCCAGGTTGTAGCCCCTGGAGGTGTCGCCACCGATGGCCATCGCCGGGCCCTGGCCGACCGTGAAGCGGGCGCCGCTGATGGCGTTGCCGTCGTTGTTCAGCGAAGACACCGTTGCGTAGATCGCGGTGCGCTTGGACAGGTCGTACTGGTAGCCGAAGGCGATCTGCTTGGCGTCGAAGTCGGTCGCGCTGGTGCCCTGGGCACCCTTGGCGTTGATGTAAGACGCCTTCAGCGTGCTGGCGCCGAACGGCACTGTCAAGCCGAGCAGCATCTTCTTCTGGTCGCGCGTGGAGTAGGCGGTCTTGTCGTACATGAACATCAGGTTCATGAATCCCAAGTTGTACGAGGCACCAAAGATGGTGTCTTTGAAGTCGGCAACCATGGTGCCGGTCTGGTAGGTCTTGCCAAAGGCAATCGCCACATTAACCGGTCCACCCGCATAACCTAGACGGGCGCCTACATACTTGTTGCCCGTAGTGGCTTCGCCAGCGGCGACCATCGCGTTGCCGTACACGCCGCCAATGGCGGGCAGGAAGTAGCCCACGCTGTTGCTGGCGCGAACCAGGGTCGTGGCGCCCGACCCGAGCGGGTTCACCGAGCCACTCTCCAGGTTCAACTCGGAGCCCATACCGTTGGTGCCGAAGGGGTCGAATCCTCTGACCAAGAAGGTCGGCGTGTAGTCGCGGCCGAGACGGATCTCACCGAAACCGCCCATCAGGCTGACGGTGGAACAACGCGTCCAGGTCTGGCCCGTGCCGCCGGTGTCGGGTGCCATCCCGCCTTCGATCCAGAAGCCGGCACGCATGCCGCCGCCGAGGTCTTCAGTGCCGCGGAAGCCGATGCGGTTGCTGTTGAGCTGGTCTGAGCTCAGGAGCTTTTGCGACAGGTTGCCGTTCTTGACGCTGTTGACCGAGAGGTCAACGATGCCGAACAGGGTGACCGACGATTGGGCCGAAGCCGCACCTGCAAACGCGGTCAGCGCAGCCAGGGCGAGCAGTGATTTTTTCATTGCGACTATCTCCTAGGTTGAACGAGAGGTCCCGATCGGGAAGGCCGCCCTTCGAGGGGCAGATCAGGCCAACCTCCTCAGCGGAAGCTATCCGTATTGCACCAGAGGGCTGGAGCCATTGCCAAGACTTGCCCTTCAAAAGCCTCCGGCATGTTGTCTGGCAACAACGAGATACGAAACGTCGTCAGGCACGATGCTGAAGTCGTCACCAGGTGCCTCATGGATTACCCCGATCGTTGGCTGGTCAGCTTGGACAACGCACTGCGCACCGTGGCGGGCACGGTGCACGCTGCGCGGCCCAACCCGGCAGCGGCGACACCGCCCGATCAGCTGGGGGCGCATGAGCGCCGCCTGGCGGGTGCGCTGATGCGCGTCAATCATGTCGGCGAAGTCTGTGCCCAGGCGCTCTACCAGGCGCAGGCGCTCACCGCCCGCAGCGAAGCACTGCGCCAACAGATGCAAACGGCGGCGCGCGAAGAAACCGACCACCTCGCCTGGACGCAACAGCGCCTGGATGAACTGGGTGACCGGGCCAGCCTGCTCAACCCGCTGTGGTATGCCGGCGCCTTCGGCATCGGCTTGCTGGCCGGCCGCCTGGGCGACCGCGTGAGCCTGGGCTTCGTCATCGAGACCGAACGCCAGGTCGAACACCATCTGGCCGGCCACCTCGACCGCTTGCCGGCCCAAGACCAGCGTTCGCGCGCCATCGTGGCGGCCATGAAAGGCGACGAAGCACGCCATGCCGAGGACGCAGCCGCGGCCGGCGGCATGCCGCTGCCGGCGCCACTGAGCTGGCTGATGCGCGGTGCGGCGCGCGTCATGACGACGATCGCGCACCGCATTTGAGGCCCGGTGCGGGTGCTTGGCTCAGGCCGGTTGCTCGACGATCTCGAAACTGGTGCTGATCTCGGCCGTCTTGGCCAGCATGATGCTGGCCGAACAGTAGCGTTCGTGCGACAGCGCAATGGCGCGTTCCACCGCGGCAGCCGACAGGCCGTGTCCACTGACCACGAAGTGCATGCCGATGCGCGTGAAGACCTTCGGGTCCTGCGCGGCGCGCTCGGCGCTGACCTTGACCTGGCAGCCGGTGACGGCATGGCGCCCGCGCTGCAGGATCAACACGACGTCATAGGCGCTGCAGCCGCCGGTGCCGGCGAGCACCGTCTCCATCGGCCGCGGCGCCAGATTGCGACCGCCGCCATCGGGCGCGCCGTCCATGGTCAGGAAGTGGCCGCTGCCGGTCTCGGCGACGAACCCCATGCCGGTGCCCGGCATCCAGTTGATGGTGCATTCCATGGTGCATTTGCCCTCTTCTGGCGCCCGCGCTGCAGGCGCTGTTTCAAATGGGAGTCGGCTCACCACCGTGAAGCCGCGATCGACATATTGCAGCGCAGCATTGCGGTGATAGACTGCCTCGCAGGGGAGTCGAACACAGCGTGTGCTGCAGCGGCTTCCACCGATTGTCTCCTCCACCTCCTGAATGGTGGATTCAGCCCGGGGCTCACAAGGCTCCGGGCTTTTTTCTGGTGGCAGAGTGGCTGCCGGCCTGGCGCAGGGGCTGCCTTATGATCCGCCGCCTTCCACGAGCCGCGCCTCGCGCAAACCCACGATGCCTGCCGGCCGCACCCCCAAGCCCAGCGTGAAGACCCCGGCCGTGCAGCGCGCCAAGTCAACGAAAGCCGCCGCTGCGGCCGCCGAGCGAGCGCAGATCGCCGTCACGCCGCAAGGCCAGCGCATCGCTGCCCACTACCTCAAGCGCATCCTCACGGCGCGCGTTTACGACGTGGCACGCGAAACGGCGCTCGAGCCGGCGCGCAACCTGAGCCGCCGCCTGGCCAACACCGTGCTGCTCAAGCGCGAAGACCAGCAGCCCGTGTTCAGCTTCAAGCTGCGCGGGGCCTACAACAAGATGGCGCACCTGTCGCCCGAGGCCCTGGCCGCGGGCGTCATCTGCGCCTCGGCCGGCAACCACGCCCAGGGCGTGGCGCTGGCGGCCAAGCGGCTGGGCTGCCGCGCCGTGATCGTGATGCCGGTGACGACACCCCGGCTCAAGATCGACGCCGTGGCCGCGCTCGGCGCTGAAGTCGTGCTGCACGGCGACAGCTACACCGATGCCTACCACCACGCCGTGCAGCTGCAAGCGGCGCGCGGCCTGAGCTTCGTCCACCCCTTCGACGACCCCGACGTGATCGCCGGCCAGGGTACGGTGGCGATGGAGATCCTGCGCCAGCACCAGGGCCCGCTGGACGCCGTGTTCGTGGCCATCGGCGGCGGCGGGCTGATTTCGGGCGTGGCCGCCTACATCAAGGCCGTGCGGCCCGAGGTGCGCGTGATCGGCGTGCAGACCGCCGACTCCGACGCCATGGTGCGTTCGGTGGCCGCCGGCAAGCGGGTGCAGCTGGCCGATGTCGGGCTGTTCTCCGACGGCACCGCGGTCAAGCTCGTGGGCGCAGAGACCTTTCGCATCGCGCGGGCACTGGTCGACGACTACGTGGTGGTCGACACCGATGCGGTGTGTGCCGCCATCAAGGACGTGTTCGAGGACACGCGCAGCATCCTCGAGCCCGCCGGCGCACTGGGCGTGGCCGGCATCAAGCAGTACGTCGAGCAGCACAAGCTCAAGGGCGCGACGATGGTGGCCATCACCTGCGGCGCCAACATGAATTTCGACCGCCTGCGCTTCGTCGCCGAGCGGGCCGAGTTCGGCGAGCAGCGCGAGGCCCTGTTCGCGGTCACGATCCCCGAAGCACGCGGCTCCTTCAAGCACTTCTGCGAAATCATCGGGCCGCGCTCGGTGACCGAGTTCAACTACCGCATCAGCGACGAGCGCGAGGCGCACGTCTTCGTGGGCCTGGCGATCCAGCGCCGCGACGAGGCCGGGCGCATCGAGCGCCAGTTCAGCAAGCAGGGCTTTGCCAGCGTCAACCTGAGCGACGACGAGCTGGCCAAGGAGCATGTGCGCCACATGGTGGGCGGGCGCAGCGAACTGGCGCGCGATGAGCGGCTGTTCCGCTTCGAGTTCCCCGAACGGCCGGGCGCACTGATGCGTTTCCTGGCCGCGCTGCACCCGGGCTGGAACATCAGCCTCTTTCACTACCGCAACCAGGGCGCCGACTACGGCCGCATCCTGGTGGGCATCCAGGTGCCGGCCGGCGATGAGCCGGCGTTCGACGATTTCCTGCGCACCCTGGCATACCCTTTTGTCGAAGAGACGCGCAATCCCGTCTACGCACTTTTTCTTCGCTGAGGCCGCTGGCTACACTCAAGCGCCATGTCCAACAGATCCCTGGTCACCCCGACCTCCAGCCCCCTGCTCGAGAAGGCCCTGCGCGACAAGCTGCAGCGCCGCAATGAGATCGGCGGCAGCCTGGGCGAGCTCGAGCCGCTGGCGATCCGCCTGGGCCTGATGCAGAACACGCTCAAGCCGCTGCTGCACGCGCCGCAACTGCTCGTGTTTGCGGCCGACCACGGCCTGGCCGTGGACGGCATCAGCGAAGCCCAGGCCCGCTCCACGCACGACACCGTGCACCTGCTGCTCACCAACCAGCTGCCGCTGACCGTGTTCGCGCGCGCCCAGCAGATGGAAGTCACGGTGGTCGATTGCGGCATGGCGCAGAACATGCCGCCGCACGACCGCCTGATGATGCGCAAGATCGCGCACGGCACGCGCAATGCGCGCGCCTCGGCGGCGATGAGCCTGGACCAGGCGCATGCCGGCATGCGCGCCGGCATGGAGATCGGCGACAAGCTCAAGGGCAACGTCACCGTGCTGGCCGGCGTCGGCGTGGGCTCGCACGAGAGCGCGGCGCTGGTGCTGGCGCGCCTGACCGACAGCGCCGTGCGCGACCTCGTGGTCAGCGGCCCGCACATGCCAGCCGCCTACCTGAACCACCTGATGACGGTGCTCGGCGGGGCCCAGACGCGCCACCGCGAGGTGCTGGAGCCGATCGAGGTGCTGGCCGCCTTCGGGGGCTTCGAGGTGGCGGTGATGGTGGGCGTGATCCTGATGGCCGCCAGCAAGCGCCATCTGCTCATGATCGACGGCATGCCGGCCTGCGCCGCGCTCATGCTGGCGGCGCGCATCGCGCAGCCGGTGACCGACTACTGCGTGTTCTGCCGCAGCCACGGCCACCGCGGCCTGGACCAGGCGCTGAATCTGTTCCGCGCCTCGGCGCTGATGGAAATGGGCATGGAAAGCACCGACGGCACGGGTGCCACGCTGGCCTGGCCGCTGCTCAAGAGCGCGGCCGCGCTGCTCACCGAGGTCGCGGACGGCGACGACGCCGGCCCCTCGCAGCCGGGCGTGCTGGCCGAGCCCTTCATCGAGCCCCGTCGCGAGCCATCGCCTTTCGGCGCCGCGCTGTACTGATCGGCGCGTCCAGGCGCCGCGGGCTCAGAACTTTGGCGCGTTGACGTCGCGCGGGTTGAACGGTGGTGGCTGAGGCTGCTGCTGGGGCGGCGGCAGGTACTGATGCGGCACCGCCTGCGGCACGGCCATCGGGAAGCGCGGCGGCACGGCATTCGGCGGCACGGCATTCGGCGGCACCGCAAACTGCGATGTCGCCGCGGGCAGCGCCCCGGTCGTGGCCGCGGCCGGCGGCGCGATCTTCAGCGCCACCAGCGCGGGGCCGTCGCGCGGGCCCAGGTTGGCGCCGCGCGCATTCACCGACTGCAGCACGTTCTGACCCTCGACCACGGTGCCGACGCGGTAAGCCCGGGCCGGCTTGCCGTCGACCGCGATCAGCGCCACCGCCTCGCGCGCCGCCTGGGCCGAGCGCGGGCTGACCACGCCCACGAGGTTGAAGCGCGCATCGGCCGCCGGCTCGGCGACGGCCGCGATCACGGCGGCCGGCGCGTCGGCGCCGAGCAGCCGCGTCAGGTCACCGCGCACCACGGCGCTGGCATCGGCCACCTGCACCTGGGCCGGCGCCGGTGGCGCCTTGGCCATCAGCCGCAGCCCCCAGAACAGCGCGCTGGCGGCCACGGCGGCCCAGACGAAAAAGGTGATCCAGCGCAGCAACATGCGCGGATTATGATTCAGCCTCCCCTTGATGCCAGGCCCGGTCGGGCCCGCCGCCGCCGACATGAATTTCATGCCCTCCATCCGACGCGCACGGCGCAGCCGGGGCTTCACCCTCATCGAGCTGCTGGTGGTGCTGGTCATCATCGGCGTGCTCGGTGCGCTGATCGTGCCCAACCTGTTTTCCAGCCTCGACGACGCGCGCGTCACCGCGGCGCGCACCGACATCAACACCCTGACCCAGGCGCTCAAGCGCTACAAGCTCGACAACCAGCGCTACCCCAGCGCCGAGCAGGGCCTGGACGCGCTGGTGCGCAAGCCCAGCGTCGGCGCGGTGCCGCCCAACTGGAAGCCCTACCTCGACAAGCTGCCGGCCGACCCCTGGACGCGTCCCTACCAGTACCTGAATCCGGGCGTGCGCGGCGAGATCGACGTCTTCAGCTTCGGTGCCGACGGCCAACCGGGTGGTGAAGACAAGAATGCCGACATCGGCTCCTGGCAATAACGGCGGGCGGCCGCGCCGCGCGCGGCGGCGCGGCTTCACGATGATCGAGTTGCTGATCGTCATCGCCATCATCGCCGTGGGCGTGGCGCTGGTCTCGGTGGCCCTGCCCGATGGCGACGCGGCGCGGCTCGAGGAGGAAGGCGCGCGCCTGAGCGCCTTGCTCGAGATGGCGCGCGCCGAATCGCGCGTCTCGGGTGCAGCCGTGCGCTGGCTGCCGCGGGCCGAGGGCGAAGCGCTCACCGACCTGGCCGGTGCCCCGCTGCACTTCCGTTTCATCGGCCTCGCCGAGGCCGCCCCGCCGACGCGCTGGCTCGACGCCCGCGTGAGCGCCCAGGTCATCGGGGGACGCGGTGTGGTGCTCGGCCCGGCGGCGATCCTGCCGCCGCAGCGCATCGTGCTCACGCTGGCTGAAAAGCGGCTCGAGCTGTCGAGCGACGGGCTCGGCCCCTTTGCAGTGGCCGAGCCGGCAGCCGCGGCCGCGCGCCCGTGATGCCCGGCCGCGCGCAGGGCTTCACGCTGCTGGAGGTGCTGGTGGCGCTGGCGGTGACGGCCATCGCCCTGGCCGCCGGCCACCGAGCCGCGGCGGCGCTGAGCGACAACGCCGAACGCCTGTCCGACGTCGTGGCCGCGCAGTGGTGCGCCGACAACCAGCTCACCGAGCTGCGCCTGCGGCGCAGTTTCCCTGGCGTCGGTGACAGCGACTTCAGCTGCGAGCAGCTCGGCCGCAGCTACAAGGGCCGGCTGCTCGCGCGGCCGACGCTCAACCCGAGCTTCAGGCGCGTCGACGCCGTGGTCAGCACCGAGGACGGCGTGCCGCTGGTGACCTTGTCCACCGTGCTGGGGCGGCAATGAAGCGCGCGCACAGCACCGGCGGCTTCACCCTGGTGGAGGTGCTGGTGGCGCTGCTGCTGATGGCGATCCTCGCCGGCATGGCCTGGCAGGGCCTGGACGGCGTGCTGCGCGCGCGCGAAGCCAGCCGCGAGGTCGTCGCGCGCACGACGCGGCTGGCCACCGTGCTCATGCAGTGGGAGCAGGACTTGCAGGCCGTGTACGACACCGGCGTGGTGCCATCGCTGGCCTTCGACGGCCAGACGCTGCGCCTGACGCGGCGCGTCGACGATGGCGTGGCGCTGGTGGCCTGGTCGGTGCGCGGCGGCGTCTGGCAACGCTGGTCCGGGCCCGGCCTGCAGCGCGCGGGCGCCTTGCAGCAAGCCTGGCTGGCGAGCCAGCAGTTCCTGGGCAACGAGGCCGGTCAGCTCACGGTGGCCGAAGGGGCCAGCGAATGGCAGGTCTACTTCCACCGCGGCAGCGAGTGGAGCAACGCGCAGTCCAGCGGCGACGTCGTCGCGGCCGCACCGGCCGCCGCGGGCAGCGCGCCGGTGGCCACAGCGCGCGAAGCGCTGCCCAACGCGGTGCGCCTGGTGATCACGCTGCAGGGCAGGAAGCTCACGCGCGACATCGCGCTCGGGCCCACCGGATCATGAAGCGCCCGGCGCACGGCGCGGCGCTACTGCTGGCCATGATCATCGTGGCGCTGGTGGCCACCGCGGCCGCCGGCATGGTGTGGCAGCAGACGCAGGCCGTGAGCATCGAGGCCGCCGAGCGCGTGCGCGCCCAGGGCGGCTGGATCCTCAACGGGGCGCTCGACTGGGCGCGCCTGATTCTGCGCGAAGATCAACGCGCCAACCAGCGCAGCAACGCCAACCACGACTCGCTCGACGAACCCTGGGCCCAGCCGCTGGCCGAGGCGCGGTTGTCGTCGTTCCTGGCCGCCGACAAGGACAACAACGCCGACAGCGGGCCCGAGGCCTTCATCTCGGGCGCCATCGAAGACGCGCAATCGCGTTTCAACCTGCGCGGCCTGGTCGACGACGCGGGCAAGGTGCTGCCGCTGCAGCTGGCCGGGCTGCAGCGCCTGTGCGACGCCGCCGGCGCGCCCAGCGACGCTGCCGAGCGCATCGCCCAGGCGCTCGGCGCGGCCCGCTCGGGCAGCGGCGACGAGGCGGCGGGCGGTGCCCCGATCCGCCCGGCACGACTCGCCGACCTGGCCTGGCAGGGCATCGAGCCGGCCACGCTGACCCGGCTCGAGCCCTTTGTCGACCTGCTGCCCGTGGCCACGCCGGTGAACGTCAACACGGCGCCGCGCGAGGTCATCCTGGCGGCCATCGACGGCATCGATCTGGGCGGTGCGCAGCGCCTGGTGCAGGCGCGCCAGCGCAAGGCCTTCGAGCGGCTGGAAGACGTCGTCGCCCAGCTCGCCCCGGGCACCGTGCTCGAGCCCGGACGGGTGAGCGTGGGCAGCAGCCACTTCCGCGTCGCCGGCCGGCTGCGGCTGGACAACCGCATCCTGGAAGAGCGCTCGCTGCTGGTGCGGCGCGATAACCGTGTCGATGTGCTGCAGCGTGAAAAGCACAGCTTCTCGAGCCCCCCGCGCTGACGGCGACAATAGACACTCTGCCGCCGCGCACGATTCGATAGCCACGCCAAAACCAACCGGTCCAGCCACCCGCCATCGCACCGCATGTCCTTGCTCGTCGTCCAGCTTCCACCCCATGACCGCCTGGGCGCCCGTGCGGCCGCACCAGCAACCGAAGCCGCGGCGCGCCTGCCGGCCGAGTGGCACTTCGTGCTCAGCGCCGATGGGCGCTCGCCGGCACGGTCGGGCCAGGCCCAGGCCGCGCTGCTGCCCAAGGCCGACCTGACGGTGCTGGTGCTGGCCGAGGCCGACGTCAGCTGGCACCGCATCGACGTGCCCAGGGCCCCGGCAGCGCGGCTGCGCGCGGCACTGGCCGGCGTCATGGAAGAGGCGCTGCTCGACGACGACGCGGCGCTGCACTTCGCGCTGGCACCCGATGCCGCCCCGGGCCAGCCGGGCTGGGTGGCGGTGACCGACGGCCGCCGCCTGGCGGCGGCACTGCAGGCGCTGGAAGCCGCCGGCCACGCGGTGGAGCGCGTCGTGCCGGCGGCCAGTCCTGCGGTGCCCGGCGCGCCCGGCCGCGGTCACTTCTTCAGCAACGCCGAAGGCGAGACGCCCAACCCCTGGCTCAGCCGCGCCGGCGCCGACGGTGTCGTGTGCCTGCGCCTGGCCGGCGATCTGGCGCGTGCACTGCATCCGGGCGACAGCGCCGCCGACTGGCGCTGGAGCGCCCAACCCGCTGCCGCGCTGGCCGCCGAGCGCTGGCTGGGCGCGCCCGTACCGCTGATGGGCGAGTCCGAGCGCCTGCTGGAAGCCGTGCAGGGCAGGATCAACCTGCGCCAGTTCGAGCTCGCGGCGCGCCACCGCGGCACGCGCGCGCTGCGCGAAGGGCTGCGTCGCCTGCTCAGCGCCGAATGGCGGCCGGTGCGTTGGGGCCTGGCGGCGCTGCTCGGGCTGCAGCTGGTGGGGCTCAACGCCTACGCCTGGCAGCAGCGCCAGGCTCTGGCCGACAAGCGCGCTGCCATGACCACGCTGCTCAAGTCGGCCCACCCCGGCGTGCGCGCGGTGCTCGACGCCCCGGTGCAGATGCAGCGCGAGACCGATCGCCTGCGTGCCGCCGCGGGCCGTGCCGGCGCCGCCGATCTGGAAGCCCTGCTCGCTGCTGCCGCCACGGCCTGGCCCGACGGCGCCGGCCCGACGCAGAGCCTGCGCTTCGAAGGCGGCAACCTGACGCTGGCCGCCCCCGGCTGGGCCGAGCCGCAGGCACAGCAGTTCCGCGACCGCATCCGCGCCGCGGGCTACGGCGTCGAGGTGTCCGAGGGCCGGGTCGTGGTCAGCCGCGGCGCCAGCCAGGGGGCGCTGTGAGCGAGTCCCGACCTCCTGGGTGGCTGGCGCCGATGCAGGCCTGGTGGCGCGCGCTGGCACTGCGCGAGCGGCGACTCTTCTCGCTCGCAGCCGCCGTCATCACGCTGGGCTTGTTGTGGGTGCTGGCGGTGCAGCCGGCGTGGCGCACGCTGGCCCGCGCGCCGGCTGAACTGGACGCGCTGGATCTGCAGCTGCAGGCCATGCAGCGCCAGGCCGCCGAAGCGCAGGTGCTGCGCGCCGCGCCGCCGATCACCCCCGAGCAGGCCGCCGCCGCCCTGAAGGCCGCCACCGAGCGGCTGGGCGACAAGGGCAAGCTCACGCTGCAAGGCGAGCGCGCCGTGCTCACCGTCACCGGCCTGAGCACCGGCGCCTTGCGCGATTGGCTGGCCGAGGCGCGTGCCGGCGCCCGCGCCCGGCCGCTCGAGGCCAACCTGACGCGCACGGCGCAGGGCTACGGCGGTACGCTGGTGCTGGCCTTGGGGGGCGGCTCTTGAAGCGCTGGGCCCTGGCCGGTTCGTTGGCCGGCGCGCTGCTCGCCCTCGTGGCCTTCGCACCGGCGGCCTGGCTGGCCGCAGCGGTCAACGGCGCCACCGACGAGCGCCTCCTGCTGGCCGACGCGCGCGGCACGGTCTGGCGCGGCAGTGCGGTGATCGTGCTCACTGGCGGCGCCGGCAGCCGCGACGCCAGCGCCTTGCCGGGCCGGCTGCAGTGGGCGCTGGGCCTCGACGGCGCCGCGCTCGGCCTGCGCGTGCGCCATGCCTGCTGCATCGAAGGCGAACTGCCACTGCGCCTGAGTGCGGGTCTCGGACGCCTGCGCATCGAGCTGCCTGCGCTGCCGGGCCCGACGCGGCTGCTGGGCCAGTGGCCGGCGGCCTGGCTGACGGGCCTGGGCACGCCCTGGAACACGCTGCAGCCCTCGGGCACGCTGGCGCTGTCGAGCAACGGTTTTGCCGCCGAGGCGGTGCAGGGCCGCTGGACCTTGAGTGGCCGCGCCGAGCTTGAGCTGCGCAGCCTGGCCAGCAGCCTGTCGACGCTGGACGTGCTGGGCAGCTACCGCCTGAGCCTGCAGGGCGACGAGCGGGGCGAAGCCGCGCAGCTGCAACTGGCCACCACCGACGGCGCGCTGCAGCTCAGCGGCAGCGGCCAGTGGGCGGCGTCGCGGCTGCGCTTCAACGGCCAGGCCAGCGCGGCGCCGGGTTCGGAGGCGACACTCAACAACCTGCTCAACATCATCGGCCGCCGCCAGGGCGCGCTGTCTCTCATTTCGATCGGGTGACCATGAACAGAGTGTTTCTTCGCCGCGGCGCACAGCGCGGCCTGGCCCTGCTGCTGGCAGCCACGCTGGCGCTGCCGCCAGCCCTGGCGCAGACGATCGCGCCCAAGTCGCGTGCGCCGGTGACGGTGAATTTCGTCAACGCCGATGTCGAAGCCGTGACGCGCGCTTTCGCCGCCATGATCGACCGCGCCATCGTCGTCGACCCGCGCGTCAAGGGCACGATCACCGTCTACAGCGAGCAGCCGCAGAGCATCCGCGAGGCCTACGCCAGCTACCTGTCGGCGCTGCGCGGCCTCGGCTTCGCGGTGGTGGAAGCCGGCGGCCTGCTCAAGGTCGTGCCCGAGGCCGATGCCAAGCTGCAGGCCGGCACGGTCAGCGTCGGCGAGGTCTCGATGCGCGGTGACCAGGTCATGACGCAGATCTTTTCGCTGCGCTACGAGAACCCCAACAACCTGGTGGCGGTGCTGCGGCCGCTGATCAGCGCCAACAACACCATCAACGCCAACCCGGGCAGCAACGCGCTCGTGATCACGGATTACGCCGACAACCTGCAGCGCATCGGCAAGATCATCGCCGCGCTCGACGTGCCCTCGGGCACCGAGGTCGAGATCGTGCCCTTGCAGCACGCCGTGGCTGCCGATCTGGCGCCGCTGGTGCAGCGGCTGAGCGAATCGAGCGGCGCCGCCGGCGTGCCCGGCGTGCCCGGACTGGTGGGCGGCAGCATCACCGTGGTGGCCGATTCGCGCAGCAACGCCTTGCTCATCCGCGCGCCCAACGCGGCGCGGCTGGCGGCCGTGCGCTCGACCATCGCGCGACTGGACCGGCCGAACAACCTGATCGGCCCCAACGGCGGCATGTGGGTGGTGCACCTGAAGAACGCCGACGCCGCCCGCCTGGCCACCGTGGTGCGCGCCGCCTTCGGCGCCACCGGCACCTCGACCAGCGGCGCCGCGCCCGCGGCGACGCCCGGCGCGGCCGCCACGCCCTCGCCCGGCGGCGGTGCAGCACCCACGGCTGCCGGCGTATCGGGTGCGGCGCAGCCCAGCACGGGCGGCTTCATCCAGGCCGACCCGGCCACCAACTCGCTCATCATCACCGCGCCCGAGCCGCTGTACCGGCAGGTGCGCGCCCTCATCGACCAGCTCGACACGCGCCGCGCGCAGGTCTACATCGAAAGCATGATCGTCGAGGTCGCGCCCACCGATTCGGCCGACTTCGGCTTCCAGTGGCAGGGCCTGCTGGGCAAGGCGGGCGACAAGTTCGGCGTCGTCACCGGCACCAACTTCGGCAGCTCGGGGCGGCCGAGCATCATCGACATCAACACCTCGGCGGCGAAGGGCCAGGTCAACGTCGGCTCGGGCCTCAACATCGGCCTGCTCGCGGTGACCAACGGCATCACCTCGCTGGCCGCGATCGCGCGCGCGCTGCAGTCGCAGAGCGAGACCAACGTCATCAGCACCCCCAACCTGATCACGCTGGACAACGAAGAAGCCAAGATCGTGGTCGGCGAAAACGTGCCCTTCATCACCGGTCAGTTCACCAATACCGGCGGTGGCGGCGCCACCACCAACCCGTTCCAGACCATCGAGCGCAAGGACGTC
>JANMVM010000161.1:0-35981 GCA_031392695.1 Rubrivivax sp.
ACACTAGCGTCCATGACTGAAGTCAGAAACTACCGCTCCAAGACGCTGGCCGCCTGGCTGGCGCTGACCCTGGGCACCTTGGGCGTGCACCGGCTGTACCTGCATGGCGCGTCTGACCGCTGGGCCTGGCTGCATCCGCTGCCCACCGCGGCCGGCCTGCTGGGCGTGGTGCGCATGCGCACGTTAGGCCAGGACGATCATCTGGCATGGGCTTTGATCCCCCTGCTCGGCTTGATGATCACGCTGGCCATGCTGGTCGCTATCGTCTATGCGCTCACGACGGACGAGAAGTGGGACGCGCTGCGCAACCCGGGCCATGCCGTCGTCGCCACCGGCTGGGGCCCAGTGCTGGCTGCGATGGCGGCGCTGCTGGTGGGTGGCGCGGTGTTGATGGGCACCATCGCCTTCGGGGGCCAGAAGTTCTTCGAATGGCAACTCGAGGCGCCCCGCGATCAGAAGACGAGTCGGCTCAGCCCGTAGAAGATCGCTGCGATGAGCGCCGTGGCGGGGATCGTGACCAGCCAGGCCAGAACGATGTGCCCCGCCAGACCCCAGCGCACCGCGGAGGCGTTGCGCACCGAACCAACGCCGAAGATCGCGCCGGTGATGGTGTGCGTGGTGGACACCGGAACGCCCAGCGCCGAGGCCACGAAGAGCGTGATCGCGCCCCCGGTTTCGGCACAGAAGCCCCCCACCGGCCTGAGCTTGGTAATGCGCTGCCCCATCGTCTTGACGATGCGCCAGCCGCCAAAGAGCGTGCCCAGGCCGATGGCGATGTAGCAGCTCCAGATCACCCACAGCGGCGGCATCTTGTCGCCGGCGTTGCTGATGCCGGCCACGATGAGCAGCAGCCAGATGATGCCGATCGTCTTTTGCGCGTCGTTGCCGCCGTGGCCCAGCGAGTACAGGCCCGCCGACACCAGTTGCAGGCGCCGGAACACGTTGTCCACGCGCAGTGGCGAAGTTCGTCGGCACAGCCACGCCACCGCCACCATCATCAGCGAGCCGAGCAAGAACCCCATCAACGGCGACACGAAGATAAAAGCCACGGTCTTGAGCACGCCCGACATCATGAGCGGCCCGGTGCCTGCCTTGGCCAGCGTGGCGCCCAGGATGCCGCCGATGAGCGCGTGCGAGCTGCTCGACGGGATGCCGTACCACCAGGTGATGCCGTTCCAGGCGATGGCGCCCACCAGTGCGCCGAACACCACGTACTGGTCGACCACGCCAGGGTCGACGATGCCCTTGCCCACCGTGGCCGCCACCTTGAGCTGGAAGACGAAGATCGCCACCACGTTGAAGAAGGCCGCAAAGGCCACCGCCTGCCCCGGCTTGAGCACGCCGGTGGAGACCACCGTTGCGATCGAATTGGCCGCATCGTGGAAGCCATTCATGAAGTCGAACAGCAGCGCCAGCACGACCAGCACCACCACCACCCACAGGGCGATCTGCATCTCGGTAGGCCTTGGTGCGGGTCAGGAGTTCTCGAGCACGATGCCTTCGACGAGGTTGGCCACGTCCTCGCACCGGTCGGAGATCGATTCGAGGTGCTCATAGACGGCCTTGAGCTTGATCAGCTGGCGCGTGTCGGGCTCTTCGCGGAAGAGGGCCGACATGGCGCTGCGCATCACGCGGTCGGCGTCGGACTCGAGCTGGTCGATCTCTTCGCAGGTCTTGAGCACCGATTCGGCGACCTTCGCGTCCTTGAGCTTGGGCAGCAGCGTCAGCACGTGCTGGACGCGGCCGCAACAGCGCACCGAGATCTCGGACAGGCGCACGACGTCGTTCGACAGGTGCTGCAGGTCGTACAGCGACATGACCTCGCTCGAGTCCTGCAGCAGGTCGATGACGTCGTCCATGGCGTTGATCAGGCGGTGGATCTGGTCGCGGTCCAGCGGCGTGATGAAGGTGCGGTGCAGCAGCCGGTGGACCTCAGCTGTGATCTTGTCGGCCGCGCGTTCGGCGGCACCCACCTCGTTGGCATGGCGCTCGCGCAGGGCCGTGTCGTCATAGTTCTGCACCATGGCCATGAAGGCATTCGCACCCTCGGCGATGTGCTTGGCATGTTCATTGAAGAGCTCGAAGAAATTGCCCTCTCGTGGCAAGAACCTGCCAAATACCATGATGTCTCCGATCGCCGGGCCAACGCAGTGTCGACCTGTCACGACTTGATTCTATGAGCCGAT
Organism: Rubrivivax sp.; assembly: GCA_031392695.1. Taxonomy (GTDB): domain Bacteria; phylum Pseudomonadota; class Gammaproteobacteria; order Burkholderiales; family Burkholderiaceae_C; genus Rubrivivax. The sequence goes on from JANMVM010000161.1 coordinate 2,187, forward strand.
CGGACCAGCACCTCAGGGCTTGTCGGTCATGTCTTCTCGGTGCCCACACCAGCCAAAGGTCTGCATGGGCAGCGGCAAGGCATTCAAGTTCATGGCAGTCTTTCGATGATCTGGTCAGCGGTGGCGTCGAGCCTGGGCTGCAGGACCCCGAGCAGCGGGTGTTGCAGCCCAGGCGCCAGTTCCAGCAGCGGCCGCAGCACGAAGGCCCGGTCCTGCAGCCGGGGGTGCGGCAGGCTCAGCTCAGGCAGGTCCAGCACGCGCTGGCCGTAGAGCAGCAGGTCCAGGTCCAGCGTGCGGGGCGCATTGGGATAGGGACGCTGGCGGCCAAAGGCCTGCTCGATGGCTTGCAGCTCACGCAGCAGCGGCAGAGGCTGCAGCGTCGATCGCAGCTCGGCAACAGCGTTGATGAAATCCGGGCCGGCGGCGAGCACCGGGGCACTGCGGTAGCGCCCCGACTGCGCCACCAGCTCCACTTCCGGCAAAGCCGCCAAGGCCTCCAGCGCGCGCTCCAGGGTGGCGCGCGCATCGCCCAGGTTGGCGCCCAGGCCCACGAAGATGCGCTCGGCCATCATCCGGCAGCAGCTGCCTCGGCCTAATCGGTGGCGGGTGCGGCACCCTCGCGGCCGGCCGGACGGCGACGGCGCCGGCGGCGCTTGCGCGGCGCGCCTTCGCCCGCCGCCATCGGAGCTTCAGGGCCGGCATCGGCATCGAAGTCATGATCGACCTCGGCGCCTGCGCCCGCTGCCGCCGACTCCCCTGCCGCCGCGGGCTGACCGTCGGCCCGCGGCGCGGGCGCGCGGCGACCGCGAGCCGCTGTGCTCTGACGCAGATCAGTCAGCAGCGCTTCGCGCTCCTCGTCGTTGCCCAGATGGAAGTCTTCCCACCAGTCGGCGAGATCGGAGCTGAGCTCGCCACAGTCGGCGCGCAGACGCAGAAAATCGTAGCCGGCGCGGAAGCGCGCCTGGCCCGCCAGCGACACCGCCGAGCTGACGGTGCGGCGCTCGAAGCGCGGCTGCATGAGCCAGATCTCGCGCATGTCGGCGGCCAGCTTGCCGCGGCCCGAGATGTCGCCGATGCGCGCGTCGAAGACCGCGTCCACGGCCTGCTGCAGCGCCGGGAAAGGCGCCTCGCCGGTGGCGCGGATCGTGGTCCAGCGCTCCTGCACGTCGTGCCACAGCATGCAGGCGAGCATGAAGCTCGGTGCCACGGCGCGACCCTCGGCGACCCGGCGGTCGGTATCTTCGAGCGCCAGGCGCACGAACTTCTCGCGGGCCGCGCCGCTGGCGCCCTGGGCCAACGCGGCATCGAGCACCGGGAACACGCCCCCGCCCTTGCCCACCAGGCCGTACTTGCGCAGCTGCTCGATGCTGGCCAGTGCGTGCCCGGTCTGCATCAGCTTGACCATCTCGTCGAAGAGGCGCGAGATCGGCACATTGGCCAGCAGCGCCGCCATGGTGCGCACCGGCCTTTCGGTGCCGGGCTCGAGCGCAAAACCCAACTTGGCCGCGAAGCGCACGACGCGGATGATGCGCACCGGGTCTTCGCGGTAGCGCAGCTCGGGGTCGCCGATCATGCGCAGCACACGGGCACGGGAGTCGGCCAGGCCGCGGTGGTAGTCCACCACCAGCTGGGTCACGGGGTCGTAGTACATGGCGTTGATGGTGAAGTCGCGCCGCGCCGCGTCCTCGATCTGGGGGCCCCAGACGTTGTCGCGCAGCACGCGACCCTCGGCATCGACGACGTGGGTCTTGTCGGCCATCTGCGACTTCGACGGCTTGTCGCCGCCGCCCACCTGCTCGGCCGCGGCGCTGTCCATGAAGGCGCGGAAGGTCGAGACTTCGATCGTCTCGTGCTCGCGCCCGCGGCCGAAGACGACATGCACGAGCCGGAAACGCCGGCCGATGATGAAGGCACGCCGGAACAGCGCCTTGACCTGCTCGGGCGTGGCGTTGGTGGCGACGTCGAAGTCCTTCGGGCGCAGGCCGACCAGCAGGTCGCGCACGGCGCCGCCGACGATGTAGGCCTCGTGGCCGGCGTCCTTGAGCGTCTTGACCACGCGCACGGCGTTGGCGTCGAGCAGCGAGGCGTCGATGCGGTGCTCGCTGGCCGGGACTTCGACGCGCACGCCCAGCGGGATCGTCGGCACGGCCGGCGCGGGCGCGGCGGATTCGCCCTTGCCGAGCAGACGCTTGATGAATTTTTTGATCATGTGAAGAGTTTCAGGACGGGCCAGCCACGCTCGAGCGCGATGCGCTCCAGCGCAGCACCCGGGTTGGTGGCCACAGGGTGGCTGACGCTTTCGAGCAGCGGCAGGTCGTTGGTGGAATCGCTGTAGAAGGTGCAGCGCTCGAAATCGGCCAGCTGCTGGCCGCGCGCTGCCAGCCATTGCCGAACCCGCGCGACCTTGCCCTCGCGAAAGGCCGGCAGGCCCTGGATCGTGCCCAGCACACGGCCGCCGGCGTCGCGCGCCAGGTCGGTGGCGATCAGGTGCTCAAGCCCGAAGCAGCCGGCAATCGGGCGTGTGATGAAGTCGTTGGTCGCGGTGACGAGGGCCATCAAGTCGCCAGCCCGGCGATGCTGCTCAACGAGCCCCAGCGCCGCCGGGTGCAGCATGGGCTGCACCACCTCGTGGATGAAGCCGCGGCTGGCCGCGGCCAGCTCGGCGGCGTCGCGGTGGCGCCAGGCAGCGGTGGCGAATTCGATGTAGGCGTCGATGTCCAGGCGCCCGGCCGCGTAGTCCTGATAGAAGGCGTCGTTGCGGCTGCGGTAGGCATCGCCGTCGGCCCAGCCCAGGCGGACGATCCATTCGCCGAAGGCGTGGTCGGAGTCCTTGGGCAGCAGCGTGCCGTCCAGATCGAACAGCGTGAGCCTCATGGGCCGCCCACCTCGTCCAGACCTTCCTCGGACAGCATCTGCCGCACCAGCGGCACCGTGATCCGGCGCGCTTGCGCCAGGCCGTAGGTGTCCAGCCGGTCGAGCAGGCGCATGAGGTGGCCGAGGTCGCGCTCGAAGCGGGTGAGCAGGAAGTCCATGACCTCGTCGGGCAGGAAGATGCCGCGCTGATCGGCCTCGCGGCGCAGCGCTGCGCGGGTGTCGGCATCCGGCAGCGGCTGCATCGCGAAGACGTGGCCCCAGGCCAGGCGGGTGCGCAGGTCCTCGCGCACCGGCAGGTCCACGGGCGGCAGGCGGCCGGCGGCTGCCCATTGCACGCCGTGCGCAGCCGCGTCTTCGAAGAGCGCAAAGGCAGCGTGCTGGGCAGCGTCGTCGAGCGCCTCGCAGCGGTCGACCACCACCAGCGTCCAGCTGGGCGCCAGCAGCCAGGGCAGGCGATCGCCGGCATCGAACCAGCCCACCACCTGCCCCGCCCCCAGGCACTGCGTTGCCAGTGCCTGCAGCAGGTGCGTCTTGCCAGTCCCGCCGGGGCCCCACAGGTACACCGGCGCAGCAGGCAAGGGCAAGGAGCGCAGGTGAGCCAGTGCGGCGGCGTTGGCGCCGGGCAGGAAGTTGTCGAAGCCCGGCTGCGATTCAGGGCCGATGGCCAGCGGGATCTGCTTCATGCGCGCACGGCCGGCTCAGCTCTCACGACGCCACGCTGCCAGGTGGCGCCGCAAGGGCGCGGCATCGGCCGCATCGGGGCAGTGGCGCAGGTACGGGGCCAGCGCGTCGGCTGCGCGGTCGTGGGCGCCCAGTTCGGCCAGCACCAGCGCGTGATCGCGGTGCTCTTCCCAAGCCTGGGGCAGCAACACGACCAGGCGCGCCTGGACGCGCTCCAGTCGCTGCCAGTCGGCGTGGCTGCGGTGGATTTCCTTCAAGTTGCGCAGCATGCGCGCGATCACGTCGCGCGCGCTCGACGGCTGCAGAAACAGGCCCAGCGGCACTTCGTCTTCGCCGCGCGCCTGGCTGTGCTGTCGAAACGGCGCCAGGCGTTCTTCGAGATCCTCGCGCGACAAGGAGTGGCCGCTGAAGGGGTCGATCACGACCTCGCCGCGCGGCATCCGCACCTTGAGCAGAAAGTGCCCGGGAAAGCCCACGCCCTGGGCTCTCAAACCCGCGTGGGCGGCCATTTCAGCGTAGAGCACGGCCAGCGTGATGGGGATGCCGCGGCGGCTCTCCAGCACGGCAGGCAGGAGGCTGTTGCGGCGGTCGTAGTAGTTGTTGACGTTGCCGGCGAAGCCCAGCTCCTGGAAGAAGTAGCGGTTGAGCAGGCGCAGCCGCTGCAGCGGCGCGGCATCGGCAGCGATGCGCCGCTTGAGCCGGTCGGCAAGCTCGTCGACGCGGGCGAGCACGCCCTGCACGTCGAGGCCCGGGTCGTCGTCCTGGGCAATCGCCACCGCTGCTTCCAGCAGCGGGAAACCGTCGTCGCTGGCCACCAGCGCCGCAAAGTAGTCCAGTGCGCTCGGCGCTTCAAAGTGCAGGTGTCGGGCCATTCGCACCAGTGTAGGTCAGCCACGGCGGACGAATTGGCGCGGGCGCAGACCGCAGGCCAGCAGCACGCCGAAGTACAGCACCGCCACGCCGGCCAGCACCGCCGCCACGGCGCCCGCCCGCTGTGCCCAGTGGGCCTGCAGGCCGATCCAGTCGATGGACCGCGCTGCCCACAGCAGCGCGCCGCCCAGCACCGCATTGGCCAGCACCACGCAAGCCGCAAAGCGCAACCAACCCGGCTGGGCCTGATAGACACCGCCGCGCAACAGGCCGCCCAACAGCAAGGCGGCGTTGACGAGCGCGCCCACACCGATCGACAAGGCCAGGCCCGCGTGCCCGAGCCAGGGCACCAGCAGCACGTTGAGCGCCTGCGTGGCCAGCAGCACGCCCACCGCGATCTTCACCGGCGTGCGAATGTCCTGCCGCGCGTAGAACGCCGGCGCCAGCACCTTGATCGCCACCAAGCCCAGCAGGCCCACGCCATAGCCGCGCAGCGCCAGCACCGTCATCGACACGTCATCGGCATCGAAGGCGCCATAGTGGTACAGCACGCTCACCAAGCCCTGTGGGAACAGCAGCAGCGCCAGCGCACAGGGCAGCGTCAGCAGTAACACCAGGCGCAGTCCCCAATCGAGCATGCCGGAGAAAGCCGCCGCATCCTGCCGGGCCTGGGCGGCCGACAGCTGCGGCAACAGCACCACGCCCAGCGCCACGCCGAGCAGCGCGGTGGGGAATTCCATCAAACGGTCGGCGTAGGTCAGCCAGGAGACCGCCCCCACCGCCACGTGCGAAGCGATCTGGGTGTTGATGAGGAGCGAGATCTGCGCCACCGACACGCCCAGCAGCGCCGGCGCCATCTGCCGGAGCACCCGGCCCACGCCCGGATGACGCCAGGCGCGTGCGATGGCGCCGGGCAACAAGCCGATGCGCGGCAGGCATCCCACGGCGGCCAGCGCCGGCAGCATGGCCGCCAGCTGCAGCACACCCCCTAGCATCACCCCGCCCGCGAGCGCGAAGATGGGCTCGATGCCGCGCTGCGCCAGCGCCGGCGAACCCCACCAGGCAGCCGCAATCACGCACAGGTTGAGCAGCACCGGCGCCACCGCGGGCACGGCAAAGCGCTTCCAGGTGTTGAGCACGCCCCCGGCAAGTGCGACGAGCGACATGAAGCCGATGTACGGGAACATCCACCGCGTCATGACCACCGCGATGTCGAAGCGCTGCAGGCCCGAGCCCATGGCCCACACCAGCAAAGGTGCCGCCGCCACGCCCACGATGCAGGTCGTCAGCAGCACCCAGGCCAGCACGGTGGCCACGGCGTCGATCAGTTCGTGCGTGGCCGGGTCGCCGTCGCGCGCTCGCGTGGCGGCCAGCAAAGGCACGAAGGCCTGCGAGAAAGCGCCTTCGGCAAACAGCCGGCGAAACAGGTTGGGGATGCGGAACGCGACGTTGAACGCGTCGGTCGCTGCGCTGGCGCCAAAGCTGGCGGCGATCAGTTGCTCGCGCACCAGCCCCGTGACGCGTGAAACCAGAGTCAGCAAAGAAACGGCGGAAGCAGCCTTGAGGAGGTTCACGGGGCGGAAGGTGTTCGGCGGGGCAGCAGCCTGCTGCAGGACAGCCTGCTGCAAGACAGCCCGCTGCAAGGCAGGCCGGCGCGGGCCGGGGGTGTCGACCGGCGCGGAACCGGTGGGCCTTGATTATAGGCAGCCGCTTGGCGGCCCTTGGCGTCGCGCCCTTGAGCGTGCTAGACTCGACGCTCTTTGCATCCACAGATTCAACCAACCCAACCGCATGGCCACCTCGTCCAAAGCCAAAAAGAGAACCGTTCGTCTTGCCTCCGGTCGCAAACGCGCTCGCCAGGACGTGGTGCTCAACGCCGCCAACACCGCGCTGCGCTCGCACTTTCGCACCGTCGTCAAGAACGTCCAGAAGGCCGTGACGGGTGGTGACAAGGTCAAGGCGACAGAGGTTTTCAAGTCTGCCCAGAGCGTCATCGACTCGGTGGCCGACAAAGGCATCTTCCACAAGAACAAGGCCGCGCGCCTGAAGAGCCGCCTGTCCGCCAAGGTCAAGGCGCTGGCGCTGGCTGCCTGACCCCACGGGGCACGGTCGCAAGAACAAAGGGTCCGCTCGGCGGACCCTTTGTCATTTCTGCCCAGCAGTCCACGTGCGCTCGCGCCGCCACTACTCTTCGCCCGGCGTTGCGGCCTCGGGCAAGGCGCAGACCTCGGCGAGCTGCAAGTGGTTGTCGCGGGCAAAGTTCATCACGAAGTCCCAGGCCATGGGCTCGATGCCCTTGAGTGCTTCGCTCACCAGCACACACTTGACACCGTCCACCAGTTGCGGCACGCAATAGGGTGAGTAGCCGATGTAGGCGCCGATGCCGCGCGCCCCACCGCCAGGTCGGAAGCTCGACATCGCGCCGGCCAGCCGCTCGGCCCAATCGCTGGGCCTGAAGGCACGGCCCTCGAGGGTGAGGCCCTGGATGTAGAACTGGCGCGGCGGGTGGGTGGTCATCGAAAAGGCATCGGCGCGCAGGCCCGCCCGAAGGGGCGGCGGCGGCCGCACGAGGCCGACCACCGCTTGCACGGGCATCATTGTGCCTTGGTTGTGTTGCATTGCAGCATGCATGGCTCGTGCCTGGGTGGACCGGGGATCCCAGAGTCTTCGGCCCGGCGCGCCTGACCTTTAGAATCCAAATTCGCCGCGTCGTGACCGAAGCGCCACGGGCCGGCTTTGTGCCTCACCAGGAACTCGACGATGAATGCTCCGGAACTCGCCGTGCTCAAGGCCAGCCAGGGCCCCATGCCCCACGTCATGAACACCTACGGCCGACTGCCGATCGCGTTGTCGCATGGCCGAGGCTGCTGGCTATGGGACACCCAGGGCCGCAAGTATCTCGACGGCCTGGGCGGCATTGCCGTCAACACCTTGGGGCACGCGCACCCCAAGCTGGTGCCCGCGCTGCAGGACCAGATCGGCAAGTTGATCCACAGCTCCAACTACTATGAAGTGCCGCTGCAGGAGCAACTGGCGGCCAAGCTGTGCGAGCTGTCGGGCCTGTCGGCTGCTTTCTTCTGCAACTCGGGCCTCGAGGCCAACGAAGGCGCACTCAAGATCGCGCGCAAGTTCGGCCACGACAAGGGCGTCGAGCGGCCGGAGATCGTCGTCTACGAGCAGGCCTTTCACGGCCGCTCGATAGCCACGCTGTCGGCGACCGGCAACCCGAAGGTGCAAAAGGGCTTCGAGCCGCTGGTCGAAGGTTTCGTTCGTGTGCCGCTCAACGACCTCGCCGCGCTGGAGCAGGTGGCGCGCAGCAACCCCAACGTGGTGGCTGTATTCCTGGAGACCATCCAGGGCGAAGGCGGCGTGAACCCGACGCGCTGGGAGTACCTGCAGGGCCTGCGCCGCCTGTGCGACGCGCAGGGCTGGCTGCTGATGCTCGATGAGGTGCAGTGCGGCATCGGTCGCACCGGCAAGTGGTTTGCGTACCAGTGGGCCGGCATCCAGCCCGACGTGATGCCGCTGGCCAAGGGCCTGGGCTCGGGCGTGCCCATCGGCGCCATCGTGGTCGGCCCCAAGGCCGTCAACGTGCTCGGCCCGGGCAACCACGGCACCACCTTCGGCGGCAACCCGCTGGCCATGCGCGCCGGAGTGGAAACGCTGCGCATCATGGAAGAAGACGGGCTCATGGCCAACGCCGCAGCGGTCGGCGCGGTGCTGCGCGAGGCGCTCGACAGCGGCCTGGCCGGCCTCGCCGGCGTCAACGAGATCCGCGGTGCCGGCCTGATGATCGGCATCCAGCTCGACCGGCCTTGCGGCGTGCTGCTCGGCCGTGCTGCCGAGGCCGGCCTGATGATCAGCGTCACCGCCGACAGCGTCATCCGGCTCGTGCCGCCGCTGATCTTGAGCGCCGACGAGGCGCGGCAGATCGCCGCCATCTTGTGCCCGCTGGTCAGGGCCTTCCTGGCCGAGTCCACCAGCCCGCCATGAAGCCGGGCGATTCACTGATGAGGCACTACCTGCAGTTCAAGGACCTGCGCGCCGAGGAGTACGCCTACCTCTTCGAGCGCGCGCGCATCATCAAGACGCGCTTCAAGAATTACGAGCGCTACCAGCCGCTGGTGGACCGCACGCTGGCCATGATCTTCGAGAAGGCCAGCACGCGCACGCGCGTCAGCTTCGAAGCCGGCATGTACCAGATGGGTGGCTCGGTGGTGCACCTGACCACCGGCGACAGCCACCTCGGTCGCAGCGAGCCGGCCGAGGACACGGCGCGCGTCATCAGCCGCATGGTCGACATCGTCATGATCCGCACCTACGAGCAGAACATGCTCGAGCGCTTTGCCGCTCACTCGCGCGTGCCGGTGATCAACGGCCTGACCAACGAGTACCACCCGTGCCAGATCCTGGCCGATGTCTTCACCTATATCGAACACCGCGGCAGCATCGAAGGCAAGGTCGTGGCCTGGGTCGGCGACGGCAACAACATGGCCAACACCTGGCTGCAGGCGGCCGAGATCCTGGGCTTCACGGTGCATGTCAGCACACCCACCGGCTACGAGGTGGACGCGGCAGTCGCCGGCGTGCGTGACGCCGGTTGCTACAAGGTCTTCAACCACCCCATGGAAGCCTGCGCTGGCGCCCACCTCGTGACCACCGACGTCTGGACCAGCATGGGCTACGAGGCCCAGAACGAAGAACGCCGCAAGGCCTTCGTCGACTGGTGCGTGGACGACGAGATGATGGCCGCAGCGCAGCCCGATGCCCTCTTCATGCACTGCCTGCCAGCGCACCGCGGCGATGAGGTCACGGCCGAGGTCATCGACGGCGCGCAATCGGTGGTCTGGGACGAGGCCGAGAACCGCATGCACGTGCAGAAGGCGCTCATGGAGTACCTGCTTCTGGGCAGGATCGGCGCATGAACGCCGGCCACCGCAACCTCGGCGCCAGCGGCTTGAAAGTGTCGCCGCTGTGGCTAGGCACGATGATGTTCGGCGACCAGACCGCCGAGGCCGAAGCCGCCGCCATCCTCGACGCCACGCGCGAGGCCGGCCTCAATGCGCTGGACACCGCCGACATCTACGCCAAAGGCGAGTCCGAGCGCATGCTGGGGCGCCTGATCAAGGCCGATCGCTCGCGCTGGGTGCTGGCCACCAAGGTCGCCAACCCGATGGGCGACGAACCCAATGAGCGCGGCAGCTCGCGGCGCTGGATCACCCAGGCCGTAGAGCACAGCCTGCGCCGCCTGGACACCGACTGGATCGACCTCTACTACCTGCACCGCGACGACGAGAGCACGCCGATGGAGGAGACGCTGTCGGCGATGGCGCGGCTCATCGAGCAAGGCAAGATCGTGCACTGGGGACTGTCCAACTTCCGCGGCTGGCGCCTGGCGCGCATGGTCGAGCTCAGCCGCCAGATGGGCATCCAGCAGCCCGTCGCGCTGCAGCCGCCCTACAGCGCCGTGACGCGCGGCATCGAAGTCGAACTGCTGCCGGCCTGCGCCCACTACGGCCTGGGCGCCGTGACCTACAGCCCGCTGGCGCGCGGTGTGCTCAGCGGCAAATACCCGCCGGGTGCCACGCCGCCGGCCGACAGCCGCGCCGCGCGTGCCGACCGGCGCCTGATGCAGACCGAGTGGCGGCCCGAATCGATCGCGATCGCGCAGGCCTTCAGCGAGCATGCGGCGGCGCGCGGCGTGAGCCCGAGCCAACTGGCGATCGCCTGGGCGCTCAACAACCGTCTCGTCACCGGCGTCATCGGCGGCCCGCGCACGCTGGCGCAATGGCGCGACTACATCGCGGCGCTGTCGGTGCAGGTCAGCGAAGAAGACGAACGCTGGGTCGATGCCCGCGTGCCGCCAGGGCATGCCTCGACCTTCGGCTACACCGACCCGATCTATCCGGTCACGGGACGCGTCGCGCGCTGAACCTGTTCAGTACGTGGCACGGCCGCCGGTGAGGTCGAACACCGCGCCGGTGCTGAAGGAGCAGTCCTCGCTGGCCAGCCAGGCCACCATCGCCGCGGCCTCCTGGACCTCCAGGAAACGGCCCATCGGGATCTTGCCCAGCATGTAGTCGATGTGGGCCTGCGTCATCTGCTCGAACATCGCCGTCTTGGCTACCGCGGGCGTGATGGCATTGACGAGGATGCCCTTGGTCGCCACTTCCTTGGCCAGGCTCTTGGTCAGTGCAATCAAGCCCGCCTTGCTGGCGCTGTAGTGGCTGGCGTTGGGGTTGCCCTCCTTGCCGGCGACCGAGGCGATGTTGACGACGCGGCCATAGCCGGACTTCAGCATCTGCTGCACGACATGGCGGCTGGTCAGGTAGGGCGCGATCAGGTTGACCTCGATGACGCGGCGCCACACCGCGGGGTCCAGATCCCAGGTCGTGGCGTTGCCGCCTGTGATGCCGGCGTTGTTGACGAGGATGTCGATGCGGCCCGCCTGGGCCACGGCCAGCGCAGTGGCGGCGGCCACGGCTTCGTCGTCGGTGAGCTCCACCACCTGCGCGCTCACCGGTCCGTGGACGGCCAGGCTGGCGCAGGCGGCGGCGGATTGCGCGGCGTCGATGTCCCAGATGAGGACCCGCGCGCCGCTTTGCAGCAGCCGCTCGCAGATGGCATAGCCGATGCCCTGGGCGCCGCCGGTGACAACCGCCACGCGGCCCTTCAAGTCGATCCGGTTCATGCCTGGAGTCCTTTCAGGGCGGCAGGGTTGCCAGCGCAGTCGGCGATGTACTGGCGGATGATGTCTTCGAAACTCCGCTCGGGCTGCAGGCCCAGGCCGAGTGCCCGTGCCGCCGTCGCGCCACGCGGCCAGTTGGCCACGATGCCCGAGATGCGCTCGTCGCGCTCGAAGCGCACCAGCGCCCTGACCTTCGGGCCGGCCACCGCCGCCAGCGCATCCAGCATCTGCTGCACGCTCACGTTGAGCGCCGGCAGGTTGAGCGCGCTGCGGCCCACGAAGGCCTCGCGGCTGGCCTCAAACACCGCCACCAGCCCCTGTACCGTGCAGCGCGGCGACGACACCGGGTGCTGCACCTCGGCGCCCACCGGGCACACCGATTCGACGCCGGCCAGCGGCTCGCGGATGATGCCGCTGAAGAAGGAACTGGCCGCGCCGTTGGGCCGCCCCGGGCGCACCGTGACCGTCATCAGCCGCGCCGCGCGGCCGTCGATGTAGCCCTTGCGCGTGTAGTCGGCCACCAGGTGCTCGCAGATCAGCTTGTGCGTGCCGTAGCTGGTTTGCGGCGCCGGCCAGGTGTCGTCAGCCACCGTCGCCGGCAGGGGCACGGCCGGGTCGGGGCCGAAGACCGCCACCGAACTCGAAAAGACGAGCCGGGTCGGCTTGCCGCCGTGCTCGGTGCGGTGGCGCAGCGCGTCCAGCAAGGCCCGCGTGCTGTCGAGGTTGGAGCGCAGCCCGAGATCGAAATCGGCCTCGCATTCGCCCGACACGGCCGAGGCCAGATGGAAGACGCCGTCGAAGGCCTCGTCGCGCAGGCCCTCGCAGTGGCCGAGCAAGGGGCCGACGCGGGCCTGCACCCGCGCGTCGGCCAGCAACTCGGCCGGCGCCGCGGCCTGATCGGCCAGCACGAGCTGGCGGATCGGTCGCCCCGCCAGCGTGCCGGCCTGGAGCAGCGAGCGCGCCAGCCGGGCGCCCACGAAACCGGCGCCGCCGGTGATCAGGATCTTCATCAGACGGTGTCCTTCGGTCGGGCCTTGACGTGGATCTTGGCGCGTATCTTGACGCGGATCGGCGCGCTGCCAGTGGCAGCACGCGGAATGATCCCGCCGAGCTCCAGCCGCCGCTGGCTGTGGGCGAGGTGGGTGGTGGCGGCGCGGCGCGCAGCGCGTGCGTCGCGTGACGAGATGGCCTCGACGATGGCGCTGTGCTCGCTGCGCACGGCGTCCATGAAGTCCTGCCGCCGCGCTTCGTTGCCGCGCGTGATGCGCATGGCCTCGCGCAGGTACTGCTCCAGGAAGCCGATGACGCGGCCGAACTGCGGGTTGCCGGTGGCCAGGCCGATCGTGCGGTGAAAGTTCAGGTCCTCGGCGACGCCGTCCTGGCCGGCGGCGCTGGCGGCATCGATGGCGGCCAGCGCGCGGCGCATGCCGGCCACCTGCGCGCGCGTGGCGCGCGTGGCCGCCAGCGCGGCGATCTCGCCTTCGAGCACGCGGCGCACCTCCACCACGTGGACCACGGCGTTGACCGACTCGAGCACGGCGGGGTCGAACTCCAGCGGCCGGTGCCTTGCCGGCGCGCTGACAAAGACGCCCGAGCCCTGGCGCGACACCAGCAGCGCACGCGACTTGAGCCGGTGCACCGCCTCGCGCACCACGCTGCGCGACACGCCATGCTGCAGGGCCAGTTGCGCCTCGGTGGGCAGGCGGTCGCCCGGGCCCAGGTCCCCGCCCTCGATCTGCGCCGCCAGGCGCTCGGCCAGGCGGTCGGCCAGCGAGACCTGGCCCAGCCGGCTGACCGGAGCCAGGGTCGACACGGGGCGCGCGTGGGAGGCCATGGTCATCAGGTTATCAGACAACTTTCCCGGTCGACAACGGGTTAGCCCGGTGGCCGCCTGCCCGCCGGCGCAGGTATCGTGGCTGCGAACTCTCCAGCAAGGACGGCATCGCATGGCCAGTGTGACCATCGCCCAGGTCAAGAAGCGCTTCGGTGCGGTCGACATCCTGCACGGCGTGGACATCGCCATCGCCGACGGCTCCTTCACCGTGCTGGTGGGCCCCAGCGGCTGCGGCAAGAGCACGCTCTTGCGCATGATCGCCGGGCTGGAGCAGATCACTGAAGGCGAAGTGCGCATCGGCGAGCAGCGCGTCAACGAGCTGCCGCCCAAGCAGCGCGACATCGCCATGGTGTTCCAGAACTACGCGCTGTACCCGCACATGACGGTGCGCCAGAACATGGCCTTCGCGCTCATGCTGGCCAAGCTCGACGAGGCCACGGTGGAGCGCAAGGTGGCGCGCGCCGCCGAGATCCTTGGCCTCGGTGAGTTGCTGCAGCGCTATCCGCGCCAGCTCTCGGGCGGCCAGCGCCAGCGCGTCGCGATGGGCCGCGCCATCGTGCGCGACCCGCAGGTCTTTCTCTTCGACGAGCCGCTGAGCAACCTCGACGCCAAGCTGCGCGTGGCCATGCGCACCGAAATCAAGGAGCTGCACCAGCGGCTGAAGACGACTTCGATCTACGTCACCCACGACCAGATCGAAGCCATGACCATGGGCGACCAGATCGTCGTCATGCGCGACGGCCGCATCGAACAGACCGGCAGCCCGCTGGAGCTCTACGACGAACCGGCCAACCAGTTCGTGGCCGGCTTCATCGGCTCGCCGGCCATGAACTTCCTGCCCGGCACGCTGCGACGCAGCGGCGCCAGCGCCCTCGTCGAGCTGGGTGATGGCACGCGCCTGGCCGCACCGCCGGGCAGCACCGGCGAAGACGGCCAGCCGGTGATCTTCGGCACCCGCCCCGAGCACCTGGCGCTGGGCAGCGGCGAAGGCATCAGCGCCCAGGTGGCGGTGGTCGAACCCACCGGCGCCGACACCTTCGTGTCGTGCCGGCACGAGGGCAAGGAACTGGCCGTGGTCTTCCATGATCGCCATGCCTTCACGCCCGGCAGCACCATCCGCCTCATGCCCGACATCCAGCGTTCGCACTTGTTCGATGCCGGCAGCGGCCGGCGGCTCGCGGCGTGAGCCGCCCACAACCCCCGAGGAGACATCCCCATGAGTGACTTCAACCGCCGCCGCTTCCTGGAAGGCACCGCCGGCGTCGCCGCCACCGCAGCGCTGGGCACCGGCGCAGTCTGGGCGCCGGCCGTGCACGCACAGGCCATGAGCTTCAAGCCCGAGAAAGGCGCCAAGCTGCGCGTGCTGCGCTGGAGCCGCTTCGTGCAGGGCGACATCGACGCCTACATGATCAACGTCAAGAAGTTCACCGAGAAGACCGGCATCGAGGTGCGCGTCGACAACGAAGGCTGGGAAGACGTGCGCCCGAAGGCCGCGGTGGCGGCCAACACCGGCGCCGGGCCCGACGTCATCCTGTCGACCAACGACGATGCCAACCTCTACCCCGAGAAGCTGCTCGACGTCACCGACCTGGCCACCTACCTGGGCAAGAAGTACGGCGGCTGGTACCCGGCCTGCGAGGCCTACCTGCGCCCCGATGGCAAGAAGTGGATCGGCATCGGCCTGGGCGCCGCCGGCGCCATGCTGGTGTACCGCCAGAGCATGGTCAAGGCGGTGGGCTACGACGCCATCCCCAAGGACACCGCGGGCTTCCTCACCCTGCTCAAGGCGCTGCACGCCAAGGGCACGCCGCCCGGCTTTGCGCTGGGCAATGCCACCGGCGACGGCCTGTGGTGCAACTGGTTGGTGTGGTCGCACGGCGGCAAGCTGGTCGACACCAACAACCGCGTCGTCATCGACAGCGCCGAGACGATCAAGGCGCTCGAGTACGCCAAGGAGATGTACGCCACCTTCATCCCGGGCACGCTGTCGTGGCTGGACCCCAACAACAACAAGGCCTTCCTCGACGGCCAGATCAGCCTCACCAACAACGGCATCTCGATCTACTACGCCACCAAGACCTCCAGCGATCAGAAGGTGCGCGACTTGAAGGAAGACGTCTACCACGCCAACTACCCCATCGGTCCCGTGGGCGTGCCGACCGAGTCGCATCTGTTCTTCAACCAGATGATCATGAAGTACACCAAGTACCCCAACGCCGCCAAGGAGTACCTGCGCTTCATGATGGAGCAGGAGCAGTTCGACCCCTGGCTGACCGCTGCCGGCGGCTACATCGCGCCGCCGCTGGCCGAGTACACCAAGTCGGCGATCTGGACCTCGGACCCCAAGCACACGCCCTACCGCGACTGCGTGAAGAACCTGCGCCCGGCGGGTTATGCCGGCAAGCTGGGCTATGCCTCGGCCGGCGCGGCGGCGGACTTCATCGTCGTCAACATGGTGGCCGAAGCCGCCAGCGGCTCCAAGACGCCGAAGGAAGCCGCTGAGCGCGCCCAGAAGCGCGCCGAGCGCTACTACAAAGTCTGACCAGGCCACCGGCAGCAGCAGCCCGCACCATGCTCGAAAAACTGCAGAACAACCGCAACGCCCTGGGCCTGCTGTTCATGCTGCCGGCGGCGGTGCTGCTGCTGCTGTTCCTGACCTATCCGCTCGGCCTCGGGATCTGGCTCGGCTTTACCGACGCCAAGCTCGGGCGCCCGGGCGAGTGGATCGGCTGGGAGAACTACGCCTTCCTGCTCGGCGACAGCGTGACCCGGCTGGCGCTGTTCAACACGCTTTTCTACACCACGGTGGCCAGCGTGCTGAAGTTCGGCCTCGGGCTGTGGCTGGCGCTGCTGCTGAACCAGAACCTGCGCATGAAGACCTTCTTCCGCGCCGTCATCCTCTTGCCCTACATCGTGCCCACGGCGTTGTCGGCGATCGCCTTCTGGTGGATCTACGACTCGCAGTTCTCGATCATCTCCTGGATGCTCGTCAAGCTCGGCATCATCGACAAGTACATCGACTTCCTGGGCGACCCCTGGAACGCGCGGCTGGCCACCATCTTCGCCAACGTCTGGCGTGGCGTGCCCTTCGTGGCCATCACGCTGCTGGCGGGCCTGCAGACGATTTCACCGTCGTTCTACGAAGCCTCGGCGATCGACGGCGCGACACCGGCGCAGCAGTTCCGCCACGTCACGCTGCCGCTGCTGACGCCCATCATCGCGGTGGTGATGACGTTCTCGGTGCTCTTCACCTTCACCGACTTCCAGCTCATCTACGTGCTCACGCGCGGCGGCCCGCTCAACGCCACGCACCTGATGGCCACGCTGTCGTTCCAGCGCGCCATCAGCGGCGGCGCCCTGGGTGAAGGCGCGGCGATCTCGATCGCCATGGTTCCCTTCCTGCTGGCGGCCATCCTCTTCAGCTACTTCGGCTTGCAGCGCCGGGCCTGGCAACAGGGCGGGAGCGACAAGTGAGCGCGCCGGGCCGCCCCAAGCGCGAATTCCCCCTCGGGGGGGCGACGCGCAGCGTCTTGGGGGCAACATGAGCAAGGCAGACAACGCCGACCAGGGCGGCATGGGTTTCCTGCAGACGCGGCAGCACAAGATCGTCACTGTCTACCTGCCGCTGGCGATCTTCGTGTTCGTGCTGCTGTTCCCGTTCTACTGGATGGCCGTGACCTCGGTGAAGCCCGACAACGAGCTGCTGTCGCGCGACGGCAACCCGTTCTGGGTCATCCAGCCGACGCTGGCGCACTTCAAGAAGCTGCTGTTCGACACCGCCTACCCAGAGTGGCTGTGGAACACGGTGCTGGTCTCGGTGGTCTCGACGGCGTTCTCGCTCTTCGCTTCGGTGCTCGCGGCCTACGGTATCGAGCGGCTGCGCTTTGCGGGCAGCAAGCAGGTGGGCCTGTCGATCTTCCTGGCCTACCTGGTGCCGCCGTCGATCCTGTTCATCCCGCTGGCGGCGATCGTCTTCCAGCTCGGTCTGTTCGACACGCGCTGGGCGCTGATCCTCACCTACCCCACCTTCCTGATCCCCTTCTGCACCTGGCTGCTGATGGGCTACTTCCGCTCGATCCCGTTCGAGCTTGAGGAATGCGCGCTGATCGACGGCGCCACGCGCTGGCAGATCCTGGTCAAGATCGTGCTGCCGCTGGCGGTGCCCGGGCTCATCTCGGCCGGCATCTTCGCCTTCACGCTGAGCTGGAACGAGTTCATCTACGCGCTGACCTTCATCAGCAGCTCCGAGAACAAGACCGTACCCGTGGGCGTGGTGACCGAGCTCGTCGAGGGCGACGTCTACCACTGGGGACCGCTGATGGCCGGCGCGTTGCTGGGCTCGCTGCCGGTGGCGTTCGTATATTCGTTCTTCGTCGAGTACTACGTCTCGGGGCTGACGGGGTCGGTCAAGGAGTAGGCCTTCAGGCTGCGCGCCGGCCCTTGAGTCGCGCCGCCGGCGCACTCAGCGAGGGCATCCTGCGCCGCGAAGCCAGCACGTGCTCGATGTCGGCCCCAGCACCGTCGATCAGCACCAGGCAGGCGCGCTCGGCGCGCACGGGGTCGCGGGCGATGACCGCGTCGAGCACCGCGCGATGCAGGGGCAACGACTGCGCAGGGCCGTTGCGCCGCGAGGTGCTGATCTCGAAGCTCGTGCGCAGCAGCGCCGACAGCGCCTTGCTCATCTGCACCATCATGCGGTTCTGGCAGGCGCGCAGCAGGCCCTGGTGGAAGGCCAGGTCGTGCAGCACGTAGTCGCCTCCGTGTTCGATGGCGTCCTTCATGCCGGCGTAGGCGCGCTCGATGTGCGCCAGGTCTTGCGGCGTGGCACGCTCGGCCGCCAGGCGCACCGCCGCTGGCTCGACGACGCGGCGCAGCTCCTGCAGGTCGCGCAGGAATTCGCGCGACAACCCGGCGCGGCCGTGCCAGGCCACGACGTCGGGGTCGAACCAGTTCCACTGTTCAGCCGCGAGCACCCGCGTGCCGACCTTGGGCCCGGTGCTGACCAGACCCTTGGCGACCAGCGACTTGATGGCTTCGCGCACCACCGTGCGGCTGACGCCGAACTGCTCGCACAGCGTGGGCTCGGGCGGCACCACGCTACCCGGCGGGTGCAGGCCACTGACGATGGCCTCGCCCAGCAGATCGAGGGTGCGGCCATGAACGTTTTTGGTCTCGGCCATGAGCTGGTTCAGGCGCGCACGAAGGCCGTCACCAGCGCCTGCTCGCCGACCTGGCGGCTGCAGTGGCCATGCACGCGGGCGTCGAAGGTGGCGCCAGCGGGCAGCACGTCGGCCGAGAAGAAGTGCTGCCCTGGCCAGAAGCTGCGCGTGCTGCCGTCCTGCAGCCCGATCTCCATCTGGCCGGCCAGCACGAAGAGCCACTGCGGGTTCTCGGTGCAGTGGAAGTCGCTGCGAAAGCCCAGCGGGCTCATGCGCAATTGCAGGCCGCCGCTGGGCATCAGCGGCGACAGGCGCGCCATCGGCTTGCCTTCGCTGAGTGGCACCGTTTCGTCACGGAAGCGGGCGCGGCCATCGGGCCCGGTTTCGAGGATGATCTTGATGAATTCCATGGCGTGCTAGAGCGAAGCCGTGACGCCACCGTCGACGTACAGGATGTGGCCGTTGACAAAGCGTGATGCGTCGCTAGCCAGGAACACGGCAGCCCCCGCCAGATCCTCGGGTTCGCCCCAGCGGCGCGATGGCGTGCGGTTGACGAGCCAGGCGTCAAAGGTCGCGTCGGCCACCAGGGCCGCGGTGAGCTCGGTCTTGAAGTAGCCGGGGCCGATGCCGTTGACGTTGATGCCGTGCGGCCCGAGGTCGATGGCCATGCCCTTGGTCAGCATCTTCACCGCGCCCTTGCTGGCGGTGTAGGCGGCGGTGCCCGGGCGCCCGAGCTCGCTCATCACCGAGCAGGTGTTGATGATGCGGCCGCGACGGCGTGCCACCATGCGCCGGGCCACGATCTGGCCGACCACGAAGAGGCTGTCGACGTTGGTGTGCAGCACCGCCTGCCAGTCGGCGGTAGCCATCTCGTGAAATGGCGCGCGCCGCGTCATGCCGGCGTTGTTGACCAGGATGTCGATGGCGCCGACGCTGGATTCGATGTCCTGCACCGCTGCTTCCACCGCCACGGCGTCGCAGACGTCGAAGGCGCGCGCATGCACGGCCAGGCCCTCAGCCGCGAGCGCTGCGCGTGCGGCCGCCAGCCGGCTGCCATCACGGCCGTTGAGCACCAGCGTCGCTCCGGCCTGCCCGAGGCCGCGCGCCAGCGCCAGCCCGATGCCGGCCGACGAACCGGTGACCAGCGCCACGCGGCCGTCGAGGCGGAATGTTGTTGCGTCGATCATGCGGAAGTCGTCTCCAGTTGGCGGCACAGCTCGTCCAAGAGCTGCTCGGGCGGCAGCGTAATGCTCAGCGTGATGGCCTGTTCTTCAGGCGCTGGTGGCTCCAGCGCCTGCAGCTGGCTGGGCAGCAGCGAAGCCGGCATGTAGTGGCCCGAGCGGCCTTGCAGCCGCTCTTGCAGCAGCGCCGTCGGGCCCGTGAGGTGGACCAGCCGCAGCGTCGGCGCGGCGCGGCGCAGCTGGTCGCGGTAGCCGCGCTTGAGCGCCGAGCAGGCCAGCACCGTGCCCGCCGGCGCGGCCTGGGTCAGCGCCTCGGCCAGCGCCTGCAACCAGCCCTGGCGGTCGGCGTCGGTCAGCGGCGTGCCGGCGGCCATCAGTGCCACATTGCGCGGCGGATGCAGGGCATCGCCTTCGATGAAAGGCAGCGCCAGCCGCGCGGCCAGCGCCCGCGCCACGGTGCTCTTGCCGCAGCCGCTGACGCCCATGACCACGATCACCCCGGTGCGGCTGGCGCTGGGCGCGTTCATGCCAGGGCGGGATCAGCCCAGCCGCGCGCCCGTGGCGCCGTCGAAGACATGCGCCTTGGCCGCGTCGAGCGCCAGGAAGACGGTGTCGTCGGGCTGCGCGCGCGTGCGGCCGTGCATGACCAGCACCAGTTGCTGGTCCCCGACCTGCAGCAGCAGCTCGGTTTCGGCCCCCGTGGGCTCGACCACCACGACCTGGGCCGGCACGCCCTGAGCGGCGAGCACGAGATCGGTCGGGCGCACGCCGTAGTGCACGTCCTGGCCTTCGCGGCCCAGGCCAGGCGGCAGCGGCCAGTGCGCGCCGAGCGCTTCGACGTGGTTGCCGCGCACGGCGCCGCGCAGCACGTTCATCGACGGGCTGCCGATGAACTGCGCCACGAAGAGGTTGCACGGCCGGTCGAACAGCGCCAGCGGCGTGCCGATCTGCTCGACGATGCCGTCGTGCATGACGACGATGCGGTCAGCCATCGTCATGGCCTCGATCTGGTCGTGCGTGACGTAGACGGTGGTCGTCTTCAGGCGCTGGTGCAGGGCCTTGATCTCGGCCCGCATGGCAACGCGCAGCTTGGCGTCGAGATTGCTCAGCGGCTCGTCGAAGAGAAAGACCTTGGGGTCGCGCACGATGGCGCGGCCCATCGCCACGCGCTGGCGCTGGCCGCCCGATAGCTCGCGCGGGTAGCGCTCGAGCAGCGGGTCGAGGTTGAGGATGGCGGCAGCCTTGGCCACGCGCCCCTCAGTCGTGGCCTTGTCGGCCTTGCGCAGGCGCAGGCTGAAGCCCATGTTCTCGCGCACCGTCATGTGCGGGTACAGGGCGTAGCTCTGGAAGACCATCGCGATGTCGCGGTCCTTGCTTTCGAGGTCGTTGACGACCTTGTCGTCGATCAGGATCTCGCCGCCGCTGATCTCCTCCAGCCCGGCCAGCATGCGCAGCAGCGTGCTCTTGCCGCAGCCGCTGGGGCCCACCAGCACCACGAACTCACCGTCGGCGATGTCGAAACCCAGGCCATGGATGACCTTGACCTTGCCGTAGGACTTCTGGATGTTCTTGAAGGAAACCGTTGCCATGTCTCGATCTTCTTCTAGCCCGGAAAGACCAGGTGTGCGTCCAGCGAACGCCGCGGAACCGGCTTCGCCGGGCCGCTGGCGTTGCCCCCTTGAGGGGGAGCGGCGAAGCCGCTTCGGGGGTGGTTCATGACTTGACGGCGCCGGCCGTCAGGCCACCGACCATGTAGCGCTTGAAGGCGTAGTAGATGGCCGCCGGCGGCAGCGCGTAGACGAAGCCGGTGGCCATCAGCAGCTCCCAGGGCGAGTCGTCGGCGCCGAGGAAGTTGCCCAGCGCCACCGCCAGCGTGAGGTCGGTTTCCTTGCTCAGCAGCAGGAAGCCGTAGAGGTACTCGTTCCAGGCCAGCAGCAGCGAATAGGTGCCCACCGCCACCAGGCTGGGCACCATCAAGGGCACATACACCAGGCGGAACAGCTGCAGCGGCGTGGCGCCGTCCATGCGCGCGGCTTCGTCCAGTTCCCAGGGCAGCTTGTCGCTGGCCTGCTTGAGCACCCAGATGCAGTACGGCGAGGCGATGGTCACCATCGCCAGCACGAGAGACCACTTGTTGTCGAGCAGGCCGTAGTTGGCCATCGTCTTGTACATCGGCACGGCCAGGAAGGCCGCCGGGATGAAGTAGGTGAACAGCGCCATGTTCATCACCGTGCGGCCGCCGCGCACCTTCAGGCGGCTGATGGCAAAGGCGGCGAAGGTGGCGACGAGCAGCGTGATGACGCCGACCGCCACCGCGATCACCAACGAGTTGCCGAGCTGCTGCCAGAAGTGCTGCAGGTACAGGTGCTTCTGCTCGAAGACGATGCGGAAGTTGTCCAGCGTCGGGCTCTTGGGCCACAGCCGGCCCGAGGTCGCCGAGTCGCGCTCGGAGATGGCGAACAGCACCATGTGGTAGACCGGGATCAGCGTCCACAGCAGCAGCGGGATGCCGACCAGCAGGAGCTGAGCCTCGTTGATGATTGCCTTGCGCTTCATCCCGCCCTCCGCCGAGCCGTCTCAAGGATGGCGGGCGCCCCCGCGGGGGGCAGCGAACGACTGTGAGCTTGGGGGCTCATTTGCTCAGCCGCTTCATCATCACGAAGACCAGTGGCAAGACAAAGGGCAGCGCGACCACGATGCTGGCCATGGCCAGCGCGATTTCGTCCAGCCGCAGGTAGCGGATGCCCAAGGTGGCCAGCACGTGCGTCAGGTCGGCGGGCCCACCGCCGGTGAGCAGGTAGACGCTGTTGAAGTCGCCCAGGGTCCAGATCAGCGACAAGATGGTCGAGGTGAAGTACAGGCCCTTCATCGAAGGCCAGGTGATGAAGCGAAATTTCTGCCAGCGCGTGGCGCCGTCGACACTGGCCGCCTCGTACTGCTCGGACGGAATCGCCAGCCGGCCGGCGAGCAGGATCAGGGTCCAGAACGGCAGGCTCTTCCAGATGTGCATCAGCATCGAGAAGCTCAGCGCCAGCGTCGGGTCGTTGAGCCAGTTCGGGCCGTCCAGCCCGGTCATGCGGAAGTAGGTGCTGTTGATCACGCCCCACTCCGGGTTGAGCATGAAGCGCACCGACAGGATGGTCGGAATCGAAGGCACCGCCCAGGGCAGGATGAACAGCACCGACAGCACCTTGACCCACCAGCGAGTGTGCGTGAAGAAGCCCGACAGGCCGAGCGCGACCATCATCTTCAGGTTCACGGCAACGACCAGGAACACCACCGTGTTGATGGCCGTGCGAAAGAAGATCGGGTCGTCCGCGAGCTTGACGTAGTTGCCCGGGTCGCGCGCCAGCCACAGGCCGTAGCACACCGGGTAGACGACGAACACCACGAAGATCACCAGGTAGGGCAGCACCAGCATGCGGCCCCAGAATTCCCATTGCGTCAGCGCCTTGGCAGGCTTGCGTTCGGGCGCTGTGGTGATGGTGGCGGTGTTCATGTGAAGAGGTGTCAGAGCCCCGAAGCAATCAAGCAGGCGCCGCGGAACCGGCTCTGCCGGGCCGCTGGGGCCGCCCCCTGGGGGGCAGCGCCGCAGGCGCTCCGGGGGGGTCTCAGTTCGCTACGGCCTTGATGCGGGCGATCATCTCGTCCACCGCCTGCGGCACCGGCACCTTCTCGTTGAGCACGCGGTTCATCGCCTTGGCCCACACGTTCTCGTTGTTGAGCACCGTGAACTTGTAGTTCTTGGTGAATTCGAACGAAGTCGTGCCGGCCATGAACTGGTTGTAGACCGTGGTGCGGTGGGGGTCGCTCTTCCAGAACGGGCTCTGCTGCGCCGCCTTGGTGACCGGGAACCAGCGGCCCTGCGAGCCTTCGACGTAAGGCGTGAGGTTGGCCTCGTCGAGCATGAAGGCCACGAACTGCTTGGCCGCCGCCTTGTTCTTGCTCTCCTTGAAGATCACGCCGACCTTGACCGCCGCGCGGTAGGTCATCTTGCTGCCGTCGGGCTTGTTGGGGAAGCCGGCGGTGGCGATCAGCTCACCATAGTTCTTCTTGGCCGTGGCGCGCTGCGCGTCGGTGAGGGTGGCGTTGTTGCTGTCGTCGAGCCACTTGGCGGCGATCGAGATCGTCGCGTTGTGGGTCATCACGATGGTCTTGTTGTGGAAGGCGACGTTGTTGTCCGGGTCCTTCCAGCTCGTCGACGAAGGCGGCGTGCAGCCCTTGGTGTAGACCGCGGTGTAGTCGGTGACGGCGTTGATCAGCCCTTCGCGGACCTTGGGGTCGTCGACCAGCACCTTGCCCGAATCGCTGACCAGCTTGATGTTGTAGGCGTCCATGAAGGTCAGGAACGAGAAGAACGAGTCGCTCGAGTCCACGCCCATCGGGAAGCCGGTGCCGAAGGCGCGGTTGCCCGTCTTCTGGCGGTAGCCGGTCTGCACCTTCTCGCACCAGAAATTCCAGTAGCCCTTCCAGTCCTTGGGAATGTCGCTTTCCTTGAAACCCGCGTCTGCCAGCATGTCCTTCCAGTACTGGATGTGCATGGTCTGCTGCTTGATCGGGAATGCGTAGTAGGCGCGGCTCTGCGTCGCGTTGTTGTAGAGGAAGGTGGTCGACAGCGCCTGCGGCTCGAACTTGGCGCGCAGCGGGTCGATGATGCTCGTCAGGTCCTCGAGCTTGCCTTCGTAGGCCCACTTGGCGGCGACCTGGAAGTCGTAGACGTCGGCGTAGGACACGTCGGGCGGATTGCCGGCGTCCATCGCGGCGACGGACTTGGGGATCGATTCCTGCGGCGCGTACAGGCTCAGGTCGACCTTGATCTTGGGGTGCTTGGCCTCGAACTTCTTGATCGCCGCAAAGAGCGCGTCGTCCTCGCCTTTGTAGTACCCCTTGGCCCACCACACGGTGAGCTTGTCCTGGGCCACCGCGGGGCCCGCTGCCAACAGGCCTGCCGCCATCCAGGCGCAGGCAAAACCGATCATCTTCAATTGCATGGGTGGTCTCCTAACGGGGTCGACGTGGGGCGATGCTCTTGGGACTGGGGCACTTGGCTCGTTATCGTATGATGATTGAACAAGCCTGACTTGGGGGCTTACCCGGGGCTCGCCGCACGGCGCCCGCGGGTCAGCGCCGAGGCCGCCTCACTGACACTCGGGCACCGGCGTCGACACCGGCCGGCCCGCGAAGTGCTCGGCCAGGTTCCTGAAGGCCAGGTCGGCCATGGCCTGGCGCGTGGCCGCGGTGGCGCTGCCGATGTGCGGCGTCAGCACCACCTGCTGCAGGGCCCGCAGGCGATCCGGCACACGGGGTTCGTCCTCGAACACGTCCAGGCCGGCCCCGGCGATGGTGCCGTTCTCAAGCGCTTCGACGAGCGCGCTTTCATCCACCACCGAACCGCGCGCAACGTTGACGAGGATGCCCTCACGCCCCAGCGCCTGCAGCACGCGGGCGTCGATGAGCTTGCTCGTGGCGGCGCCGCCCGGGGTGATGACGACGAGAAAGTCGACCGCCGCGGCCAGCGCCGCTGCGCTGGCGTGGTAGGCGTAAGGCAAGGCCGGCTTGGCGCTGCGCGCGGTGTAGGCGATGCTCATGTTGAAGCCCAGCGCGCGCTGTGCGATGGCCTGGGCGATGCGGCCCATGCCGACGAGGCCGAGCCGGGCCCCGCTCATCTTGCGCGCCAGCGGCATATTGCCCTGCAGCCACTGCCCGCTGCGCACGAAGCGGTCGGCGGCGGGCAACTGGCGCGCCGCGCTCAGCATCAAGCCGATGGCGAGGTCAGCCACGTCGTCGTTGAGCACGTTGGGCGTGTGCGTGACCATCACGCCGCGCGCCTTGGCGGCTGCCACGTCGACACCGTCATAGCCCACGCCCATGATCGAGATCAGCTCCAGCGCCGGCAGTTGCGCGATCAGCTCGGCGGTGACCTTGGAGTCACCGCTGCCGGCGATGGCGCGCACTTGCGGCGCCACCCGGGCCAGCGCGGCAGCATCGAGTTCCGGCAGCAGATGCACATCGAAGGCAGCATCGAGTTGCGGGGTCAGCAGGGGTGACAACTTGGCCACCGACAGGACATGGACAGACTTCACGGGGGCGCTCTCCTAGGGCTTCTACGGCTGCGGGATCAATCGTCATACCATAGTATCTGCAGCCAGCCCGGGGCCACACCCGGGAAAGCCAGCACCCGGGCACACCTGATGAGCGACACACCCCGCAAGAAACCCAGTGAATTGCGCAGCCAGCAGTGGTTCGGCCGCCAGGACCGCGACGGCTTTGCCTACCGCAGCTGGGTCAAGGGTAAAGGCGTGCCGCACGACCAGTTCGACGGCCGGCCGGTGATCGGCATCTGCAACACCTTCAGCGAACTCACGCCCTGCAACAGCCACTTCCGCACGCTGGCCGAGCAGGTCAAGATCGGCGTCTATGAGGCCGGTGGTTTCCCGCTCGAGTTCCCGGTCATGAGCCTCGGTGAGACGCTGCTTCGCCCCACCGCCATGCTCTACCGCAACCTGGCCAGCATGGACGTGGAAGAAAGCATCCGCGGCAACCCCATCGACGGCGTCGTGCTGCTGATGGGTTGCGACAAGACCACGCCCGCGCTGCTGATGGGCGCGTCGAGCGTCGACCTGCCGACCATCGGCGTCAGCGGTGGCCCCATGCTCAACGGCAAGTGGCGCGGGCAAGAGCTGGGCTCGGGCACCGGCGTGTGGAGCATGAGCGAGCAGGTGCGCGCCGGCTCGCTCAAGCTGGCCGACTTCTTCGAGGCCGAAAGCTGCATGCACCGCAGCCACGGCCACTGCATGACGATGGGCACCGCCAGCACCATGGCCTGCATGGTCGAAGCACTCGGCGTGGGCCTGCCCGGCAACGCCGCCTACCCGGCGGTCGACGGCCGGCGCAACGTCATCGCGCGCAATGCCGGGCGGCGCATCGTCGAGATGGTGCACATCGACCAGAAGCTGAGCAGCATCCTCACCCGCGAGGCTTTCGAAAACGCCATCCGCACGCTGGCCGCCATTGGCGGCAGCACCAACGCCGTGATCCACCTGATCGCGATTGCCGGGCGCATCGGTGTGCCGCTCAGCATCGACGACTTCGACCGCCTGGCCAGTGAACTGCCCTGCATCCTGAATCTGCAACCCAGCGGCGAGCACCTGATGGAAGACTTCTGCTACGCCGGCGGCCTGCCGGCAGTGATGAAGGAGATCGCTTCGGTGCTGCACCTGGACGCCGTCACCGCCAACGGCTGCACGGTGGGCGAGAACATCGAAGGCGCGCGGAACTTCGACCCGCGCGTCATCAAGACCATGGCCGCACCCTTCAAGGCCAGCGCCGGCATTGCGGTGCTGCGCGGCAACCTGGCGCCGCGCGGCGCGGTCATCAAGCCGAGTGCGGCCACGCCGGCGCTGATGCAGCACACCGGCCGCGCCGTGGTGTTCGAGGACAGCCACGACTTCCATGCCCGCATCGACGACGACACGCTCGATGTTGACGAGCACTGCATCCTGGTGCTCAAGAACTGCGGCCCCAAGGGCTACCCCGGCATGGCCGAAGTCGGCAACATGCCGTTGCCGCCCAAGGTGCTAAAGAAAGGCATCACCGACATGGTGCGCATCAGCGACGCGCGCATGAGCGGCACCGCCTACGGCACCGTGGTGCTGCACACCGCGCCCGAAGCCGCCGCCGGCGGCACGCTGGCGCTGGTGAAGAACGGCGACCTGATCACGCTCGACGTGGCGGGCCGCCGCCTGCACCTGCACGTCGATGACGCCGAACTCGCACGCCGCCGCGCCGCTTGGTCGGCGCCTGCGCCGGCCATGGACAGCGGCTACTGGAAGCTCTACATCGACCACGTGCTGCAGGCCGACGAAGGCGCCGACCTCGACTTCCTGCGCGGCCGCCGCGGCGCTGCCGTCCCTAAAGACAACCATTGAGATGATGCCCCCAAGCTCGCATTCGCTCGCTACCCCCCAAGGGGGCCGTCCGCCGATGAACCGGCAAAGCCGGATCCATGGCGGGAAGCTTGATCGGGCCGGCGCTGTTGCGCCGTGCCGTGGAGAGAACGCATGACTTCTCGTATCGCTGTCGTCACTGGCGCGGGCAGCGGCATCGGCCGCGCCTGCGCGCTGGCCTTGCTGGCGGAGGGCTGGACCGTCGGGCTGCTGGGCCGCCGCGCCGAGGCATTGCAGGAAACGGCGGCTGCCGCCGGCAGCGCGTCGACGAGTGCCTTCACCCTGCCCTGCAACGTCGCCGATGACGTGGCCGTCGCCGCCGCCTTCAACAGCGTCAAGCAGCGCCACGGCCGGCTCGACCTGCTGTTCAACAACGCCGGCGGCGGCCTGGCGGCGAAGACGCCCGACCTCGTGACCGCGGCCGAGTGGCGCCAGGTGGTGGACGTCAACCTGAACGGCGCCTTCTACTGCCTGTCGCAGGCCTTCAAGCTGATGAAGGAGCAGTCGCCGATGGGCGGCCGCATCATCAACAACGGCAGCATCTCGGCCTACACACCCAGGCCGGGGTCGATCGCCTACACGGCCACCAAGCACGCCGTCAGCGGCCTGACCAAGACGGCTGCGCTCGATGGCCGGCCCTACGACATCGCGGTCGGCCAGATCGACATCGGCAACGCCGCCAGCGAGATGACGGCGCGCATGGTGGGCGGCGTGCTGCAGGCCGACGGCAGCACGCGGCCCGAGCCGCGCATGGACCTGCAGGCCGTGGCCGACACCTTCATGGCGATGGTGCGCCTGCCGCCGTCGGCCAATGTGCTGTTCGCCACCGTGATGGCCACCAAGATGCCCTACGTGGGCCGGGGTTGACTATGAAGATCGGATTCATCGGCGCCAGCGGCCTCATGGGGCACGGCATGGCGCGCAACCTGCTGGCCAAGGGCCACGCGCTGTCGCTCACCATCAACCAGCGCGCCGACCGCGTGGCCGACCTGCTGGCCGGCGGCGCCACCCACGTCGCATCGCACGCCGCCCTGGCGGCCGGCAGCGACATCGTCTTCATCTGCGTCACCGGCTCACCGCAAGTCGAAGCGGTGGTGACGGGCGATGGCGGCCTGTTGGCCGGCGCCAGCAAAGGCCTGGTGATCGTCGACTGCTCGACCAGCGAGCCGGCTTCCACCGCCACCTTGCGCCAGCGCTGCGCCGAACGCGGCGTGACGCTGGTCGACGCCCCGCTGTCGCGCACGCCGGTCGAAGCCGAGGCCGGCCGCCTGAACGTGATGGTCGGCGCCGAGCCCGAGGTCTACGTGCGCATCGAGCCCGTGATCCGCTGCTTCGCCGAGAACGTCTTTCACATGGGCGGCCCGGGCGCCGGCCACACCATCAAGCTGCTCAACAATTTCGTCGCGCAGGCCATCTGCACGGCCACGGCCGAGGCCTTTGCCGTCGGCCAGCGCGCCGGCATCGACCTGCACAAGTTCGTCGAACTGGTCTCGCTGGGCCCCGTCAACAGCGGCCTGTTCCAGGCCATGGCCAAGACGCTGAAGGGCGACATGCAGGGCCTGATGTTCGAGCTCGACAACGCGCGCAAGGACGTGCGTTACTACACTCACCTGGCCGAGGGCCTGGACATCCCCAGCGTGATGGGCGAGGCCGTGCACCAAAGCCTGGTCATCGCCAGCGCCCTGGGCCACGGCAAGAAGTTCGTGCCCGCGCTGGTGCAAGCGCAAGAGCAACTCAGCGGTGCGACCATCGTGGCGCGCGGACCGAAGGACACAACCCCATGACGCAACGCCTGGCGGGCAAGACCGCCTTCATCACCGCCGCCGGCCAGGGTATCGGCCGCGCCGTGGCGCTGGCCTTCGTGCGCGAAGGCGCGCGCGTCATCGCCACCGACATCAACGAAGCGCTGCTCGCCGCACTGGCTGCAGAAGCCGGCTGCACGACGCAGCGCCTGGACGTCACCGACGCCGCCACCATCCGCGCTGCCGCGGCCTCGCACGGCCCGGTGGACGTGCTCTTCAACGGCGCCGGATTCGTCCACGCCGGCAGCGTGCTCGAATGCACCGAGTCCGACTGGGACTTTGCCTTCGCGCTCAACGTGCGTTCGCAGTTCCGCACCATCCAGGCCTTCTTGCCCGGCATGCTGGCACGAGGCTGCGGCTCGATCATCAACGTCGCCTCGGTGGCCGGCAGCATCAAGGGCGCGCCCAACCGCTTCGTCTATGGCACCACCAAGGCGGCGATCATCGGCCTGACCAAGTCGGTGGCAGCCGACTTCATCACGCGCGGCATCCGCTGCAACGCCATCTGCCCGGGCACCGTCGAGTCGCCCTCGCTGCGCGAGCGCATCGCGGCGCAGGCGGCGGCCAGCGGACAGACCCTGGCCGAGGTCGAAGCACTGTACGTCGGCCGCCAGCCGATGGGTCGCCTGGGCCGCGTCGAAGAAATCGCCGCGCTGGCGCTGTACCTGGCCAGCGACGAATCTTCATTCACCACCGGCACCGCGCAGGTCATCGACGGCGGCTGGAGCAACTGAAGCCCGCGAGTTCGCCACGCTCGCGGCCCCCGGCCGCGATGCGCGCAAGGCCCCGATCAAGCCACCACGATGGCGGCCCACTGACTGCAACGAAAGACACCATGAAACTTCTCCGCCACGGCCCAAGAGGACAGCAACGACCCGGACTGCTCGACGCCGAGGGCCAGGTGCGCGACCTCAGCGTGCTGCTGCCCGACATCACGGCGAGCACCCTCTCGCCGGCTGGCCTGGCCGCCCTGCGCGCGCTCGACCTCAAGGCCTTGCCGGTGGTGCAGCAAGGCACGCTGGCCGTGCCCTGGGCCGGCATGGGCAAGTTCATCGCCATCGGCCTGAACTACGCCGACCACGCGGCCGAGTCCAATCTGCCGATCCCGAAGGAGCCGATCGTCTTCACCAAGACCGTCGACAGCGCCGTCGGCTGCAACCATGCCGTGGTGCTGCCGCAAGGCTCGGTCAAGAGCGACTGGGAGGTCGAGCTCGGCGTCGTCATCGGCAGCCGCGCGCGCTACGTCAGCGAGGCCGACGCGCTGGCTCACGTGGCCGGCTACTGCGTCGTCAACGACGTCTCGGAGCGCGAGTACCAGATCGAGCGCGGCCCGCAATGGGACAAGGGCAAGGGCTGCGACACCTTCGGCCCCACCGGCCCCTGGCTGGTCACGGCTGACGAAGTCGGCGACGTGCAGAACCTGTCGATGTGGCTCGACGTCAACGGCCGGCGCTTCCAGACCGGCAACACCAGGACCATGATCTTCGGCGTGGCGCAGATCGTCAGCTACCTGAGCCGCTTCATGACGCTCAACCCCGGCGACCTCATCACCACCGGCACGCCGCCCGGGGTCGGCATGGGCGTCAAGCCGGCACCCGTGTTCCTGAAGCCGGGTGACGTGATGCGCCTGGGCATCGAGAAGCTGGGCGAGCAGCAGCAAACCGTGCACGCCTGGGATCCGGCCCTCATCGACGGCTGAACCATGGCATCCAGCGCGGCCATTCGCATTCACGCGGCGGACAACGTCGTCATCGCCCGGCGCCAGTTGCTGGGTGGCACCGTGATCGCCGAGGAAGGCATCACCGTCATCGGCCTGGTGCCGCCCGGCCACAAGATCGCGACGCGCGCCATCGCGGCGGGCGAGGCGGTGCGCCGCTACGACCAGATCATCGGCACCGCCACGCAGGCCATCGCACCGGGCCAGCACGTGCACACCCACAACCTGGCTTTCAGCAACTTCGAGCGCACGCACGAACCCGGCGCCGGAGCCGCGCCGACGGCCTTTGTCGCCGAGCCCGCGACATTCATGGGCATCGTGCGACCTGACTTCGAAAAGACGGGCCGCGTGGCCACTCGCAACTACATCGGCGTGCTGACGAGCGTCAACTGCAGCGCGACCGCGGCACGCGCCATCGCCGACCACTTTCGGCGCGACATCCACCCCGAGGCGCTGGCCGCCTTCCCTCACGTCGACGGTGTCGTCGCCCTGACCCATGGCATGGGCTGTGCCACCGCGGCCGACGGCGAGGAACTGCGGGTGCTGCGGCGCACGCTGGGCGGCTACGCGCGCCATGCCAACTTCAGCGCCGTGCTCGTCGTCGGCCTGGGCTGCGAGACCAATCAGATCCAGGGCCTGGTGGCGCAGGAGGGCCTGCAGGAAGGCGCGTGGCTCGTCACCTTCAACATCCAGGACAGCGGCGGCACCACCAAGACCGTGGCGCGCGGCATCGATGAAATCAAGCGCCTGCTGCCGCACGCCAACCAGGTGCAGCGCGTGCCCGTGCCCGCCAGCTACCTCACCGTGGGTCTGCAATGCGGCGGCAGCGACGGCTACAGCGGCATCAGCGCCAACCCTGCGCTGGGCGCCGCGGTGGACCGCCTGGTGCGCCACGGCGGCACCGCGATCCTGAGCGAGACGCCCGAGATCTACGGCGGCGAACACCTGCTGACGCGCCGCGCCGTGAGCACCGCGGTGGCCGACAAGCTGCGCGCGCGCATCGCCTGGTGGGAAGCCTACACCGCGCGCAACGGCATGCAGATGGACAACAACCCCTCGGCCGGCAACAAGGCCGGCGGGCTGACGACGATCCTGGAAAAGAGCCTGGGCGCGATCGCCAAGAGCGGCACCACCAACCTCGTCGACGTCTACGAGTTTGCCGAACGCGTGGCCGCCAGGGGCTTCGTCTACATGGACACGCCGGGCTACGACCCGGTGTCGGCCACCGGGCAGGTGGCCGGCGGCGCCAACCTCATCTGCTTCACCACCGGCCGCGGCTCGGCCTACGGCTGCGCGCCGTCGCCCTCGCTCAAGCTCAGCACCAACACGGCGCTGTGGACGAAACAGGAAGACGACATCGACATCGACTGCGGCGGCATCGTCGAAGGGCTGGACACCGTGGACGCCTGCGGCGAGCGCATCTTCCAGCTCATGCTGGCCACCGCATCGGGCCGCAGCACCAAGAGTGAGCTGCACGGCTACGGCCAGAACGAGTTCGTGCCCTGGCAACTCGGCGCGGTGATGTAGGCTGAGTGCCCTGGCCTGCCGCAGCACTACCGACCCATGATCTTCGTTCCCGCCATTGCCCTGCAGGGCGAGCCCACGCGCCATCACTGGAGCCTGGCCTTCGTCGACGGCAAGCTGCTGCTGCCCGAGGACGAGAACACGCTGCTGCACCCGCTGCCGGATCGCGGCTGGCAGCCCTATGCCGAAGTGCGCCACTACCTGGGCCGGCTCGAAGGACTCGATTGCTGGGCCCTGCGCCTGGCACAGGTTCCCGAGGGCTGGCGCATGGCGCCGTTGCGCGCCGCGATGATGGGCCTGTCACAGCCCCTGGCCGGACTGGCCGGCCGCGCCGCGCAGGTGCTGGACTGGGACCGCACGCACCGCTTCTGCGGCGCCTGCGGCACGCCCACCGAACACCAGCACGGCGAACGCGCGCGCCGCTGCCCGGCCTGCGGCCACACCGCCTACCCGCGCATCAGCCCGGCCATGATGGCGCTGGTCTGGCGCCCGGGCCAGGTGCTGCTGGCATGCGCGCCGCACTTCGTCAACGACATGTACAGCGCGCTGGCCGGTTTCGTCGAAGCCGGTGAATCGATCGAGGACTGCATCCGGCGCGAAGTGACCGAAGAAGTCGGCGTGCAGGTCGGCGTGCTGCGCTACTACGGCAGCCAGAGCTGGCCCTTCCCCAACAGCCTGATGATCGCCTTCACGGCCGAATGGACCAGCGGCGACATCGTGCCGCAGCCTGGCGAGATCGCTGACGCGCAGTGGTTCGACGTCGACGCGCTGCCCAACATCCCGCCGCGCTTCTCGATCTCGGGGCACCTGATCCGCGACACGGTGGCGGCGATGGGCGCTGCTTCGGCATAGCAGCGGGCATGGTCGCACAATGCCGGTCTGCATCGTTCATTGGCTGGAGGCCCTCATGAAACTGCAATTCGCTGCCGATCGGGGATTCAGGTTGTGTGCCGCCGCCGCCGTGCTGGCGCTGGCGCTGGCTCTGCTGGGCGGTTGCTCGGCCCTCATCGCGCAGAACCCGTCGTCGGCGCTCAAGCCGGTCAACGCGGTGGCCGACGGCGCCGACGAGCGCGTCATGCTCAAGGGCTACGACGTGGTGGCCTATTTCACCCAGAACCGCCACCAGCTGGGTTCGCCGCAGATCCGGAGCGTGTTCGAAGACGTCACCTTCCGCTTTGCCAGCGCCGAGCACAAGGCGCTGTTCGACGCCGACCCCAAACGCTACCTGCCGCAGTACGGCGGCTATTGCGCCAACGGCCTCGTCTACGGCATCCCGTGGGGTGGCGACGGCGACACCTGGCTCATCGTCGACGGCAAGCTCTACATCAACGGCGGCGCAGCTTCCAAAGCCGCCTTCGTGCTCGACGTGCCGGGCCACATCCAGCTGGCCGACAAATACTGGGCCGAAGAAGTCCAAGGCAGCAACAGCTTCTGGCAGCGCGCCAAGCGGCTGGTCTTTCGCGTGCCGCACTACAAGACCGGCGAAGAGCTGGACCGGATGGTCAAGCAGGCTGGCGCC
>JANMVM010000186.1:0-19831 GCA_031392695.1 Rubrivivax sp.
AAAGGACCTCCACCGGTTGCAGCGATCAGGGCGCGTTGCGACTCAGGCACAGACGCCCGAACGAGCATTCAGCCATGTCCGCAAAGCCCGCTACCCAGACCACCGGTCCGCCGCTCGCAACCAGCCAGTTGGCGCAGGATGCGCCAGGCAGGACTGTCCTTGCTGCCGCCAAACTTGCGCCAGGCGGCCTCCCGCAGGCCGCGCACGCAGGCGACCAGTTCATGGCTGCGCAGCCCATCCTGCTACGCCTGCCGATGGTCATGCGGATCACTGGCCTGGCCAGGTCAACGATCTACAAGCTCATTTCGCAGAACCAGTTCCCGGTGCCGATCAAGCTGTCCACTCGGGCGGTCGCCTGGCTGCAGTCCGAGATCGAGACCTGGGTGTCTTCGCGCGTGCGCGCTCACTGAACCCCGCTCGAAGCCCACGCTCTCCGAACCGCCGCCACCGGTCCACGGGCCGCTGGCGGCGTTCTGTTTTCGGGTTCCAGAGCCCTCGCACCTGGTCGAGCGCGGGCCGGCGGCAGCGCTGGCGCAGGCGAGTACAGGGGCCCGCGATGCGGCCTGCAGCATCGCGCTGGCTGCTGACTCATGCGTGCCTCGGACTGGGGACGTGTGCGGACCCAGGCACGAGCGCGAGAGGGACACGCTGAATGCTGTGGATCGTCCGACCCAGTGCCAGATCGCAGCAAAAGCTTTGTAGGCTTTTTGTAGGCTTTCTGAGGGCTCCAGAAAGACTAAGGGCCTAGAAAGTTAGCTTTCGCTCACCTTCTAGGCCCCGTCATTACTGGTGCGGCTGGCAGGAATCGAACCCACGACCCCTTGGTTCGTAGCCAAGTACTCTATCCAGCTGAGCTACAGCCGCATGCAGCCAGAAACTATAGCATGGGCATCAGGGCCCTCAATCGATGGCCGCAGCGGCGCGTTCACAGTCCAGAGCCCGGGCCTCGTCGGATTCCTGGCGCGCCAGCAACGCGAGCTGGCGCCACGCGGTGCGGCGCGTGCGCGCCGGCAGCGACGGCGACGCTGCGGCCTGCTCCAGCAGCCGGCGAGCCTTGCCCCACAGCTGTCGCTCGGCGAACACCATGCCCACGGCCGCCACCACCGCGCTTTCGTGGCCGAAGGACTGTGCCGCGCTGTCCAGGCGTGGCAGCCAGTCGACACCAATGCCGGCGCGGGTGTCGATGAGCGCCAAGGCCACCAGATCGCGGTCTTCGCGGGCCAGTTCGGCCAGGCGGTCCCAGAACGGGCGCAGCCACTGACGCCCGTCTTCGGCGGTACCGAGCTGGGCAGCCCGCTGCGCCGCGCGGCAGGCCACCGCCACGTCGCGCCGATCGGCAGCGTCGAACTGGCCCCATAGCCTGCGCAACTGCTGGATATCGTGCGCTGACTCCAGCGTCTCGTTGGTGAGCGACCGCAACAGGCTCTGCGCCACCACCGGCGAGAAGGCCTGGTGGTTGGCCAGCAGCCGCGCGGTGCGCAGCGCCTCCAACGGCTGGCGCGCCATGCGCGCGGCTTGCAGGCGCAAGCGCAGTGCCTGCGTCCGGCGCGCCGCGCCGGGCGCCAGGGCATCCAGCATTTCCAGCGCTCGCGGTGCGTCACGGTCGTCGAGCGCCCATTCCGCGGCCAGCAGCCGGGGCGCTTCGCTCGAGCCGCTGCGTTCGGCCTTGAAGGCCTCTTTCAGGTTGGCGTCGCGCAGCGCGCGGTCTTGCAGTTTGTGCAGGCTGCCGGCCGCCAGCACGCGCGCCAGCATGCGGAACTGGCCGTCGCTAGCCAGCGCCGGTGCGTCGGGCTGCAGCGCCAGCGCGCGTTGCGCGGCCTTGTGCGCACGGCCGTAGCGGGCGCCGAAGTACTCAGCTTGCGCGTCGCGCAATGCGGACTCCGCTGCGCGTTCGCGCCGCAACGCGCGCCACTGACCCGCGCGTCGCGGCAGGCTGACCAGCGAGTTCAGTGCCTGCACTGCGAGCATCAGCACGGCGCAGCTGCCAAGCACCAGGATCACGAAGAGGTTCAGCGACAGATCGGTGCGCCAGCCGGCCCAGTACAGCGACACCAGCCCATCGTTGCTGCCCAAGGTGGTGGCCGAGACGACTGCCACCACGAAGAGCAGCACAAGCCAGATGACGCCGCGCATGAGTCTTGGGGCTGGGTTTCAGGGCTCAGCGTCCGGCGGCCGCCGTGGCAATGGCCGCCAGCGTGGCATCGGGCCGCGGCACGGTCACCAGGCGCGCCTGCGCCGCGACCTGGCGCACCAGGTCTGCGGCCGAGGCCACGCGGCGCGCGCTGCGATCGAAGTAGCGGTCCAGCGCAGACTGCGCATCACGCAGATCGGACTGCGCGGTGTCGAACTGCCGCGACAGCAAGGCCAGGCGCGCGTTGAGCAGCCGCAGCTTGAGGTTTTCGCGCAGGAAGAAGGCTTGCTCCGGCGCCACCAGCATGGCCTCAGGTTGATCGATGCGGGTGACGCGAACGAGGCTCTTGACCTCACCCCACAGATAGGCGGCCAGCGTGCCCCAACGTTCGCCCAGCGAGGCCGCCCAGGTGCCGGCCGACGGCGCGGACAGCGCGGACAGCGCTGAGGGCGCTGCGGGCGCCGAGGCGGCCGCAGCCTGCGTATCGGCGGCCACCGCCGTGCGCGCAGCGACTCGGCGTTCGGGGGTCGACAGCAGCGGCAGTTCGTCGACGAGACGGATCACCTCGTCGAGCCGGATCGTCAGCACCGTGATGTCGGTGACGCCCGCCGACCGCGCGCGTTCAAGGTCCAGCGTCACCGCGCGGCGCACGCGCTCCAGGCGCGGCTGAGCGAAGCGCGCCAGCCGCTCGTCGGCTTGTTTGAGCGTCATCACCAGCGGCTCGGCGCTGCCGGTGATGGCGCTCTGCTGCATCGCCACGCGGACCGCAGCGTCCAGATCGGCAAGCACGTTTTCGTCGCGCGAACGGGCCAGCGACTGGATCAGCTCTTCGATCTGCGAGCGCTGCAGCGCTGTCTCTGCCACCCGGGCCTCCAGCAGCGCCAGCTTGCCCCCGGCCTCCCGCGCCGTCAGCTCGGCCTGGCGCGCCAGCGTGCGCGCTTCGGTGGCCTGGGCATCGCTGCCCTGCTGGCGCTTGACGAGCTCAGACTCCAGGCTCTTCACGCGCTGCTGCGTGCTCCAGGCCATCACCAGTGCTGCCGCAGCCAGGACGGCCAGCAGCGCGGCACCGGCGGCGATCCAGCGTTGCGTCGCTGCCGGCGCCACCGCGGCCGTGGCGACCATGGCAGCAGCGACTGCTTCTGCCGGGGCGGCTGAAGGGGCTGGCGAGGGTGCAGAAGTGTCGGTCACAGGGGCGCCGATTGTAGGGTTGGGGCCATGTGGTCAGGTCGCGTGCAGCTTCGAAGCCACGGCCTGCGGACGCGGCGCCACGATCTCGACCTGGCCAAAGCCGGCGCGGCGTGCGGCCTGCGCGATGCGCGGGTGTGACGCCAGCGCTCGCGCGCGCGACCAATCGGCCTGCGGCGCCAGCGTGCACAGGTGGGCCACGGCCTGGCTGCTGCTGAAGAGCCAGACGTGCCGGGCCGGTGCAACGACGGCCGCCTGCAGCAGCGCCTGGGCAGCATCGTCCAGGGTCGGCGGCTGACGGCGGTAGGCGGCCACGAAACTGATCGCGGCGCCTCGCCCACGCAACTGATCGGCCAGCCAGTCACGCCCTGCCTCGCCGCGCACCACCAGCACCTGCAGGCCCCGCCACGACTGCAGCGCCAGCACCGCCCACAGCGCTTCCGAATCGAACTGGAGCGTGGCGCTGTCGGGCTCGTGGATCGAGGACACGCCGGCGGCGCGCAGGGCGCCCGACGTGCCGGGGCCGGTGGACGCGGCCGCCAGCCCCGGCGGCCAGGCGGCACGCTCGGGCCGGGCGGCAAAGAAATGCTCGACCGCGTTGGCGCTCACGAATATCACCAGCGCCAGCGCCGGCAGGCGCTGCCAGGCAGCCTGCAGCGGCCGGACATCGTCGGCGGGCGCAATGCCGATCAGCGGCAGGGCCCGGGCATCGACGCCCAGCGCCATCAGTTCGGCCACCCAGGGCAAGGCCTGGGCCTCGGGCCGCGTGACGATGACGCGCACCGCGCCGCCTGGGTCAGGCCGCCGGCAGATAGCCGGCAGCACCGGCCGCCATCAGCCCGGCCACGGCCTGCGCGCCCAGCGCCAGCGCCGCCGCCTCGTCGGCCACGACAGCGGCGACGCGCACGCGCAGCAGCGCCCGGGTCGGTTGCGCCGCATCTCCCAGTGCGGCGTCCAGCTGCAGCTCGCTGCCATGCCAAACGGCGTGGGCTGCCAACGGCATGCTGCAACTGCCACCGAGGCCGCGCGACACGGCGCGCTCGGCGTGCGCCGACAGCCAGGTCGGCCGGTGGTTCGTCTGGGTGAGCAGACCGCGCAGGGCGGTCTGGTCCTGGCGCACCTCGATGCCCAAGGCACCCTGGCCGGCCGCCGGGATCATCTCGGTCGACTCGAAGCGGCAGCGGATGCGCGCCGCCAGCCCGAGGCGCATCAAGCCGGCTGCGGCCAGCACGATGGCATCGAAGCCGCCCTCGTCGAGCTTGCGCAAGCGCGTGTCGAGATTGCCGCGCAGCGGCTCGATGCGCAGATCGGGCCGCAGCGCCAGCAGCTGCACGATCCGGCGCAGGCTGCTCGTGCCCACCACCGCGCCCGGCGGCAGCTCGGCCAGTGAGCCGTGGCGGTTGGAGACGAAGGCGTCGCGCGCGTCTTCGCGCTCCCACACCGCGGCCAGCGCAAAGCCGCAGGGCAAGTCCATCGGCAGGTCCTTGAGCGAGTGCACCGCCAGGTGCGCGGCGCCGGTCTCGAGCGCGGTTTCCAGTTCCTTGACGAACAGGCCCTTGCCGCCGACCTTGGACAAGGCACGGTCGAGAATCTGGTCGCCCCGGGTGGTCATGCCCAGCAACTCGACGGCCAGGCCGAAGCGCGACTGCAGCACCTGGCGCACGTGCTCGGCCTGCCACAGCGCGAGGCGGCTCTCACGGGTGGCAATGATGGTGGGCTGGCTCATGAAGGACATGATAGCCAGCGCCGGGTGGGGGCACACCCGCGCATCGGGCCCACCGCTTGCTGGCCTCGAGGTTGATAGAATTGGTAACTCGGTTACGCCAGATGGAGCATGACATGTCTCGCACCACCTTGAAGCCCGCTGCTCCAAAGACTCGCACCAAAACCAGCGCCGGTGCGGCCCAAAACGATGCAGCCGCGAAGAACAGGCCTCTGGTGGAAGATATCCGGTTACTCGGCCGGATCCTGGGTGATGTGATCCGGGAGCAGGAAGGCGCCGCCGCCTTCGACCTCATCGAGCGCGTGCGCCAGCTCTCGGTGGCCTACCGGCTGAAGGCCGACGCCAGCGCCGGTCGCGTGCTCGACCGTCTGCTCAAGAACCTCTCGGCCGACCAGACGGTGACCGTGATCCGGGCCTTCAGCTACTTCAGCCATCTGGCCAACATCGCCGAAGACCGCCACCACGTGCGCCGTCGCGCCGTGCACGAGCAGGCCGGCGACCTGCAGGAAGGCTCGCTGGCGCTGACCTTCGAGCGCCTGCACCGCGCCGACCACCGCGCCGCCGACATTGCCGCCACCCTGGCCACGGCCTACATCAGCCCGGTGCTCACAGCCCACCCCACCGAGGTCCAGCGCAAGAGCATCCTGGATGCCGAACGCGCCGTGGCCGAGCTGCTGGGCGAGCGCGACGAGCTGCCCACGCCCGATCGCCGCGCCGACAACGAAGCCCTGATGCGCGCCCGCGTCACCCAGCTCTGGCAGACGCGCATGCTGCGCACCGCCAAGCTGACCGTCGCCGACGAGGTGGAAAACGCGCTCAGCTACTACTCCAGCACCTTCCTGCGCGAGATCCCGCGCCTGTACCGCGAGATCGAACGTGCGCTGCCCGGGCACCCGGTGGCGAGCTTCCTGCGCATGGGCCACTGGATCGGCGGCGACCGCGACGGCAACCCCAACGTCACCGCCGCCACGCTGCAACACGCGCTGTCGCGCCAGGCCGAGGTCGTGCTGCGCCACTACCTGACCGAAGTCCACTCGCTGGGCGCGGAGCTGTCGATCAGCGGCACACTGGCGCCGGTGAGCGAAGAGATGCTGGCGCTGGCGGCGCGCTCGCCCGACACCAGCGAGCACCGCCAGGACGAGCCCTACCGGCGCGCGCTGATCGGCATCTACTCGCGCCTGGCCGCCACGCTCGAGTCGCTCACCGGCACCGAAGCGCTGCGCCACGCCGTTGCGCCACAGGCGCCGTACGCCCGGGCCGAGGATTTTCTGCTCGACCTGCAGGTCATCGAGCGCTCGCTCGGCAGCCACCACGCGCAGGCGCTCGTCGGGCCGCGACTGGCGCCGCTGATGCGCGCCGTGCAGGTCTTCGGCTTTCACCTCGCCACGCTGGACCTGCGGCAAAGCTCCGACCAGCACGAGGCCGTGGTCGCCGAGTTGCTGCGCGTGGCGCGCGTCGAGCCCGACTACAGCGCGCTGCCCGAGGCCGCGCGCCGTGAGCGCCTGCTGGCCCTGCTCAACGACGCCCGGCCGCTGCGCGTGCATGGCGCGGTCTACTCCGAGCTGGCGCGCGACGAGCTGGCGATCTTCGAGAACGCGCGCCGCGCGCTCGCCAGCTTTGGC
This sequence comes from Rubrivivax sp., assembly GCA_031392695.1. Classification (GTDB taxonomy): domain Bacteria; phylum Pseudomonadota; class Gammaproteobacteria; order Burkholderiales; family Burkholderiaceae_C; genus Rubrivivax. Next base: position 6,662 of record JANMVM010000186.1, read on the forward strand.
CGCGAAGCCATCCGCCACTACATCATCAGCCACACCGAAGAAGTCAGCGACCTGCTCGAAGTGCTGCTGCTGCAGAAAGAGACCGGGCTGCTCACCGGCACGCTGGACGGCCAGGGCAGCAGCAGCGCCCGCGCCGCGCTGATCACGGTGCCGCTGTTCGAGACGATTGGCGACCTGCGCCGCAGCGAACCCATCATGCGCGACTTCTACGCCCTGCCCGGCATCCTGGCGCTGGTGCTGGCCAGCAGCCCGGGGCCGGTGGGCGAGCAGGACGTGATGCTGGGCTACAGCGACAGCAACAAGGACGGCGGCGCCTTCACCAGCAACTGGGAGCTGTACCGCGCCGAGATCGCGCTGGCGGCGCTGTTCGCAGAAATCGGCCGCGAGCATGCCATCACGCTGCGCCTGTTCCACGGCCGCGGCGGTACCGTCGGCCGCGGCGGCGGCCCCAGCTACCAGGCCATCCTGGCGCAGCCACCCGGCACGGTGAACGGGCAGATCCGCCTCACCGAGCAGGGCGAGGTCATCGCGTCCAAGTACGCCAACCCCGAGATCGGCCGCCGCAACCTCGAGACCCTGGTCGCGGCCACGCTCGAGGCGACCCTGCTGCACCCGACCAAGAGCGCGCCCCAGGCCTTCCTGGACGCGGCGGCCGAGATCAGCGAGGCCAGCTTCAAGGCCTACCGAAAACTGGTCTACGAAACACCGGGCTTCACCGACTACTTCTTCGCCGCCACGCCGATCCGCGAGATTGCCGAGCTCAACATCGGCTCGCGCCCGGCCAGCCGCAAGGCCACGCGCGCGATCGAAGACCTGCGCGCCATTCCCTGGAGCTTTTCATGGGGCCAGTGCCGCATGGCACTGCCGGGCTGGTGCGGCTTCGGCACCGCCATCGAGGCCTTCCTGGCGGCAGGGGGCCGCGCCCCGGGCGCGAGGGGCGACCGCGCCGAGCGCACCGAGCTGTTGCAGCGCATGCACAAGCAGTGGCCGTTCTTTCGCACCCTGCTGTCCAACCTCGACATGGTGCTGGCCAAGAGCGACCTGCGCATCGCCGCGCGCTATGTCGAGCTGGTCGAGGACAAGGCCGTGGCCAAGCGCATCTTCGGCCAGCTGCGGGCCGAATGGCAGCGCGCCGACGAAGCCCTGAGCCTGATCACGGGGCAGCCCGATCGGCTTCAATCCAACCCCGCGCTGGCGCGCAGCATCGCGCACCGCTTCCCTTACCTCGACCCGCTCAACCACCTGCAGGTCGAGCTCATGCGCCGCTACCGCAATCGCAAGGACGGCCAGGACGGCGTGGAGCGCCTGCGGCGCGGCATCCACTTGTCGATCAACGGCATCGCGGCGGGCTTGCGCAACACCGGCTGAGCGGGGCGCGGGCCGGCGCGGCAGGGCAAAAGCCTGCAGCCCATGATGTGCCGCCGGCACCGCGGCGCCGAGGGTTTACGACGCTGATCCGGCCTGCAGCGCCGAGCGCACGGCAGCCACCTGGCGGCGCGACACCGCCAGCCACTCGTCGACCGGGGCCACCCGCACCGCCCAGCCGTCGGCATCGGCGCCGCGCAGTTCCAGCGCGCGGATCGCCCGCACCGCCACCAGCGCATTGCGGTGGATGCGGATGAAGCCCTCGCCCAGGCGCAGTTCCAGGTCGGCCAGTGCGTCGTCCAGCACATGGGTGTGGCCGGCGGTGCGCAGCGTGACGTACTTCTGCTCGGCCTTGAGGTACAGCACCTCGGGCACCGGCAGGCGCAGCACGCGGCCGCGGTCGTGGACCACGATCACAGGCTCCGGCGGCGCCGCGGCCACCGCGCCCTGCAAGAGCACGAGGCGCTGCTGCGCGCGCTGCAGCGCCGCCAGCAGGCGCTCGCGGCGCACCGGCTTGGTCAGGTAGTCGAGGGCCTCGAGCTCGAAGGCCTGCAGCGCGTGCTCGGCGTGCGCGGTGACGAAGATCACCGCTGGCGGCTGCGGCAGCGCCTTCAGCGCCACGGCCAGCCGCAGCCCGGCATGGGGGCCGCGGCCGGGCAGCCCGATGTCGAGCAGCACGACGTCGGCGGCCTGGTCGCGCAGAGCGAGCAAGGCTTCATCGGCATCGGCCACCTCGGCGGTGATCTGCAGTGTCAGCTCGGGCATGCCTTCGAGCAGCGAGCGCAGGCGCAGGCGCGCCAGCGCTTCGTCGTCGACGATGAGCACCTTCATGCCGTCACGGCGCCGGCAGCACGATGCGGGCGTGGAACAGGTCAGCGCCGCCGTCGACGCCGGCTTCGCGCCAGACGTCGCACTGCGCCGCCACGTCGTGCAGCAGGCGCAGCCGCTCGCGGATGTTGTGCAGCGCCATGCCGTGGCCGGGCGCGCCGGGTTCTTCGTCCGCGCCGCCCAGCGTGTTGCTCACCGTCACCACCACCTGGCCGCGCTGGCGCTGCGTGCGCACCAGCACGCGGCCGCCGCGTTGCGCCGGCTCGATGCCGTGGCGCACCGCGTTCTCGACCAGCGGCTGCAGCAGCAGCGGCGGCACGCGGGCCCCGGCGGCCTGCGGATCGATCTGCCACTGCACCGACAGGCGCGGGCCGAAGCGCACGACCTCGATGGCCAGGTAACGGCGCGCGAGGTCGATCTCGTCTTCCAGCGTCACCGAGGCGCCGACCTCGGCGAGCGCGACCCGGAACAGCTGCGCCAGGTCCTCGAGCACGCTCTCGGCGCGCGCTGGGTCGACGCGCACCAGCGCCAGCGCGGTGTTGAGCGCGTTGAACAGAAAGTGCGGCCGGATGCGCGATTGCAGCTCGGCCAGGCGGGCGCTGGCGTTGGCCGGGTGCCAGATGCGGGCGCGCAGATCGAGCCAGGCCCACAGCACGCCGGCCATCGCCAGGCCGCCCAGCGCCACCGCGGTGCCCTGCAGGACACCGCCTTGTGCCAGCCCGGCCCAGGCCAGCGGCGCCCAGGCGGCACTGGCGACGAGCGCGCCCAGCAAGAGCACGCAGGTCGAGCGCGCCGCCGGTGGCCAGCCCAGCAGGGCCTGCCGCAGCGCACACAGCACCACCAGCCACAGCAGCGTCGCCGCCACGCCGCCGAAGGCCAGCACCGCCTGGCGCGCCAGCCACTGCGGCGCGTCGCCGGCGCCAGCTAGCGCCACCAGCGCCAACACGGCTTGCACCAGCAGCACCGCGCGCAGCGCCAGCGCGGGGTGGCAGACGTCGAAGGTGGCGCTGGCCTGGGCGTCCAGGCGGCTGCGCTCCTCGGACAGCGGGTCGAAGCGCGTGGGCACGAACTGCGAGCTCGCTGCGGTGCCGGCCTGGCCGCTCTCGGGCCACAGGCTGGCCGGGCGGCTCAAGGCCGGGCGCGAATCTTGCGCGGCGCCGGGCGGGACGGGGTCGGGGGGGCTCACGGCAGCGTGCTCATGTCGGGCCGGATAATACGAAGTCCGTCTGCAGCGGCCTTTGCGCCCCCCTCACCGCATGTCCCAAGATCCCCTGGCCAACAAGAGCCAAGCCTGGTCGGCGCTGTTCAGCGAACCGATGAGCGAACTCGTCAAGCGCTACACCGCCAGCGTCGGCTTCGACCAGCGCCTGTGGCGCGCCGACATCGACGGCAGCCTGGCGCACGCCGAGATGCTGGCGGCGCAACAGATCATCGGCGCCGACGATCTGGCGGCCATCCAGCGCGGCATGGCGCAGATCGTGGCCGACATCGAAGGCGGCCGTTTCGAGTGGAAGCTCGAGCTCGAGGACGTGCACCTCAACATCGAGGCGAGGCTGACCGCGCTGGTGGGCGACGCGGGAAAGCGGCTGCACACCGGCCGCAGCCGCAACGACCAGGTCGCCACCGACGTGCGGCTGTGGCTGCGCGGCGAGATCGACCAACTCGGCCTGCTGCTGGCCGACATGCAGCGCGCCCTGGTGGCCGTGGCCGCGCTGCACACCGACACCGTGATGCCCGGCTTCACGCACATGCAGGTGGCGCAGCCGGTGAGCTTTGCGCACCACCTGCTGGCCTATGTCGAGATGTTCGCGCGCGACGCCGAGCGCCTGCTCGATGTCAGGAAGCGCACCAACCGCCTGCCGCTGGGTGCTGCCGCGCTGGCCGGCACCAGCTACCCGCTGGACCGCGAGCGCGTGGCGCGCGCGCTGGGTTTCGACAGCGTGTGCCAGAACAGCCTGGACGCGGTCAGCGACCGCGACTTCGCGCTCGAGTTCGCGGCCTTCGCTGCCATCACGATGGTCCATGTCTCACGCCTGGCCGAAGAGATCGTGCTGTGGATGAGCCAGAACTTCGGCTTCATCGACCTCGCCGACCGCTACTGCACCGGCAGTTCCATCATGCCGCAGAAGCGCAACCCCGACGTCGCCGAGCTGGCGCGCGGCAAGAGCGGGCGCGTCGTCGGCCACCTGATGGGGCTGATCACGCTCATGAAGGGCCAGCCGCTGACCTACAACAAGGACAACCAGGAGGACAAGGAACCGCTCTTCGACACCGTGGACACGCTGTCGGATACGCTGCGCATCATGGCCGAGATGGTCGGCGGCATGCTGGTCAAGAAGGACGCCATGGAGCGCGCGGCACTCAAAGGTTATGCCACTGCCACCGACCTCGCCGACTACCTGGTCAAGAAGGGCCTGCCGTTCCGCGACGCACACGAGACCGTGGCCCACGCGGTGAAGATCGCCATCGACCGCGGCGTCGACCTGGCCGAGCTGCCGCTGGCCGAGTTGCAGGCGCTGCACGCCGGCATCGGCGCCGACGTGGCCGAGGTGCTGACGCTGCGCGGCTCGCTCAACGCGCGCCAGGTGCTCGGTGGCACGGCGCCGGCGCAGGTGCGGCTGCAGCTTGAGCGCCATCGGCAGCGCCTGGCCGCGGGCTGAAGGCCTTCAGCGATCGGCCGGCTGACCTTTGTCGAAGACCACCCGCCACACCCCCGGCGCCTCCAGGCGCCAGATCGAATTGAAGCGCGCGATGGCCTGGCCGGCGGCATCGCGCACCTGGCCGGTGGACAAGGCCAGCGTGCCGTCGGCCAGTACCTCGACACGGTCCGGGGCCCAGGAAAACGGCGCCGCCGGGCCTTCGAAGAAGCCCTTCCAGCCCGCCGCCACCGCGGCCTTGCCGCGCAGCACCTGGCGCTCGCCGAAGAACACCGCCTGCTCCGACAGCAAGGCCACGAAGGCCGCGTGATCGCGATCGGCCATGCTGCGGGCGAAGCGCCGTTCTGCGGCCTCGACTTCCTGGGCCAAGCCCGCGACGTCGGGTGCCGCCATCAGCGCGCGCGGGCTCACCGCCGCGCCGATGGCAGCGAAGGCCAGCGCCGCCAGGCCAGCCCAGCCCGGTCGCGCTTCAAGCGCCGTGCGCGGCGGGCGCACGGGCTTCGTCGCTGAACCAGCTGAGCAGGATCAGCGCCGCGGCACTGCCCACCGGGCACAGCATCACCGACAGCGCCACCCAGGCGCCGGCAGACCGCCCCATGCGACGGGCGCCCAGGCCCAGAAAGATCCAGTGCAGCAGCAAGGCTGTGGCCAGCGCCAGGCCGGTGGCAGCGCTGCGCAGCGGCGACTCGACGGTGAGCGCCACCAGCGGCGGCAGGAAGAGCGCGATGCAGGCCACGGCGACAATCAGCGCCACGGTGGAGGCGGTGAGTGCGCGCTGCTCGGGGGTGTCGGTCATGTTGCCTCCCGAAGAAGTTCGGTGGCCTCAGTGTAGGGCCGTGCCGGGGCGCTGGCGAGCCCCAGGCACCCCCGCAGCACCCCCGGTTCGCGGGCCGCCTCAGCGAAAGCGGATGCGCGTCGCCTCGAGCGTGCGGCGGTCCGCCGCCAGCACGCCCTTGACCTCGACGTTGCGGCCCACCACCAGGTTGGCCGCGCTGCCGTCGTCGTAGCGCAGGTCAGCGCGCGCCGTGCTCACCGTCAGGCCGCGCAGCGTGATCGTGGCCTGCGCGGCGTTGACGGCGCTGATGGCGCCGATGAGCTCGAAGCCGCGGTCGCGCACCTCGTCGTCGCTCACGATGCTCACTTTGCTGGCGCGCAACACGCCGGCCCTGAGCGTGCCCTCGACCTCGACCCGCACGCCGACGGCCAGCCCCGCCGAGCCGCCCGGGAAGCTGGCCGCAGTGGCGTCCACCGTGCGCCCGCTGACACTGAAGACCATGGCCGAGCTGAAAGCGCTGACGAGGCCTTCGACCTTGGCCGCATCGGCGTCGGCCAAGGGCTGCAGCGCGGTGGTGAAGGACTGCACCACCCAGCGCGGCGTGGGCAGCGCCACCAGGGCCAGGCGCAGGCGCACGAACTGCCCCACCGCCAGGTCGGCCGGCATGCCGCTGGCCCCGGCGTAGCTGTAGCTGGTGGCGCCCACCCGCAGCGTCTGCGCCGCGGTGTCCAGCTGCGCCACCGGCCCGCGCAGGCGCAGGCCGCCGGCCAGGCTGGCCTGTTCGAGCCGCGTCGCGCGGTAGCGGCCACCCACGACGTCGTACACGGCGTACACCTCCACCGCCTGGCCGATGCGCAGCGCGGCCAGGCCGCCGCCTTCGAGCCGGTCGTCGAACACCGTGCTGGCGTCGACGCTCACGCGCTGTCCGAGCAGCGTGAAGGCGCTGCCGCTCAAGTCCAGCGCGCCGACGAGGCCACTCATCTCGCTGTCGAAGCGGATGCGGCTGGCGCTTGCGCTGGAGCCGCTGGTGCCGGTACTGATGGCCGAGCTGTCGACCTCGACGGTCATGCCCAGGCGCAGTTCGTCGCGCGAGCGGCGGCCGCCCTCGCCGTCCTCGACCGCGGCGGCGCTGTCGTCGAAGCGCACGCCCCCCACGATGACCGAACCAAAGCCGGTGATCGGCCCCGCTGCGTAGGCCGTCGCGTTGCCGCCAGTGCCGCCGGTGCCGACGCCGCCGCCGCAGCCGGCGATGGCCATCGCGGTCAGCGCGGCAAGCAGGCCGGCGCGCCAGATCAAAAGCGGGGTGGTGATGCCATGCATGTCAGCTCTTTCGCTTGGCGCGCGCCGGGGGCCCGGCGCGCTCGGTGGGTGGCGGCGCTGCCGCGCCCCCTTCGTGATAGGTGTACAGGCCCACGCGCAGGCGGCCCTGCGCTGGCGGTTGCAGCCTGGCGTCGGCCGCCACGCCGGCTTCCAGCGCCGGCACGATGGCCGCCAGCAGCGTCTGCCACTGGGCGTGCACCGTGGGTCGCACGGCGGCCATCGATGCGGCCGAGAGTCCGTCGGCAAACACCGCCTGCTCGAAGTGCAGGGGGTCTTCGCCGCCCAGCACGTTCTCGACCGCGGCGCGCAGGTGGTCGCCGACGTTGTCGCCCAGAAAGCCGAGCTGGCGCGCGACATCACCGCTGGCCACGAAGGTCTCGCGCTGCAGGCTCACGCTGTCGGCGACTTCGTCCCAGCGCGCCAGGCCCAGTCGCACCAGTTCGTCGAGCAGGCTGCGTGGATGGACGTCGCGCGTGACCGCCTGCGCCAGCGTCTCGAAGCTCGGGGCCGGCCCCTGGCGCGGCAGCGCCCGCGCCTGGCCGTCCGCGCCACGGTAGGGCGGCTGCGTGCGCCAGTGGGCAAAGACCTCGCTGGCCAGCGAGCGCCCGCGCGGCGCGCGGCCCTGGGCCTGCTGGGCCACCAGCCGCGTCACCTCGCGCCGGTTGATGCCGGTGGTGGTGGTGATGCGGCTGACCTTGCGATGTTCTGCCAGGCCCGGGTGGGCCCGCGCGGCGGCTTGCACGAAGGCCAGGCGCAGCATGTCCTCGACCGCGGCATAGGGCATGCCCCGAGCCACGCCGAGGCGGGCCACCGACGCCATGAGCCCGGCCAGGGCCTCTTGCAGCGCTTGCTGCTCAGGGTCCGTGCCGGGCGCCGGGGGGGTGACTTCAGTCGGATTCACTTCGGGATCGGGCCGGCCCCGCATGGGCAGCCGGCCTGGGCCGTGAGAGCGTCAATCGGCAGCCATCACTCGAAGCTGATGCGACGGGCCTCGAGCCGCGTGCGGTCGGTGCTGAGCACGCCCTTGACTTCGACGCGCTTGCCATTGGCCAGCGTGGCCGCCGTGCCGCCGCGAAACTCCACCGTGCCGCCGTACCAGACGGTGACGCCGCGCAGCGCGAAGGTCTTGTCGGTGATGCTCAAGTTGCTCATGTCGCCATGCAGTTCCCACTCGCGCAGGCCCTGGTTGTGACGCTCCTCGATCTCGACCTTGGTGGCCACGAGCACGCCGCCAGTGACCGTGCCTTCGACTTCGACATGGGCGCCCAGCACGATGCCGGTGGTGCCGTCGGGGAAGCTGGCGTTGGCGGCATCGACCTTGAGGCCATTGATCTCGAAGTTGGTGCCCGTGGTGAAGACCGTGATCACGCCTTCGACGTGGGCTTCACGCCGCGCTTCCGGCAGCCGCAGGCCGCCGCGCAGGCCGGTGGCCACCCAGACGCCGCCGACCTTCGTCGTCTGCAGCAGCACGCGCACGATCTGGCCATTGGTCAGGCCCGGGGGCACGTTGCCAGACGGCAGGCTGGCATACGAGATGACTTCACCGTTGATCTTGAAGGTCTTGGCCGTGGTGTCCAGCGCCGTGATGGCACCGCGCAGCTTGAAGGCCAGCGCGCCGGCCTTGGGCTCGATGCGGGTGGCCACGATGCGCGCGTTGGCGGTGTCGAGGATGCCGTGCACCTCCACCACCGCGCCGGCCGTCAGCGCCGTCAGGCCACCGGACAGGCTGGCGTCGAAGATCGTGCTCGTCGTGACCAGCACGGTCTGGCCCAGCACCTTGACGGTGGAGGCCACGGTGTCGATGGTGCCCACCGGGCCCACGATCTCGCTGCCCAGGCGGATGGCCAGGGCAGCGGCCGTGGCCGCGCTGCGGTTCACGGTGCCGGCGTCGACCTCGACCATCATGCCCAGCTTGAGGTCGCTGCGGGTCTTGGCGTTGCCGTCGTCGTCGGCCACCGTGGCCAGCGAGTCGTCGAAGCGCACGCCGCCGACGATCACGGACCCGAAGCCGCTGATCGCGCCCTGGGTGTAGGTGGTGGCGGCCGCCGGGGTGACGACCGTGGTGGCCGCTTCTTCACCGCCACCGCCGCAAGCGACGAGCAGTGCCGTGGCGCCAATGGCGGCCGTGGCCGCCAGGGTGGCGCGCCAGTGGGTCAATCGAAGGTTCAGCATGGATGGCTCCTGGTGAGCGCGGCGGCCACACCGGCCACCGCATGAGTCGCAGTATAAATGTGCATCTTGCACATTTGTATGTCGAATTGTTTCAGAGAGTACCAATTCATCCCCGCTGTACGCTCGCCAGACCGCTCGCCAGATTGCTCGACCGGCAGCTGGCCCGCTGCAGCTTCGGGCGGGCTCCACTCTCGCCACGCCACCGCCCCCATGCCACCCCGCCGCTGGATCGCCCACCTCGACATGGATGCCTTCTATGCCTCGGTGGAGCTGTTGCGCTACCCGGAGCTGGCCGGGCAAGCGGTGGTCATCGGCGGCGGTCGGCGCCACCAGCCGGTGCTGCAGCCGGACGGCACGCGCCGCTTTGCCACCCTGGCCGGCTACACCGGTCGCGGCGTCATCACCACCGCCACCTACCCAGCGCGCGACCTCGGGGTGCACAGCGGCATGGGGCTCATGAAGGCCGCCGGGATGGCGCCGCAGGCGGTGCTGCTGCCGGTGGACTTCGAGCAGTACCGCCATTACTCGCGCCGGTTCAAGGCCGCGGTGGCCGAGGTCGCGCCGCTGATCGAAGACCGCGGCATCGACGAGATCTACATCGACCTCACCGACGTGCCCGGCGCGCAGGACCCGATCGGCTTCGACACCACCGGCGGCGTGCGCGCGGTGGCGCAGGAGATCCGCAACACCGTCCAGCGCGCCACCGGGCTGACCTGCTCGGTGGGCGTCACCCCCAACAAGCTGCTGGCCAAGATCGCCAGCGAGCTCGACAAGCCCGACGGCCTGACCGTGCTCACCGCGGCCGAGGTGCCAGCACGCATCTGGCCGCTGCCGGTGCGGCGCATCAACGGCATCGGCCCCAAGGCCGGCGCCAGGCTCGCCGACATGGGCATCCGCACCATTGCCGACCTGGCCGCGCGCGAACGCGCCTTCCTTACCGAGCACTTCGGCCGCAGCTACGGGCGCTGGCTGTTCGATGCCGCGCACGGCATCGACGATCGGCCGCTGGTAACGCACAGCGAGCCCGTGAGCATGAGCCGCGAAACCACCTTCGATCGCGACCTCCACGCCGTGCGCGACCGCAGCGAGCTCACGCGCGTCTTCACCGAACTGGCCGAGCAGGTGGCCACCGATCTGCAGCGCAAGGGTTATGCGGGTCGCACCATCGGCATCAAGCTTCGCTTCGAAGACTTCAAGACCGTGACGCGCGACTTGACGCTGGCCGAACCGGTGGTCGACGCCGCAGCCATCCGCCACGCCGCCGGCCAGTGCCTCAAGCGCGTTGACCTGGCGCGACGCATCCGGCTGCTCGGCGTGCGCGCCGGCTCGCTGGTGCGGCTGTAGCGGCTGTAGCGGCTGTGGCGGCTGTCGCGGCTGTCGCGGGGCATAGACTGCGCGCCGATGGCCGCCGAGCTGCGTTTCCCTTCCATCGACGGCCTGCGCGCCTTCGAGGCCGCGGCGCGGCTGGGCAGCTTCGAGCGCGCGGCCGAAGAACTGGCCGTCAGCGCCAGCGCCGTCAGCAAGCGCGTGGCCGCGGTCGAGGATTTGCTGGGCACGCCGGTCTTCGTGCGCGCGGCGCGCGCGCTGGCGCTGACGGCCGCCGGGCGCGAGTACCTGCAGCAGGTGAGCCAGGCGCTGGCTTTGCTGGCGGCCATGCCCCAGCACCAGCGCCGCCTGCACAAGCTGCAGCGCTTGCGCGTGACGTCGCCGCCGACTTTCGCGCGCCAGATCCTGGTGCCGCAGCTGCAGTCCTTTACCGCGGCGCACCCGGACATCGAGCTCGAAGTCGTGCTCTCGATCCCCTTCCTGGACAGCCAGGCCAGCGATGCCGACGTTGAGGTGCGCCACGGCCACGGCCTGCCCGGGCGCGTGCTGCTGCACGACCGCGTGCTGCCGATGGCGGCGCCGGCGCTGCTGGCCCGCCTGCCGCCCCTGCGCACGCCTGCTGACCTGGCGCAGGCCCCCTTGCTGCGCACACCCATCGAACCCTGGGCGCCTTGGTTGCGCGCTGCCGGCCTGGACTGGCCCGAGCCTGCCAGCGGGCCCAAGCTGGTGGACCTGGGGCTGACGCTGGAGGCCGCCGTCAGCGGCCAGGGCGTGGCCCTCGGCCGGCCAACGCTGGCGCGCCACTGGCTGGACAGCGGCGCGCTGGTGCCGCTCTTCAAGGTCGTGGCCGAGCCCGTCAACCACTACGTCGTGCTGCCCCACGCCGACGGCGGCGCAGCGCCCGTCTTCGTGGCCTGGCTGCTGGCCACCTGCGCGCAGATCGAGCGCGCAGCGCAAGCCCATCTTTCGCGCCTGGCCTGAACAATCTTCCGCTCGCTGCGGCGCCAGCTGGCTAGCATCAGGACCCGAGGAGACAACACCCACCATGACCGTCATCACCACCATCGAAGACCTGCGCGTGCTGGCGCAAAAACGCGTGCCGCGCATGTTCTACGACTACGCCGACAGCGGCAGCTGGACCGAGAGCACCTACCGCGCCAACAGCGCGGACTTCCAGAAGATCAAGCTGCGCCAGCGCGTGGCCGTGAACATGGAAAACCGCAGCACCGCCACCCAGAGGGTGGGGCAGGACGTCAAGATGCCGGTGTGCATTGCGCCCGTCGGCCTGACCGGCATGCAGCACGCCGACGGCGAGATCCACGCCGCGCGCGCGGCAGAGAAGTTCGGCATCCCCTTCACGCTGTCGACGATGAGCATCTGCTCGATCGAGGACGTGGCCGAGAACACGCAATCGCCGTTCTGGTTCCAGCTCTACATGATGCGCGACCGCGACGCCATGGCGCGCATGATCGGTCGCTGCAAGGCAGCCCGCTGCAGCGCGCTCGTGCTGACGCTGGACCTGCAGGTCATCGGCCAGCGCCACAAGGACCTCAAGAACCACCTGCGCGCCTCGGCCATTCCGTCGCTGGGTAATCTGCTCAACATGGCCAGCAAGCCGCGCTGGTGCCTGGGCATGCTGGGCACGCGGCGCCACACCTTTGGCAACCTGGTGGGCCACGTGAAGGAGGTCAGCGACATGAAGTCGCTCGCTTCGTGGACCAACGAGCAGTTCGATCCGCGCCTGTCCTGGGCCGATGTCGCCTGGGTCAAGGAGCAGTGGGGCGGCAAGCTCATCCTCAAGGGCATCATGGATGTCGAGGACGCGAAGCTGGCGGTGAAGAGCGGTGCCGACGCCATCGTCGTCAGCAACCACGGCGGGCGCCAGCTCGACGGCGCCCCCAGCAGCATCGAGGCCCTGCCGGCCATCGTGGCCGCGGTGGGTGAGCAGATCGAGGTCTGGATGGACGGTGGCATCCGCAGTGGCCAGGACGTGCTCAAGGCCTGGGCCCTGGGCGCGCGCGGCACCATGATCGGCCGCGCCATGTGCTACGGCCTGGGTGCGATGGGTGAAGCCGGCGTGACCCAGGCGCTGCAGATCATCCACAAGGAACTCGACGTGACGATGGCCTTCTGCGGCCACACCCAGATCCAGACCGTCGACCGCCGCATCCTGCTGCCCGGCACCCTGCCCGGCTGAGAGGCCGCGCCAGGGCTGAGCTTCAGCGCACGCCCAGCTTGAAGGCGATCATTGCCCGCAGCTTGTTGGGCAGCACCGGCTTGATGAGCAGGTGGTACTCGTGCGTGACGGCCTCGTCCTCGTGGCCGCCGAGGCTGCTGCCGGTGATCACGATCGCCGGCAGCCGGGCCTGCGGCCAGCGCGCGCGGATGAGCCCGAGCGCGTCGACACCGGTGCGGCCCTGGGGCAGGCGGTAGTCGACCAGCAGCAGGTCGGGCACCGCGGCCACCGGCTGGCCGAGCCAGGCCTCCACCGCTTCTACGGTGTCGAAGGACACGACGCTGGCACCCCAGGCCTTGATCAGCACCACGAGGCCCTCGCGCACCGCCATCTCGTCTTCGACGACGACGATCTGACTCTGCAGGGCCGTCAGATCGTCGTCGTCGAAGACGAGATGGCGGTGCGCGAGGGCCTCGTGGTGCTGCTCAAGGCCTGGGGTGCCAGCGTCGAGTCCTTCGACACCGTCGAAGCGGTGGAGGCCTGGCTCGGCC
>JANMVM010000206.1:0-2162 GCA_031392695.1 Rubrivivax sp.
GGCGGCGCCACCACCAACCCGTTCCAGACCATCGAGCGCAAGGACGTCGGCATCACGCTGCGCATCCGGCCGCAGATCGGCGAAGGCGGCGCAGTGCGCATGACGATCTTCCAGGAGCAGAGCAGCGTCAAGGAGACCACGGCGGCGGGCACCACCAATGCCGGGCCGTCGACCACCAAGCGCTCGATCGAGAACACGGTGGTCGTCGACGACGGCGCCATCCTGGTGCTCGGCGGGCTCATCGAAGACCGCTTCGTGACGACGCGCAACAAGGTCCCGGTGCTCGGCGACATCCCCTTGCTGGGCGCGCTCTTTCGCAGCGAAAGCCGCGAGCGCCGGCGCACCAACCTGATCGTCTTCCTGCGCCCCATCGTGCTGCGCGATGCCGACAGCGCCAACCGCCTGTCGCTCGACCGCTACGAGCAGATCCGCGGCGAGCAGAAGGCCGCGCAGCCGCCGCCCAGCTTCGTGATGCCGATCAACGAGTCGCCGGTGCTGCCACCGCTGCGTGCGCCGGCCGGCGCGGCCAGCGCACCGCCGGCCAGCCTGGCGCCCAAGGCCCCCTGAGGGCGCGCCTGCCATGGCCAGCCGCCACCCGTTGCCCTACGCCTTCGCCAAGGCCCACACGCTGCTGCTCGAGGACGACGGCGAGCAGCTGCTGCTGTGGGCCGGCGAGACCACGCCGGCCTCGGCGCTGGCCGAGGTGACGCGCCTGTTCGACGTGGCGCGCTTCGAGCACGAAGCCACCGCCACGCTGGGCCAGCGCATCGCCGCGGCCTATGCCGGCGGCGAGAGCAGCGCTGCCGCGGTCATCGGCGAAGTCGAGAGCGGCGTCGACCTGTCGCGCATGATGCAGGAGCTGCCGGCGGTCGAGGACCTGCTCGAGGCCGCCGACGACGCGCCCATCATCCGCATGCTCAACGCGCTGCTGACGCAGGCGGCGAAAGACGGCGCCAGCGACATCCACATCGAGCCCTACGAGCGCAGCAGCTCGGTGCGCTTCCGCGTCGACGGCACGCTGCGCGAGGTGGTGCAGCCCAACAAGGCGCTGCACGCGGCGATGATCTCGCGCCTGAAGATCATGGCCGAGCTCGACATCGCCGAGAAACGCCTGCCGCAGGACGGCCGCATCAGCCTGCGCATCGGCGGCCGCGCCATCGACGTGCGCGTTAGCACGCTGCCTTCGTCGCATGGCGAACGCGCCGTGCTGCGCCTGCTGGACAAGACCGAATCGCGCTTCACGCTCGAGGGCCTGGGCATGGACGGCGAGGTGCTGAGCAGCTTTGCCAGGCTCATCCAGCAGCCGCACGGCATCGTGCTCGTCACCGGGCCCACCGGATCGGGCAAGACGACGACGCTGTACGCCTCGCTGGGGCGTGTCGACACCGCCACCACCAACGTGCTGACGGTCGAAGACCCGGTCGAGTACGAGCTGCCGGGCATCGGGCAGACGCAGGTCAACCCGAAGATCGACCTCACGTTTGCGAAAGCCCTGCGTGCGATCCTGCGCCAGGACCCGGACGTCATCATGATCGGCGAGATCCGCGACTTCGAGACCGCGCAGATCGCGATCCAGGCCAGCCTCACCGGCCACCTCGTGCTGGCCACCGTGCACACCAACGACGCGCCGAGCAGCGTGACGCGGCTGATCGACATGGGCGTCGAGCCCTTCTTGCTCAGCAGCAGCCTGCTCGGCGTGCTGGCGCAGCGCCTGGTGCGCAAGCTGTGCCTGCACTGCAGGAAGCAGGGCGACGACGGCCACTGGCACCCGGTGGGCTGCGCGCACTGCGCCCACACCGGCTACAAAGGGCGCACCGGCGTCTACGAGCTGATGACCGTCAACGAGCAGGTGCAGACCCTGGTCCACAACCGCGCTGCCGAGCAGGAGCTGGCCGCGGCGGCGCGCGCCGCCGGGCTGCGTTCGATGCGCGAGGACGGCGAGCGGCTGGTCGAGGAAGGCATCACGTCGCCCGAAGAGGTGATGCGAGTGACGCGCGAATGATGATTCTTCGGCGTCCCGCCCTGGTTTCTCGCGACGCGGGCATCGAGCCCGCGCCACTCGCCGGCCGCTGCGCTGGTCGATCCCCACGGGCCACGAAGCGGCCCCTTCGTGGCCGCGCGGGGCCCCTCGCCCTTCGCTAACCGCGTCCTATGCCCGCCTA
>JANMVM010000224.1:0-5002 GCA_031392695.1 Rubrivivax sp.
GGCGAGATCACCGGCCGGCCCGCGCCCGGCACCAAGTTCACGCGGCTGCAGATCGGCATGAGCGCCAAGCAGGCCATGGACATCGTCGGCCAGCCCACCGACCAGGGCGCCTACGTCACCGGCAAGGCCTGGATCCCGTTCTACTTCGGCTCCGACCGCTACCGCTACGAGATGGCCTACAAGGGCCAGGGCCGGCTGATCTTTGCCGGCTCGGCGGGCTTCGACTCCAACGCCCACCTGATCTGGATCATCCACGCCGCCAGCGACACCGGCTACCGGTGACGCTACCGCGGCGGGCGCTGTTGGCCTGCGTGGCGCCCATCGCCGCCGGCCTCGGCGCCTGCTCGCTGATCTGGCGCCCGAGCCCCATCCGCATCGACCTCCTTCACGACGACCGCGCCTGCGCTGTCCAGGCGCCGGTGCTGCTGGTGCTACTGCCCGGCGCCAACATGGCACCCGCCGAGATGGCGGCCGAAGGCATGGTCGAGGCCTTGCGCCAGCGCCGCCTGGCGGTCGACGCGGTGATCGCCGGCGCCGGGCTCGAGTACGTCTACGACGGCAGCATCCTGGATCGCCTGCACGAAGACGTCGTGCTGCCCTACCGCGCGCGCGGCTACCGGCGCATCTGGCTGGCCGGCATCTCGCTGGGCGGCTTCGTGGCCCTGGGTTATGCCGCGCGGCACCCGGGCGCGATCGAAGGCATCGTGGCCCTGGCGCCCTACCTCGGCCGGCGCGCGCTGCTACTGGAAGTGGCCGCGGCCGGTGGGCCCGTGCCCTGGCGCGAGGCTGCCGTGTCCGCCCCCGACGACGTCGACCAGCAGCTCTGGCGCTGGCTGGCGGCGCGGCCGGCCGACGCGCCGCAGCTGCACCTGGGCTACGGCAGCGAAGACCGCTTTGCCGATGGCCACCGGCTGCTTGCCAGCACGCTGCCCGCGGCGCAGGTGCACAGCGTGCCCGGCGGCCACGACTGGGCGCCCTGGCGCCGCCTGTGGGCCGACTGGCTCGACCGCGGGCTGCTGCCGGCGGCTTGCAGCGCATGACGGCGGCCCGCATCGAGGCTGTGGCCATCGTCGCCCAGGGCCTGGCCTGCGCCACCGGCCTCGGACTGCCGGCGCTGGCCGCGACGGTGCGCAGCAGCGCCAGCGCGCTGCGGCCGAACGACATCACCGCCGTGCCGCTGGCAGCCTGGATCGGGCGCCTGGAGGCCATCGACGGCAGCACCCTGCCGCCGGCGCTGGCGCACTGGGACGGCGGCGGACGCCACCCGCTGCGTGCGGTGCGCGCGCTGCTTGCCGCCTGGCTCGGCCTGCAGGCCGACGGCTTTATCGTCGCCGTGCGGGCCGCGGTGCAGCGCCACGGCGCGACGCGCGTGGCGCTGGTGCTGGGCACCTCGACCTCGACCATCGGCGCCTCGGAAGTGGCCTATGCCCGGCTGGCAGCCGACGGCGGCTTTCCGGCGCCGCTGCGCAGCGAGCGGCTCAACAACCTGCACGCCGTGACCGCCTTCGTGCAAGAGGCGCTGGCCTTGCAGGGGCCGTGCGCCACGGTGTCGACGGCCTGCTCGTCGAGCGCCAAGGCCTTTGCGCAGGCCGAGCGCTGGCTGCGCCTGGGGCTGGCCGATGCCGTGGTGGTGGGCGGCGTCGACGCGCTGTGCGACAGCGTGCTGTTCGGCTTTGCTGCATTGGGCTTGGTCGCCAACGATCCGTGCCGGCCTTTCGCCGCGCCGCACGGCAAAGCGGGCCACGGCATCAGCGTCGGCGAAGCCGCCGGCTTTGCCCTGCTGGAGCGCGGCCCCGGCGCGCTGCAATTGCTCGGCCACGGCGAGGCCAACGACGCCCACCACATGTCCACGCCGCACCCCCAGGGCCTGGGCGCCGAGCGCGCCCTGGACGCGGCGCTGGCGCGCGCCGGGCTGGCTGCCGAGGCCGTGGACTACCTCAACCTGCACGGCACCGGCACCGAGCGCAACGACGCCGTCGAGGCCGCGCTGGTGGCGCGCCGCTACCGCAGCGACGTGCACGCCAGCGCCACCAAAGGCCTCACCGGCCACACCATGGGCGCGGCCGGCATCGTCGAGGCCCTGCTGTGCCTGCTGGCGCTGCGCGACGGCCTGTGCTCGGGCACCGCGCAAAGCACCGTCACCGACGTGGCGCTGGGCCCGACCTTCGCGCGCCAGCTGCAACTGCAACCGGTCCAGCGCGAGCCGGGCCGGGTGCAGGTGGCGGCCAGCCATTCTTTCGGCTTCGGCGGCAACAACGCGGTGCTGCTGTTCGGGCGCGGCGCGCCATGAAGCGCACGCTGTGGATCGACGGCATCGCAGTGTGGTCGCCGCACCTGGCGGGCTGGCCGGCGGCGCAGGCCGCACTCAGCGGCCAGGCCGTGAGCGCCGGCGAGCCGGCCGCGCGCCCGGCCCCGGCGCTGCTGGCCGCCAACGAGCGCCGCCGCGCCCCCGACGCGGTGCTGCTGGCGCTCGAGGTGGCGACCCAGGCGCTGGCCGCCTCGGGCCACGCCGCGGCCGACGTGGCCACCGTGTTCAGCTCGGCCCACGGCGACCTGGCCGTCACCGATGCCATGTGCAGGACGCTGGCCGCCGACCCGCTGCTGCTGTCGCCGACACGCTTTCACCACTCGGTGCACAACGCCGCATCGGGCTACTGGGCGATCGGCAGCGGCAGCCACGCCGCGAGCACCGCGCTGTCGGCCTTCGAGCACAGCTTCGCGGCCGGCCTGCTCGAGGCGGCCAGCCAGTGCCAGGCCGACGCGCAGCCGGTGATGCTGGTGGCCTACGACACCGAGGCCTGCGGCGCGCTGGCTTCGGTCAACCGCAGCCGCGGCCTGCTGGCGCTGGCGCTGGTGCTGGCGCCGGGTGCCGGGCCGCGCAGCCGCTGGGCGCTGCACTGGTCGCTGCAGGCCACCGCGGTGGCGCCGCCGGCGCTGCGCTCGCCAGCCGCGCAGGCCCTGGCCGGCAACGCCAGCGCGCTGGCCCTGCCGCTGCTGGAGGCCCTGGCCCGCGGCCAGGATGCCGCGCTGGCGTGGCCGCTGTCCGCCGCGCTGTCGCTGCAGATCGCACTGCAGCGCCTGCCTTCGGCGGCCGAGGGCGGCGCTGCTGCATGATCCACCCCACGATGCCCGACACCGATCCCGCCATGAACCGAGCCGACTTGACCCACGACGTGATCATCATGGGCGGCGGCCTCGCCGGCCTGACGCTGGCACTGCAGCTGCGCCAGCGCCTGCCCGGGCTGGACGTGCGCGTGCTGGAGCGGCGTGCCCACCCGGTGCCCGTGGCCTGCCACAAGGTTGGCGAGTCGACGGTGGAGATCGGCGCCGACTACTTCGCCAACCTGCTCGGCCTCAAGCAGCACCTGATGGAGGCGCAGCTCAAGAAGTTCGGCTTTCGCTTCTTCTTCAGCGAGGGCCGGCGCGACATCGAGGCCGTCACCGAGCTGGGTGCCAGTTGCCCGATGCCGGTGGAGAGCTTCCAGATCGACCGCGGCATCTTCGAGAACTTCCTCGGCCAGGAGGTGCAGCGCCGCGGCATCACCTTCACCGACGACGCGACGATCCGCGAGCTCACGCTGGCCGATGCGGCGCAGGCGCCGCACGAGGTGCGCTGGCAACGCCGCGGCCAGCCGCTGCAGACCGCGCAGGCGCGCTGGGTCATCGACGCCTGCGGCCGCGCCGGGCTGATCAAGAAGAAGCTCGGCCTGGCACGCGCCAACGCCCACGCCGCGCACGCGGTGTGGTTCCGCATCAGCGAGCGCATCGTGCCCGACGAATGGTCGCAGGACGCGGCCTGGCGCAGCCGCTGCGTCACGCCCACGCGCTGGCTGTCGACCAACCACCTCGTGGGCGCGGGTTACTGGGTCTGGCTGATCCCGCTCGCCTCGGGATCGCATTCGGTGGGCATCGTGGCCGACCCGCGCTGGCACCCGCTGGACAAGATGAACACCTTCGAGCGCGCGATGGACTGGCTGCGGGAATTCCAGCCGCGCCTGTTCGACGACCTCGACGGCAAGCGCGACAAGCTGCAGGACTTCGCCTTCTTCCGCCGCTTCAGCTACGACTGTGAACAGGTGTTCTCCGACCAGCGCTGGGCGCTGGCCGGGGAGGCCGGGCGCTTTCTCGACCCCTTCTACTCACCGGGCAGCGACTTCATCGCCATCGGCAACACCTATATCACCGACCTCGTGGCGCGCGACCAGGCCGGCCAGCCGCTGGCGGCGCACACGCGCGTCTACGAACAGGTCTTCCGCTCTTTCTACGACAACACGCTGACGCTGTACCAAGACCAGTACGGCATCTTCGGTGACCCCGAGGTGCTGCCGATCAAGATCTTCTGGGACTACACCTTCTACTGGGGCGTGCTGGCCAAGTTCTACTACCACCGCGGCATGACCGACCTGGTGGCGCTGTCGCACCTGCGCGACGAGATGGGCGGCATGCAGCAGCTCAACATGGCAGTGCAGAACTTCGTGCGCGAGATGTGCGCGCACAGCCGCAAGCGCAACCACGCGGTGCTGCTCGACCAGGCCGCGGTGCCGTGGTTCGTGGAGCTCAACCGCAGCCTCGCCGATAGGCTCGACGCCGCGGGCTTTCGCGCCGCGCTGCGGGCCGCCGGCGTACAGATGCGCCAGCTGGCCACCGAGATCCTGGACTGCGCCGCTGCCGATCACCCGCGGCTGGACGGCAGCGCGCTGCGCCAGGCCATCGAGCGGGCAGGCGGGGCGCTGCGCGGCGGGCCGCGCATGATGTTCCCGGCGCTGGCCGACGAAGCCGAAGCCGTCACGGGCTAAGGCTGGAACGGCGGCAGGCGCCGCGCCCTGCGCCACAGCAGCCCAGGCAGGCGCAGCACGAACTCCAGCATCAGGCGCAAGTGCATCCAGCTCAGCAGCAGGTTGTCGCGCCCGTAGCGGAAGTGCGAGACGCCGCCCTCGGCCGCGCTCAGGTACTTCACCGGCGCGTCCAGGTTCACCGGCTTGACGCCGCGCCAGGCCAGTCG
>JANMVM010000381.1:0-3916 GCA_031392695.1 Rubrivivax sp.
GTGACGTCGTTGACGATGGTGTAGCCGTAGACGTGGCCCAGCGCATCGGCGCGCGCGATGTTGCGCCCGCCGCGGCCGATGACAACGGCCAGTTCGGCTTCGTAGTCGATCTGCACCGACACCGCCGCGCCGGGCAGTCGCACCGGCACGCCGGTGGCCACCACGCAGTCGGGCACCTTGGTAAAGACGATGGGCCAGGTGTCTACGGCCTGGGCGTTGCCCTTGAACACGCTGTCGCGCAACTCATTGGCGTGGGCGTGGTAGTTGCGGCCGACGCAAAACAAGTTGCGGCGCGGCAGCGGCAGCGGCGCCAGGAAACGCGCACCGGCCAGCGCCACGCGGCCGTGCAGCGGCGGCAGCGCCCGGCCCTGGGCAGCGGCTTCGATGAGCGGCAGCGCGCCGTGGCTGCCGTCGCCGGCGAAGAGCTCGATCGACTGCCCGTCGGCGGCCAGCCGGCCCACCCGCTGCTGGCCCTCGTGAACAATGGTGGCAAGGCGCAAGGCGGTCTCCTCGGGGTTGGGATCAGATTCAACCAAATGCTACCATTGAGGCCCTTACTGGCTCAACCGACACCGCCCATGGACACCGCCTCGGTGCTGCGCGAGACGATTCTGGACAAGCTGCGGGCCCGCACCTGGCGCGCCGGGCACCGCATTCCCACCGAGCGGGCGCTGAGCGAGGAATTCGGCCTCAGCCGCTCGACCGTGCGCCGCGTGCTGGCCGATCTCAAGCGCCGGCGGCTGATCACGCAGACCGTGGGCAGCGGCACCTACGTTGCCGATCAGGTCCAGCAGGCGTTGGCCGAGATGATGCCCGCCGCCGGCGCCCTGGCGGTCAGCCCGGCGGACTTGATGAGCGCGCGCCTGGTGCTTGAGCAGGCCATCATCGAGATGGCCAT
The DNA here is from genome assembly GCA_031392695.1 of Rubrivivax sp. GTDB lineage: Bacteria > Pseudomonadota > Gammaproteobacteria > Burkholderiales > Burkholderiaceae_C > Rubrivivax. The sequence goes on from JANMVM010000381.1 coordinate 899, forward strand.
CGGCAGCGCCACCGCTGCCGATTTCGCCCGCATGGACGAGTGCAATCACCATGCAGAACAGTCGCTGACTCTGGAAGAGTTCGAGAAGTGGGACGCCGCGCTGCACGAAGCCATCGCCGACGCCGCGCACAACGGTTTCATCACCGGCGTTTTCCGCCTCATGAGCGAGGTGCGCTCGCAGGGCGAGTGGGGCGTGCTCAAGCGCCGCAGCGCGACACCCGAGCGGCGGCTGGAGTACCAGCAGGAGCACCGCGCCCTGGTCTCGGCGCTCAAGCAGCGTGACGTCGAAAGCGCGCGCGCCGCTTGCCTGGCTCACCTGCTGCACGTGCGCGCCAACATGCTCGGCTCGTGATGCCGGCGGCGCCCGCGGCGGGCGCCCGAGGGTCCGCCGCATTGACCCGCGCCGGTGCGGCGGCTAGAGTCGAAGGTGTCCGCCCAAAGTAAACCAATTCAGCCCAATAGCGATGAAGACCTCCATCCAATCCACCCCGGTCCGCGCCCTGGCGCTGGCCGGCCTGCTGCTCGCGGCGATGCTGCCGGCGCAGGCGCAGGCACAGGCACAGGCACAGGCACAGGCACAGGCACAGGCACAGGCACAGGCACAGGCGCCGGACTACCCGACGAAGCCGGTGCGCATGATCGTGCCCTTTGCGCCCGGTGGTTCGGCCGACGTCTTCGGCCGCTTCGTCGCGCAGCGCCTGCAGGAGGCTCTGGGCCAGAACTTCATCGTCGACAACCGGCCCGGCGGTGGCTCGGTGATCGGCACCGACGCGGTGGCCAAGGCGGCGCCCGACGGCTACACGCTGCTCGTGATGTCCAACACCCACACCGTCAACGAGTCGCTGATCCCGAACAAGCCCTATCAGCTGATGCGCGACTTCGTCGCCGTGGCGCCGATCAACTACTCCGACCTCGTGCTGGTGACCAAGGCCGGCCTGCCGGCCAACACGCTGGCCGAGCTGATCAAGGCCGCCAAGGCCAAGCCGGGTGGCATGTCGTACGCCTCGTCGGGCCCGGGCACGCCGTACCACATGGCCGGCGAGCTCTTCAAGGCCATGGCCGGCATCGACATCGTGCACGTGCCCTACAAGGGCAGCGCCGGTGCGCGCACCGACGTGCTGGGCGGGCAGCTGGAGATGATGTTCGACGCCATCCCGACCATGAGCGAGCACGTCAAGGCCGGCAAGGTCAAGGCCATCGCCACCACCGGCCGCGTGCGCGCGGCCACGTTGCCCGACGTGCCGACGATGGCCGAGGCCGGCGTGCCCGGCTACGAAGCCACCATCTGGCTCGGCGTGATGGCGCCCAAGGGCACGCCGGCGGCGATCGTCAGCCGCCTCAACGCCGAGATCACGCGCATCACCGCCAACCCCGAGACGCGCAAGGCCTGGGCGGCGCAGGGCACGACGGCGATGAGCATGGGCGTCGAGGAGTTTTCACGCTACACGGCCGACGACATCACCAAGTGGGCGCGCATCGTCAAGCTCTCGGGCGCCAAGGTCGAGTGACGCTGCCGCGGATGAATGATGAGCGCTGAACCGCTCGGCCTGCGCGTCAACGGCGCGCTGCACACGCTGCACTCTGCGCCGCAGGCGCGCCTGCTCGACGTGCTGCGCGACGAGCTCGCGCTCTTCGGCACGCGGCTGGGCTGCGGCGGCGGCGACTGCGGGGCCTGCCATGTCCTGATCGATGGCCGTTCGGTGGCGGCCTGCATCACCCCGCTCGAGGCGGCGGCGGGACACGAGGTCACCACCGTCGAGGGCCTGCCGGCGGCCTTGATCGACGCCTTCGTGGCTGAGCAGGCGGCGCAGTGCGGCTACTGCAGCTCGGGCATGCTGGTGGGTGCTGCGGCGCTGCTGCGCCAGCAGGCGCAGCCCACCGAGGCCGAGGTGCGCCAGGCCCTCGAAGGCCACCTGTGCCGCTGCGGCGCGCACAACCGCATCGTGCGCGCGGTGCAGCGCGCAGCGCGCAGCGCGGCTGGCGCCATGGAGCCACCGGCATGATGGCGCGCGTGCAGTGGGCCGACGACGGTTCGGTGCGGGTGCGCACTGGCAAGGTCGAACTCGGCCAGGGCCTGCACACCGCGCTGGCGCAGATCGTGGCCGACGCGCTGGCGCTGCCGCTGCAGCGCGTGACGATGGACAGCGTCGACACCGACGCCAGCCCCGACGAGGGCGTGACTTCGGGCAGCCTGTCGGTGCAGGACGCGGGCCAGGCCTTGCGTCAGGCCTGCGCCGAACTGCTGGCAGTGGGCGCGGCAAAGGCGGTGGCCGGCGGTGACACAGGCGCCGGCTGCGTCGGCCGCTCGGTGCCGCGCGTCGACCTACCGGCGCGGCTCGCGGGCCGGCCCTCGTTCATCCACGACCTCAAGCCGGCCGGCCTGTGCCACGGCCGCGTGCTGCACCCGCCGCAGGTCGGCGCGTTGCTCTTGCTGGCCGACGAAGACGCGGTGCGCGCCTGCCCCGGCGTGCTGCTGGTGCTGCGCAGCGGCTCGCTGCTGGGCCTGGTGGCCGAAACCTCGGCGCAGGCCGACGCGGCACTGGCCTGCCTGGTGGCCGGCGCGCGCTGGCAGGTGCAGCCCTGGCCCGCCGAGGAAGCGGACGACCTGCCCCGGCTGCCCACCACCACGCGCATCGTCGCCGACACCGGCAGCGCCACCACCGCCTCAGCCCGCACGATGCGTGCTCGCTACACCAAGCCCTGGATCGCCCACGCTTCGCTGGCGCCGTCGTGTGCGCTGGCCTGCTGGCGCGACGATGGGCGCCTGCACGTCTTCAGCCACAGCCAGGGCATCTTCAACCTGCGGCGTGATCTGGCGCTGGCCTTCGCGCTCGAGCCCGCCGCGGTGCGCGTCGTCCATGCCGAGGGCGCCGGCTGCTATGGCCACAACGGTGCCGACGACGTGGCCTTCGACGCCGCCTGGCTGGCGCGCGCCGTGCCCGGGCGTACCGTGCGCCTGCTGTGGAGCCGCGCCGACGAACTCAGCCACGCGCCTTTCGGCCCGGCGATGGCGATCGC
>JANMVM010000408.1:0-14354 GCA_031392695.1 Rubrivivax sp.
ACCAATGCTTCCATGCGCCGGTGGCAATACCGTAATAACCGGGCAACGAATCCGGGTTCGGGCCAACGTCGGTTGCGCCCTGCACGTTGTCGTGGCCGCGGAAGATGTTGGTCCCGCCGCCCGACTTGCCCACATTGCCCAGCGCCAGCTGCAGCAGGCACGAGGCGCGCACGATTGCGTTGCCGATGGTGTGCTGCGTCTGCCCCATGCACCAAACCACCGTGCTGGGCCGGTTCTCGGCCATGATCTTGGCCACCTTGAAGGTGGTGGCCTCGTCGACACCGCAGGCCTCGAGCACCTTGTCAGGCGCCCAGTTGGCCAGCACCTCGTCGCGCACCTTGTCCATGCCGTAGACACGGTCCTCGATGTACTTCTTGTCTTCCCAGCCGTTCTTGAAGATGTGATACATCACGCCGAACAGGAACGGGATGTCGCCGCCCGAACGCAAGCGCACGAATTCATCCGCCTTGGCCGCCGTGCGCGTGAAGCGCGGGTCGACGACGATCATCTTGCAGCCGCGCTCCTTGGCGTGCAGCATGTGCAGCATGCTCACCGGGTGCGCTTCGGCGGCGTTGCTGCCGATGTACATCGCAGCCTTGGAGTTCTGCATGTCGTTGTACGAATTCGTCATCGCACCGTAGCCCCAGGTGTTGGCCACACCGGCCACCGTGGTGCTGTGGCAGATGCGCGCCTGGTGGTCGGTGTTGTTGGTGCCCCAGAAGGACACCCACTTGCGCATCAGGTAGGCCTGCTCGTTGTTGTGCTTGGAGCTGCCGACGAAGAACAGCGAGTCGGGGCCGCTCTGCTTGCGCAGTTCCAACATTTTTGCGCTGATCTCGGTCAGCGCCACGTCCCAGCTGATGCGCTGGTACTTGCCGCCCACTAGCTTCATCGGGTACTTGAGGCGAAATTCGCCGTGGCCGTGCTCGCGCAGCGCGGCGCCCTTGGCGCAGTGCGCACCCAGGTTGATGGGACTGTCGAACACCGGCTCCTGGCGCACCCAGACGCCGTTGTCGACCACCGCGTCGACCGCGCAGCCCACCGAGCAGTGGCCACAGACGGTGCGCTTGACTTCGACTTTCCTGGCGCCGCCGGCGCTGGCGGCCGGATCGGCGGCCTCGGCCTTTTTCACCAGCGTCAGCTGCCCGGCGGCGATGCCAGCGCCGACGCCCATGCCCGAGCGGCGCAGAAAGGCGCGACGGTCCATCGTGGGCACCGCGCGCTGCACGCTGCGCGCCAGGTTGGACACCAGCCGGGACGTGCCCGCTGCGGAAGTGGCGGAGGTGGACTTGCGGGTCAGCAACATGGGGTGTCCTCGTTCAGAGCCGCGACGGCGGCTGGCTGGAGCAGGGTGTGCGCAGGGTGGTGGCCCCGGTGAGGTGGCTGACGTGGCTGACGTAGCTGACGTGCCTGACGTGTCACCGGGGTGGCTGTCGAAACTCGCGTCGAGCGCTTCAGACGCGAGCGGTCTGGTAGTAGCGCTGGACGTGTTCGGTGAGCTGGTAGCCGGCGTCCTTGGCCGCGGGCAACGACTGCGCCACCGCGGGCGCCGCAATCTTGGCCAACGGCAGCACCGTGGCGGCAGCGGCCACGGCACCGACGGCTCCGGCGCCGGCGAACAGGCGGCGGCGCGACAGCGCGTTCGTCGCGGGGGTTGGGCTGGACTTTTCGGTCATGGTGTCTCCTCGGGTTTGCGCGCGCTCGACACCATCCGGGCGGTCGTGCGCAATGCCACCCCACGATTAGCGCGCAGGCCACCAGCACCTTCAATCCGTAGCCACCCGGGGCCTTTGCGACAAGTTGTCGCGGCATCGGTCAAACTGTCGCAATGGGCCCTGTTTGCCGGCGCCGCAGGGCGCGCAAACCTGCATCGCGCCTGGGGAATGCGACGCCTAGAATTGTGGCCCCTGGGCTTTGAAGCTCAGCGCCCACCCTGCCCCGGCCCGATGGCCCGGACCGAATCGTTCGATCGCCTGCAACCGTCCGCTTGAACCAGCCCCCGACCCTCACCGTTGCCGTGCAAATCGAGCGCCTGCGGCAGCCCAGCCGCTGGGAGGACTGGCGTTTTCGCATCACCGACGTGCTCATCGACGAAGGCCAGTTCGGCAGCAGCGCGCGCCTGCTGCGCGACGACGGCGACACCGCCACCTTCCTGCACCCGGGGCTGCCCGTCTCGCTGCACCGCGACGAGGCCGAGGGCTACTACCTCAACCTGAGCTCCGGCGCGCCGGTCTGGTTCGTGATGTGGCGCATCCGCGAAGGCGACCCGTCGCAAGCCCAGCCCGAGTTCGTGACGCTGTCGTACCACGAGGCCGGCCGCCTGCTCGACGCCCAGGAGCGCGTCGACAACGTGCCGCTGCCGGCCGAGGTGCGCGACGCGCTGCAGGCCTTTGCCGACGAGCACCACCGGCCCGAGCCGAAGCAGCGCCGCCGACCGGCGTCGTTCCGCGCCCCTGACCAGCGCTGAAGACCGAGCATGGCCATCGAAGACAGCCCCTTCTTGAGCCGCTGGTCGCGACGCAAGGCGCTGGCCCGCGAGGGTCAGGTGCTGCCCGAGCCGACGCCGGAGCCGCCGCCGGTCCAGGCCGCGGTGACTGCGCTTGCCGTGGCACCGCCGGCGCCGATCGCGCCAATCGCGCCAATCTCGCCCGTCGCAGCGGTGGCACAGCCGACCGCGCCCGCCCCAGCCCCGGCGCTCACGCTCGACGACGTGGCGCTGCTCACGCGCGAGTCCGACTACGCCGGTTTCGTGGCCCGCGGCGTGACGCCCGAGGTCAGGAACGCTGCCTTGAAGAAGCTCTTCACCGACCCCCACTTCAACGTCATGGACGGTCTGGACACCTACATCGACGACTACAGCCTGGCCGACCCCCTGCCCGAGGGCATGCTGCGCCAGATGGTGCAGTCCAAGATGCTGGGCCTGTTCGACGACGAGGACGACGCAGACTCCGCCACGCGCGACCCCATCGACGACACCGCCCTGCCCCCGCCCGCCACGCCGGCCCTGGCCGCCGAACCGCCCGACATGCCCCTGCCCCCGCCCAATCCCACCCATGAAGACGCTGATCTGCAACTGCAACCAGACGATGCCGCTCGACGGCCCGGCGCTGCGCCTGGCGCTGGCCAAGACCCCGGGCGCCAGCACTGACGGGCTGGAGCAGGTCCACACCCTGCTGTGCCGCCGCGAAGCCGCCAGCTTCCAGCGCGCGGCCAAGGACAGCGGCGCCAGCGGCGACGAGTTGCTGGTGGCCTGCACCCAGGAGAGCCGCCTCTTCCTGGAGCTCAACGAGCAGACCGAAGGCGCTGCGGGTGTGCAGGAGCGCCCGATCCACTTCGTCAACATCCGCGAAAGTGGCGGCTGGGCGCGGCCGCAAGGCCAGGCCCTCAGCGCCCAGGCGCTGACACCGAAGCTGGCCGCGCTGATCGCCGCGGCGCAACTGCCGGCCGTGGAACCGGTGGCCACGGTCACCTACCGCAGCCAGGGTCACTGCCTTGTGCTGGGCAGCGCCGAAGCTGCCGAGCGCGCCGCGGCGTTGCTCGACGACAGGCTTGACGTCAGCGTCCTGCTCACCCAGGGCGGCAGCGTCATCGGCCAGCGCCACGCACGCGCCACCCACAGCGGCCGCCTGACGCGGCTCAGCGGCTGGCTCGGCGCCTTCAAGGCCAGCTGGGAAAGCTCGAACCCGATCGACCTCGACCTGTGCACGCGCTGCAACGCCTGTGTCGACGCCTGCCCCGAGGGCGCCATCGGCCTGGACTACCAGGTCAATCTGTCGGCCTGCAAGAGCCACCGCGACTGCGTGCGCGTCTGCGAGGCGGCCGGTGCGATCGACTTCGACCGCGGCGCCATCGGCCACGAGGACGACTTCGACCTCGTGCTCGACCTGCGCGAGAGCCCCGCCTTCAGCATGCACCAGCCGCCGCAGGGCTACTTCCATGTCGGCACCGACGAGCGCCGGCTGATGGACGCGGTGCTGCGGCTGCGCGAACTCACGGGTGAATTCGACAAGCCCAAGTTCTTCAAGTACCAGCACAAGCTGTGCGCGCACAGCCGCAACGAACAGATCGGCTGCACCGCCTGCATCGACGTCTGTTCGACGCAGGCCATCCGCAGCGACGCGTCGCGCAAGGGCAAGACCTTCAAGGGCACGAATGAAACCGCCGGCGGCGTCATCGTCGAGCCAGCGCTGTGCGTGGGCTGCGGCGCCTGCAGCACGGTGTGCCCCAGCGGCGCCATGAGCTTTGCCTACCCGGGCACCATCGACCAGGGCCGGCGCCTGCGCACGATGATCACCGCCTACGGCCACGCCGGGGGTCGCCAGGCGGCGCTGCTCGTCCACAGCGAGGATGCGGGCGCACGGCTCGTCGACGAGCTGGGCCGTGGCGCGCGCATCGACCGCAATTTGCAGGGCCTGCCACCGCGCGTGCTGCCGGTGGCGGTGTGGCACACCGCCAGCATCGGCATCGACTTGTGGCTGGCGGCCATCGCCCAGGGTGCGAGCCAGGTCTGGGTGCTGGCGACGGCAGAAGAAGCCCCCGAGTACCGCCGGGCCTTGCGCGAGCAGATGGCGGTGGCGCAGGCGGTGTTGACGGGCCTGGGCTACAGCGGCCAGCACTTCCGGCTCATCGAGACGCGCGATGCGCGCGACCTGGGCGCGCTCGATGCCGCGCTGCGCAGCGAACCGGCACAGACCGTCGCCCGCGCCGCCGCCTTTGCTGCCCAGGCCGACAAGCGCAGCACGCTCGACCTCGCCATCGACCACCTGCTGACCCAGGCCCCCACCCCGGCCGAGGACATTGCGCTGCCGGCCGCCGGCTCGCCCTACGGCACGCTGGTGGTCGACGGCAACAAGTGCACGCTGTGCCTGAGCTGCGTCAGCGCCTGCCCCGAAGCCGCGCTGGCCGACAACCCCGACAAGCCGCAGCTCAAGTTCATCGAGAAGAACTGCGTGCAGTGCGGCCTGTGCGCCAGCACCTGCCCCGAGGACGCCATCACGCTGCAGCCGCGCCTGTGGCTGGCCGACGGCGGCAAGGCGCGCAAGGCGGCGCGCGTGCTGGCCGAGATGGAGCCGTTTGCCTGCGTCCAGTGCGGCAAGCCCTTCGGCACCCAGCGCGCGATCGAGAACATGCTCACCAAGCTGGCCGGCCACAGCGCGTTCCAGGGCGCCGCCGCCGCGCGGCTGAAAATGTGCGGCGACTGCCGCGTGGTGGACCTGTACAGCAACCCCGGCGAAGTGCGCATCACGGACCTCTGAGCATGCAGACTGCACCCCTGACTTTCGGTACCAGCGACGACAGCGAGGAGCTGGCGCGCGCCGAGCTGTACGGCCTGCTCGCCCAGCTCTGGCTCGGCGCACCCGACGCCGCGCTGCTGCAGCAGTTCGGGGTTGCCGTGACGCAGGCGCCGCACGAAGGCGCCCTGCTCGAGGCACCCTGGCAGGCCCTGGTGGCCGCGCTGCGCAGCACCACGCCGGCAGCCGCTGCAGCCGAGCACGAGGCGCTCTTCCACGGCGTGGGCAAGGCGGAGCTGTTTGCCTACGCATCCTTCCATCTCGCCGGTTTCCTGAATGAAAAGCCGCTCGCCGTGCTGCGCCACGACCTGGCGGCCCTGGGCCTGACGCGCGACAGCGCCAGGCTCGAAACCGAGGATCACATCGCCTACCTGTTCGAGGTCATGCGCTACCTCATTGCCGGCGACGACGTCGCGGTGTGCAACCTGGAGCAGCAGCGCCGCTTCTACCGTGCCCACCTGCAACCCTGGGTCGACAAGTTGTGCGACAGCGTCATCGCCCACCCGCGCGCCCAGACCTGGCGCGCCCTGGCCGCCTTCACGCGCGAGTTCGTCGCCGTGGAGACGCAGGGCTTCGACATGCTCGAGACATGAGCGGCATCGACGCCCAGGACATCACCGGCCTCATCCTGTGCGGCGGCCGCGGTACGCGCATGGGCGGTGTCGACAAGGGCCTGCAGAACCACCAGGGTCTGCCGCTGGCGCTGCACGCCTTGCTGCGCCTGCAGGTGCAGGTGGGCCACGTGGTGATCAATGCCAACCGCAACCTCGCGGCCTACGAGTCGATGGGCGTGCCGGTGTGGCCCGATCCGATCGGCGACTACGCCGGCCCGCTGGCCGGCTGGCTGGCCGGGCTCGAGCATTGCGAGACGCCCTACATGTTGACCGTGCCTTGCGACACACCGCAGTTCCCGCTCGACCTGGCAGTGCGGCTGGCGCAGGCCCTGGCGGCGGCCGACGCCGACATCGCGATGGCAGCCACGCAGGAGGACGGCCGCGTCCAGGTGCAGCCCGTGTTCTGCCTGCTCAAGACGACGCTGATCGAGAGCCTGGTGGCCTACCTCGCCCAGGGCCAGCGCAAGATCGACCAGTGGACGGCGCTGCACCCCTGCACGACCGTGGTGTTCGACGACGCCCAGGCCTTCTTCAATGCCAACACGGCCGAGGAATTGCGCTCGCTTTCCCGCTGACGCAGGCCGCCGCGCTGGCGATAATCCCCGGCGTCACCCTGCCCGCGAATGCACCATGTTCCTGTCCGCGTCCAAACCCGCGTCCATGCCCCAGTCTTCGCCCCCGCCCGACACCCGCCGCCGACCCGCCGCCGGCGCCTGGTGCCGGCTCACGCTGCTGGCGCTGCTGCCGGCGGTGTGCGCGGCGCAGCCCAGCACCAGCGCCCAGCGCGAGATCGAAGCCTTGCTGCGCGCCGTGGGCGCCTCGGGCTGCGAGTTCCTGCGCGGTGGCTCGACCTATGCCGCTGCGCGGGCCCAGGAGCATCTGCAGAACAAGTACGAGTACCTCGCCACACGCGGCATGCTGGCCTCGACCGACGACTTCATCGACAAGGCCGCCACGCGCAGCAGCATGACCGGCGAGCCCTACGCGATGCGCTGCGGCGACGCCAGCCCGCAACGAAGCGACGAGTGGCTGCGGGCGCGCTTGCGTGTCTTGCGCCAGACGCCGCCGCCACCACCACCGCGTTAGCGCGGGCACGGGCGCGGGCGAAGGCGCAGGCGCAGGCGCAAGCCCGCTACAGCAGCGACTCGGGCACGAAGGGGCGCAGCAGCATCGACTTCAGGCGCAGCCACAACGTCGAATCGGGCTCTTCGGTGAGCACCATCTCTTTTCCGTCGTCGTAGCCGAGCCATTCGCAATACTGACCGTCGGCCGACAGGCGCAGCCGGTAGGCGCTTTGCAGGCGGTCGATGTCGATGATGCGGATCATCTCGCGCGCCAACTGCGGGCTGTCGATCACGGCACCGAGCTCGGTGTTGATGGTCGCCGAGCGCGGGTCGAGGTTCATCGAGCCGACGAAGAGCCAGCGTTTGTCGACCACCGCCAGCTTGGCGTGCAATCGGCCCAGCGAGGCGCCGAACAGGTTCTCGCGCCGGTTGCGCTTGACGCGCGAACCGCTGATCTCGTACAGGTCCACCCCAAGCTCGAGCATGCGGTCGCGGTAGGCCGTGTAGCCGATGTGCACCAGCGGCTCGTCGGTGGAACCGAGCGAATTGGTCATCGCCGTGATCTTGACGCCGCGCCCGCGCAGCTCGCTGAACAGCGCCATGCCGGTCTTGCCGGGCACCAGGTAGGGCGAGGAGATGACGACTTCCTTTTGCGCCTTGCGCAGGGCCTCGAAGACGTTGTAGGTGACGCTGGTGTCCTCGAGCTCGCCACCGGCCTCGCCGTCAAAGGGTTTGTCGGGGTGGTCGGCGAACACGTAGGCCTCGCCCCAGATGAGCCCGAGTCGGCCGCTGTCCAGGTCTTCGGAGATCGCTCCGTAGCCGAGGATGTCGGTGCTCGGCAGCGGCGCCGGTGGCGGCGTGCGCTCGGGGCCGGTCCAGTCCTCGAACTGGCGTCGCAGCTCGGCGGCCGAGGCGTCGGTGCTGGCGACAGCGCGCAGCGGATAGACGGCGTCGGCGTTCCAGTAGCGGTCGAACAGCCCCTGCAGCGGCTCGATCACCCAGCCCACGGTGAAGGCATCGACGTCGATGAAGTTCTGGCCACTCTCGTTGCGCAGGAAATACTCGTTGGCAACATTGCGACCGCCGATCACCGCCATTGCACCATCGGCCACGAAGAGCTTGTTGTGCATGCGGTGGTTGACGCGCTTGATATCGCCGATCGATGCCGCGAAGCGCGTCAGCTGGCCTTGCGAGCGCAGGCAGCAAAAGGGGTTGAAGATGCGCACTTCGATGTTGGGATGCGCCGCCAGCGCCAGGAACAGTTCATCTTCACCGCTGGTGTAGAAATCATCGATGAGCAGCCGCACGCGCACCCCACGCGCGGCCGCGTCGCGCAGCGCGCGCAGCAGCCAGCGGCCGCTCTCGTCGTTTTCGAGGTGGTAGTACTGGACATCGAGCGAGACCTGCGCGCGCCGCGCCAGTTGCACCCGCGTGTCCAGCGAGTAGCTGCCCAGCGGCATGAGGCGAAAGCCCGACTGGTCGGGTGCCGGCCGGTAGCTGCCGGCGATGCGGCCCAGGGTCGTGGCGGGCGACAGCGCAATGGCCTGGCTGGCGGTGGCAGAGCGGTCGACGTGGGGCAGCGTGGTGCAGGCGCCCAGGCCGCCGAGCATCAGCATCCACAGGGCCCACAGCAGCAACCGTGGCCAGGGCCTGCCATCGACTGGGCACCGGCCTGGTGCCGGGCTGTTTACCAGTCGAAGCTGCGGTGCGTGGCTGGCGTGCATGGTCGGGGCGGATTCCATCCTGTGGTGCCGAGGATTCGGTCGGCGAAACCGCCGACATTCTTACGGCAAGAGCGTCGATGATGGCGCAAGCTGCAGCCAGCGTGGCAATATCGCGACGCCCTCGCTGCCGACTGGAACTTCCATGACACCCATACGACGCGTCACCCTGGTCTGGATCTGCGCCCTGCTGACGCCGCTGGCGCAGGCGGCGCTCGACATCGGCGACAAGGCACCCGACTTCACCACCCCTGCCGCGCGCGCCGGCAAGCCGTTCCAGTTCTCGCTGTCCGCGGCACTGGCCAGCGGGCCGGTGGTGCTGTACTTCTTCCCGGCCGCCTTCTCCGAAGGGTGCTCGATGGAGGCCCACAGCTTTGCCGAAGCCATCACGCAGTACGAATCGATGGGCGCCACGGTGGTCGGCATCTCGCGCGACGACATCGACATGCTGTCGCGCTTCTCGGTCCAGGCCTGCAACGGCAAGTTCGCCGTGGCCTCGGACGAATCGCTGTCGATCGCCAAGTCCTTCGACGCCGTGATGCAGCACCGGCCCGACTACGCCAACCGCGTGTCCTACGTCATCGCGCCGTCCGGCAAGGTGGTCTACAGCTACCTGAGCCTCGATCCGAGCCGCCACGTGAGCAACACGCTGGCGGCGCTGCGTGACCTCAAACAGCGCTCGGCCAAGTAGATCGTGGCGCGCTGACAACAGCTCCAAGGCGCTGTCGCAACACCGACTGGAGCGGCCGGATGTGCCAGCGCACACAGGGCTTGCCCTCGCGGCGAACACCCCGGGCGTGTCAACGCCGCCGCGCCCGGCCACGTTGAGACGCTCGGTGGATCGTTGGGTTCCGCAGGCAGCCGATCTAGAATCGGGCGTTGTGGATTCGCACGGTCCGGCGTCAAGGCGCTGGGAGGCGTCTGAATTTTGTTCCACCCCAAGACCGATCCATCGGTATCTCGCGGTTCAGGGCTTTGAGCCTTTTCCCCGACCGCCAACCAAACTGTTAGGAGATAGCATGAATTTCAAGAATGTTGGGTCTGTGATCGCCGCCGTGGCTGCACTGCTTGCGCAAAGCGCCATCGCCCAAACTGAAGCCCCGAAGGCCCGTGCCGACGTCAAGGCCGAGACCGCCGCCGCCAAGAAGAAGGGCGATGTGACCCCGGCTGGTGAAGGCACGGCGCAAGAGAAGGCCGGCGCCAAGTCGACCAAGGCCCGTGCCGACGTCAAGGCCGAAACCGCCGCTGCCAACAAGAAGGGCGAGCTGACCAAGTCGGGCGAAGGCGCTTCGCAAGAGAAGGCTGCCCCGAAGTCGAGCAAGACCCGCGCCGAAGTCAAGGCCGAAACCACCGCCGCCAAGAAGAAGGGCGACGTGACCCCGGCTGGCGAAGCTCCGGCGGCTCCTGCAGTCAAGAAGTAATCGGTTGCGCTGGGCTACCCGCTCGGGTGGCACCATCGAGGGCGACGGTCTGCAAAGACCGCCGCCCTTTTTCATCGCCCCGGCGGTGGCGCGTCCGGGCCAACCCCGGCGTGTGCCGGGCCTGTCACAGACACCGCCTGCTGGCGGGCACAATGCTCTCATGCTCCAACCGCTGCTCACCGCGCCCGGGCTGACGGCAGTGCCGGCGCCAGCCACCCCCTGAGGCGATGGCCATCGCATCGCCAAGCCAGGCCCCGGGTACCACGCCGCACGGGCCGATCGACGCAGCGGCGCTTGCCTCACGACCGGATCTGCTGGTCTGTGCCGAGTGCGATGCACTCTACGCAAGGCTGCCGCTGGCCAGCGATGCCATCGCGCGCTGCCGGCGTTGCGGCGCCACGCTGGGACGCGGCCACTGGCTGGCCGCCGACGGCCAGCTCGCGCTGACGCTGGCTGCCTTGCTGGTGTACTCGATCGCCATCCTGTCGCCGATCGTCACGCTCGAGTTGCGCGGTGTGCACGCGGTGGCCACGATGCTCGAAGCAACACGCTTGACCTGGGATGCCGGCGAGCACCTGGTGGCCCTGCTGGCGGCCGCCACGGTCGTCGTCTTCCCGCTGTTCGTGATCCTGCTGCGACTGTGGGTGCTGGCGCCGATGCTGGCTGGCCGGCGCGTGCTGGCGCTGGTGCCGGCGCTGCATGCGCTGCGCTGGTTGACGCGCTGGAGCATGGTCGAGGTCTTCATGCTGGCCGTGCTGATCGCCGTCGTGCGCAGCGCCGGCGTGACCAACGTGCTGCTGGGCGCGGGGCTCTTTGCCTACGGCACCCTGGCCGCGCTGCTGGCCGCGGTGCAGGCCTCGGGGCTGCAAGGGCTGTGGCAGCAAGCCAGCCGGTCATCATGAGCCCGCGCGCGGCCGCTCCGAAGGGGTTCCTGCCGCAGTGCGCAGTGCGCAGCACGGGGGCTTTCCAGTGAGCGCAAGCTATGCCGACGCTGCCACCGCGGGACTGCGCGGCTGCGATTGCTGCGGACTCGTGCTGTCGTTGGCGCAGGCCGACAACACACCGCGCTGCCCCCGCTGCCATGCCCCGCTGCACGAGCGCAAGCCGCAGAGCCTGCAGCGCACCGCGGCGTACCTGCTCACGGCCGCGCTGCTGTACGTGCCGGCCAACCTGCTGCCAGTCATGTCGACCAGCAGCGTGCAGGGCGACGACAGCCACACGCTGGTGGGCGGCATCCTCGAGTTGTGGAGCGAGGGTTCGTGGGAATTGGCGCTGATCGTCTTCATCGCCAGCATCGCCGTGCCCCTACTCAAGATTGGCGCCCTCTTGCTGCTGACCTGGACCGCCCATCGCCGCTCGACCTGGCGCCAGCGTGAACGCGCCGGCCTGTACCGGCTGATCGAGACCGTGGGCCATTGGTCGATGCTGGACGTGTTCGTCGTCGTGCTGCTCGTGGGCATGGTGCACTTCGGTGTGCTGGCCAGCGTCGAGCCCGAAGCCGGCCTGCTGGCTTTCGGCGGCGTGGTCGTGGCCACGATGCTGGCCTCGGCGAGTTTCGATGCGCGCCTGATCTGGCCGCAGCCCGCCGGTCCAGCGTCCGCAGGGGCCCGCGGTGGACGAGCCTGATCCTCGGCCAGGGCAGGACAGCGCCGAGGGGCAGCCCGCTTCCGCTTCCGCGTCTGCACCTGCCGCGTCCGATCTAGCGCTCGCCGAGCCCGTGCTGGCGCGGCAGAACCGGCTGCGCCTGTCGCTGGTCTGGATCGTGCCGATCGTCGCGCTGGTCATCGGTGCCGTGCTGGTGGTGCGTTCGGTGCTGCAGGTCGGGCCCGAGATCGAGATTGAATTGCGCAGTGCCGAAGGCCTCGAGCCCGGGCGTACCGAGGTGCGCTTCAAGGAGGTCGTGATCGGCCGCGTCAAGCGCGTCAAGCTCGGCCCCGACCGGCAGAAGGTGCTGGTCAGCGTCGGCCTCGTCAAGAGCATGGAAGAGATCGCGGTCGAGGACACCCGCTTCTGGGTCGTGCGCCCGCGCATCGGCAGCGCCGGCATCAGTGGGCTCGGCACCTTGTTCTCGGGCGTCTACATCGGCGTCGATGCCGGCGCCTCGACCGCCTACCGCACCGCGTTCGTCGGCCTGGACTCTCCGCCGTTGTTGCTGCGCGGCGAGCCCGGCCGCAGTTTCGTGCTGCGCGCCGACGACCTCGGCTCGCTCGATGTCGGCTCGCCTGTCTACCACCGGCGCATCCGCGTCGGTCGCGTCGTCGGCTTCGCGTTCGAGTCCGGCGGCAAGGCGCTGCAGATCCAGGTTTTCATCGAGGCTCCGAACGAAGGCCTCGTCACCGATCAGTCGCGATTCTGGAATGCCAGCGGCGTCGATGTGTCGCTCAACGCCAGCGGCCTGAGCTTCAACGCCCAGTCGGTGGCCTCGGTGCTGGCCGGCGGCCTGGCCTTCGCCAACCCGAGCGAGGCAGCGTTGGCGCCGGCGGCCGAGTCCGGCCACCGCTTCCAGCTGTTCCCGACCGAACGCGCCGCGCTGGCCCCCGAGGACGGCGAAGCGCTTCGCGTGCGCATGGTGTTCCGTGAGTCGCTGCGCGGGCTCGAAGCCGGTGCGCCGGTCGATCTGCTGGGCGTCGCGCTGGGCACCGTGCGCCGCATCACGCTGCAGGACGACGCACTCGGCAAGCAACTGCCGGTCGAGGTCGTGGCCGACCTCTACCCGCAGCGGCTGGGTCAATTGCGCCAGCGGCTGGGCGCGCCGGGCGCCGGCGCCGCTGGCAATGACCGGCTGTTGCTCAAGGCGCTCGTCGCGCGTGGCCTGCGGGCGCAAGTGCGCACCGGCAGTCTGCTCACCGGCCAGATGTTCGTGGCGCTCGAATTCATGCCCAAGGCTGCGCCGGTCGTACTCGACGCCACCGCCGCCGTGCCCACGCTGCCCACCGTGCCCGGCGCGCTGGCCGACGTGCAGACGCAGATTGCCGAAATCGCGGCGCGCCTGTCCAAGGTCCGCTTCGACGAGCTCGGCTCCGACCTTCAAGACACCTTGAAGACCGTGAACCGCAGCGGCGCCTCGCTGCAGACGGCATTGGGCAGCGCCGAGGCCATGATCCGGCAGCTGACGCCCGAAGCGCAACGCACCCTCGCGGGCGTGCAGGAGACGCTGACGAGCGCACAGCAGACGCTGCGCAGCGCCGAAACCAACCTCACCGACCCGCAAGCGCCGGTGCAGCGCAGCACCGGCCAGGCGCTGGCCGAGATGCAACGCGCCGCCACCGCGCTGCGGGTGCTGGCCGACTACCTGCAGCGCCACCCCGAGTCGCTGTTGCGCGGTAAACCGGCCGACCCCATGGAGACTCAGCGATGACTGGCCCCTTGAAGGCGCCGATGTCGCGCCGCCTACCGGCCTTGCTCGCCGCCGCGGCCAGCACGCTGGTGGCCTGCGGCACCGAGCCGGCGACGCGCTTTCACTCACTGCTGCCGGCGCCGAGCGCGCGCGCCACGGCATCCGCGCCGGTCACGGCCACGCCGCTGTGGGAGCTGTTGCCAGTGAAGGTGCCGGCGCAGCTGGAAAACCCGCAGTGGGTCGTGCGTCTGGCCGACGACACGCTGGCCCTGCTCGAGTACGACCGCTGGATCGCGCCGCTGGCCGAGGAGCTGCGCGCCGCCGTGGCGCTGCGGCTGGCGACAGCGCTGGCCGGCGCACCGCCCGCGGAGGCGCCGGTGAAGGTCTGGCGCATCGCGATCGAGGTCGAGCGCTTCGATGCGGCGCTGGGGCGCGCCGTGCAGCTCGAGGCGGAATGGACGATCCGCGCCAGCGACGGCAAGCAGCCCACGCTGCGCTGCCGCGCGGTCTTCGCTCAGCGCGTGGGTGCCGGCCTGCCGGCGCTGGCTGCCGGCCAAAGGGCCGCGGTCGCGCAACTGGGCGACGCGGTCGCCGAGGCGCTCAAGGGCCAGCTCAGCGCAACGCCGGGGCGCGGCTGCACCGCACCGATCTAGGAGCGTGGGCGGCAGAAGGTCGTCGGCTGCAACGCGCGACAAACCGGCACCGCCGGGTATCACCTCCTGCGCCCAGGGGGCAAGGGTATCGCTGTGGTTTGCGCCTAGCCTGGCGAACGAATCCATCGTTTTCAACTTGTCTCGAAATCTATGGGTTGGAGCACTAGGGCCGGCCCGCAGCAGTGCTGCCCAGTGCCGCCAGCCGGACCCGCAGCGACTCGGCGGCCGCAGCCAGGCCCGCAGCCTGGTAGAC
>JANMVM010000075.1:0-26508 GCA_031392695.1 Rubrivivax sp.
GCCGCGGTCATGAAGTTCGAGACGCTGCGCTGAGCCGGCCGTGAACAAGGCCTTCGTCAAGGAGTCCGATGACGAGGACGCCGACGACGACGGCGTCCCGGGCCTGCCGCCGCTGCCGGCCGGCGCGCGCAACTACCTCACACCGCAGGGTTACCAGCGCCTGCGTCAGGAGTTGATGAGCCTGCTCGATGACGAACGACCCAAGATTGTCGAGATCGTGTCCTGGGCGGCCAAGAACGGCGACCGGTCCGAGAACGGCGACTACCTCTACGGCAAGAAGCGCCTGCGCGAGATCGACCGCCGCATCCGCTTCCTGACCAAGCGGCTGGACATCGCCGAAGTCGCCGACCCTTCGGTGCACCACGGCAGCGACCAGGTGTTCTTTGGCGCCACCGTGACCTACGCCAACGCGGCGGGGCAGCAACGCACGGTCACGATCAAGGGCATCGACGAGGCCGACAGCCTGGCCGGCGAAGTGAGCTGGGTGTCACCGATCGCGCGCGCCCTGCTCAAGGCGCGCGAAGGCGACGAGGTGACACTGCTGACGCCCGGCGGCCCGCAAAGGCTCGAGTTGATCGAGGTGCGCTACCCGGCGCCGCCGGTGCCCTGACCGGCTCAGGCAAAGCGGTAGCGCGACACCCGCACCACCACCGGCGAGCGGCGCAAGGTGCGCAGCACGTCGGCAAAGTGGACGCGGTCGCGCACGCTCACCTGCAGCCGCAGTTCGATGGTTTCTTCCACCGGCTCCTGGTCCATGTCGAGGTGCACGATGTCGGCCTCGGCGCTGCTGACCGACGAGGCCAGTTGCGCCAGCACGCCCTTGCCGTTCTTGACCTGCACGTACAGGCTGGTCTCGAAGCCGCGCGTCAGGTCCTCGGCCCATTCGACGTGCATCCAGCGCTCGCTGTCGCGCTCGAACAGGCGCTTGCCGGTGGGGCATTCGGCGGTGTGCACGAGCAGGCCCTCGCCGCGGCCCAGGTAGCCCACGATCGGGTCGCCCGGGATCGGGCGGCAGCAGCTGGCGAGCTGGATCGAGTTGCCTTCGCTGCCGTCGACGAACACCACGCCCTGCGACGGCATCGCGTCGTCGCTGCCGTAGCGGCCCAGGCTCAGCGTCAGGGGGTCGGGCCTCATGCCGCCTTCCAGCATCATCGGCGCCAGTCGCTTGGCCACGATGACGGCGATCTTGCGACCGAGGCCGATGTCGACCAGCAATTCGCCGCGGTTGCGGTTGCCGCTCCAGCGCGTGATCTGCTGCCACAGCGTCGCGGCGGCGCTGTCGGTGGGGTCGTCGGAGGGCATCGGCAGCCCTTCGCTGCGCAGCGCCTGGGCGAGCATCTTTTCGCCCAGCGCCCGCGACTCCTCGGTCTCCATGTTCTTGAGGTAGTGGCGGATCTTGGAGCGCGCGCGGCCTGTGCGCACCATGCTCAGCCAGCCCGGGTTGGGCCGCGCGCCGGGGGCCGTGATGACCTCGACGACATCGCCGCTCTTGAGCTTGGTGCGCAAGGCCGCGGCCTCGCCGTTGATGCGGACTGCGACCGTGTGGTCGCCGACGTCGGAGTGGATGGCGTAGGCAAAGTCCACCGCGGTGGCGCCGCGCGGCAGCGCCAGGATCTTGCTGCGTGGCGTGAAGACGTACACCGCGTCGGGGTAGAGGTCGATCTTGACGTGCTCGAGGAACTCGGCAGCATCGCGCGTCTCGTCCTGGATGTCGAGCAGGCTTTGCAGCCACATCGTGCTCAGGCGCTGGGCGTCGGGCGCGCCGCCGCCCTTGCCATCTTTGCCGTCCCTATCCCCGACCTTGTAGAGCCAATGCGCCGCCACGCCGGCCTCGGCCACGGCGTGCATGATGTCGGTGCGCATCTGGAACTCCACCGCCGTCCCGAGCGGGCTGACCAGCGTGGTGTGCAGGCTCTGGTAGCCATTGGCCTTGGGGATCGCAATGTAGTCCTTGAAGCGCCCGGGTACCGGCTTGTAGAGCTGGTGCAGCACGCCCAGGGCGACGTAGCAGTCGGTCAGCGTCGGCACGACGATGCGAAAGCCGAAGATGTCGGAGACCTGCGCAAAGCCGGCGTGCTTCTCGCGCATCTTGCGGTAGATGGAGTAGATCGTCTTCTCGCGCCCGCTGACCTGGACCTTGATCTTGTGCTGGACAAAGGATTTCTCGACCTCTTGTTGCACCCGCTCGACGATGTCGCGCCGGTGGCCGCGCGCGCGCTTGACGGCCTTGGCCAGCGCAGCGTGGCGCCACGGGTGCAGCAGCTCGAAGCACAGCTCCTGCAGTTCGCGGTACATCTGGTTCAAGCCCAGGCGGTGCGCGATGGGGGCGTAGATCTCCAGCGTCTCGCGCGCGATGCGCTGGCGCTTGTCGGCGGCCATGGCCTGCATCGTGCGCATGTTGTGCAGGCGATCGGCGAGCTTGATGAGGATCACGCGCACGTCGCGCGCCATCGCCAGCAGCATTTTGCGGAAGCTCTCGGCCTGGCTTTCTTCGCGCGTGTTGAACTGCAGCCGGTCGAGCTTGGTCAGGCCGTCAACCAACTCGGCCGTGGGGGCGCCGAACTTCTCGATCAGCTCGGCCTTGGTGACACCCTGGTCCTCGATGGTGTCGTGCATCAGCGCCGCCATCACCGCTTGGGCGTCGAGCTTCCAGTCGGCGCACAGGCCGGCCACTGCGATGGGGTGGGTGATGTAGGGCTGGCCGCTGGCGCGGAACTGGCCGAGGTGGGCTTCGTCGGCAAACTTGTAGGCTTCGCGCACCTGCTTCAAGTCGGCCTTGGACAGGTAGGCGAGCTTGTCGGTGAGCGCGGCAAAGCTCGAGGCCTCCACCAGCGGCGCGGCGTCCAGCGGTACCAGCGGCGCGCGCTGCAGCCCCTGCAGCGCAGCGGGCAGGAGTTCGGCGGCCAGAGAACGCAATCCCATGGGCGGAATTTAGCTTGGTTTTTCGATCACACTTTGCGCCAGCCCAAAAGCCAACGGGCGCCCCGTTCTTGCGAACGGGGCGCCCGTGGACGATGGCGCTCAGTGGGTCGTCAGACGGGCACCTTGCGCAGCATTTCCAGGCCGATTTCGCCAGCGGCGATTTCGCGCAGCGCGGTCACGCCGGGCTTGTTCTTGGTCTCGATCTTGGGCGCGTGGCCCTGGCTGAGCATGCGCGCGCGATAGGTCGCGGCGAGCACGAGCTGAAAGCGATTGGGGATCTTTTCCAGGCAGTCTTCGACAGTGATGCGGGCCATGGTTTCTTTCTGCGGGCGAAACGGTGTCAGACCAAACCCAGCGCTGCAAAGACCTGCGAACGGTTGCGCAACTGGGCGGCGTACTTCAGGCGCTGGGAGTGAACGACCGTCTTGAGGTCGAAAAGCGCCGTCTCGAACAAGCTGTTGATGATAACAAAATCGAAGTGCCGGGCCTGCGCCACTTCGTTGCGGGCGTTGGCCAGGCGCCGGGCGATGATGTCCGGGTGGTCTTCGCCGCGCCGGTTCAGCCGCTGCGACAGCTCTTCCCAGCTCGGCGGCAGGATGAAGATCAGCACCGCGTGGGTGAAGAGCTGCTTGATCTGCAAGGCGCCTTGCCAGTCGATTTCCAGCACCACGTCCTCGCCGCGTGCCAGTCGCTCCTCGAGCGCTTGGCGGCTGGTGCCGTAGAGGTTGCCGTGGACCTGGGCCCACTCAAAGAAGTCGCCGTGCTCGATCTTCTCGCGGAACGCCGGCTCCTCGATGAACCAGTACTCGCGGCCGTTGACTTCCTGGCCGCGCGGGCTGCGCGTGGTGTGCGACACCGAGATCGCCAGGTGCGAGTCCAGTTGCAGCAGCGCCTGCACCAGGCTCGACTTGCCGGTGCCGCTGGGTGCTGCCACGCAGAAAAGGTTGCCGGGGGTTTCCATGCGCGGATTTTCCCTCAAGCCGCGGCGCCTGCCGGGGACAAAATGCCGGACGTTAACTTCGAGCCGGAGCCGCTGTGCCCACTGCTGCAGATTTCAGCCCCGTGGCCGTGGTCACGGGCGGCGCCCGCGGCATCGGCCTGGCCGTGGCCCAATGGTTTTTGGCGCGCGGCCACCGCGTGGCGCTGATCGACATCGACAACCAGACCCTGACGCGCACCCAGGCCGCGCTGGCCGAGCCCGAGCGCTTGCTGGCGCTGCACGCCGACGTCTCGCTGCCGCAGCAGGTGCAGGCGGCCTTCGACGCGGTGGAGGCGCGCTTCGGGCGCATCGACGCGCTGGTCAACAACGCCGGTGTAGCGATCTTCAAGCCCATCCTCGAGACGACTTTCGAAGAGTGGCGCCATGTCCTGGGCACCAACCTCGACGGCGCCTTTCTGTGCACGCAGGCCGCCGCGCCGGTGATGCTCAAGACCGGCGGAGGCAGCGTGGTCAACATCGCTTCCATTTCGGGGCTGCGCGCCAGCACCCTGCGCGTCGCCTATGGCACCAGCAAGGGCGCGCTCATCCACCTCACCAAGCAGCAGGCGGTGGAACTGGGCAATGCCGGCATCCGGGTCAACGTGATCGCGCCCGGGCCGGTGGATACCGAGATGGCCAAGCTCGTGCACAGCGTGGCCATCCGCTCGGACTACTACGATGCGATCCCGCTCAACCGCTACGGCACCCCGGAAGAAATCGCCCATGCGGTGGGCTTCCTGTGCAGCGCCGAGGCCAGCTTCATCAACGGCCAGGTGCTGGCCGTTGACGGCGGCTTCGATGCCAGCGGCGTCGGTCTGCCCACCTTGCGACGTCGGGGTTGATCAGAGGACTCGGCGTCCGGGCCGTGAGGCGCAGCGCCCCCCTGATTGAGCGTGCCCTGGATTTTGTCGTGCGGACTTGCTGCTGTCTGCTGCACATCCTGTCCGACGACCGTCGGGTCGTCGCCAAGCGGGCCGGCTGCTTGTTCAAGAACGGCCGCGTCGTCGAGCACCAGCGGATGGCGGTCCGAGCACGATGCCCAGGGTCTGATCACGGCCGGGCGCGAGCACGTCGACCCCGGTTCCCCCGAATCAGGGTGTTGCTGGCGCCCGGTGACCATGCTCAACTAGGGTGTAACAAGAAAACTCAGGAGAACCCCTTCATGAAGCGCCTCATTTCCGCGACCGCCCTGGCCTTGCTAGCCGGCACCGCATCGGCAGCCCTCGTCAACCTTACCGGCACCGTGCGCGACTTCAACGCCGACTTCGTCAACTTCGAGGGCACGGTCACGGGCTTGCGCACCGGCGCCGTGGCCTCCACCTTGTCTGGCGCTGCGCCAACGCTGACCGCCTCGGGCGCCACCCACATCTCCAACACCGGTGCCGGCGCCTTCAGCAACTGGTACACCAAGCCGACCGATACCACCGCCTATTCGCTGTCGCTGAGCGAGACCTTCGCCGGCAGCGGCGTCTACACCTACACCAACAACAACTTCTTCCCGATCGACGGCCAGTTGCTGGGCAACCAGGGCCGCTCGCACAACTACCACTTCACCTACGCGATTGGCACCAGCTTCGGCTACACCCAAGGTGCAGGGCAGACCTTCACTTTCGGTGGCGACGACGATGTCTGGGTCTACTTCGATGGCCTGCTGGGCATCGACCTCGGCGGTGTGCACGGCTTTGCCAGCCAGACCGTGAACCTCGACACCCTGTTTGGCGCCGCCGGTGGACGGGCTTCGGGCAACTACAGCTTCGACTTCTTTTTCGCCGAGCGCCACACCTCGGGGTCCAACCTGACGATCTCGACCTCGCTGCTGTTGGCCAACAACACCGTGCCGGAGCCTGGCTCGCTGGCGCTGGTGGCAGCAGCGCTCGCCGCGCTCGGCCTGCGGCGAGTTCGCCGGGCCTGAAGGGCGCCGCCCGCGCCGCCAGCAGCCGCTGCCGCCGGGTGCATTGACGCAGCGGGCGGGATCGCTCCGCGCCGTGCTTCGGCAGCACGGGCTTGCGCGGCACGGCGCGGCGCGGCACGTGCCGGCAGACACCGATTGAGGCCCTGCGGATCGCATGCTAGCCTCGGGGCGAGATCGATCACAACAAGACTAGCAAGACCCTTTCCATCACCCAGCCCTGGCGGTGAGCACTGGCGCAGCCCGTCATCTGCGCCAGTCCGCGGGCTGCCAGCTGCTCAGTGCCCATGACCTTCGAGCAAATAGTCGACTCGGCGATTGAGCTGCTTCAGCGCCGGCAGCGCATGACCTACGGGGCGCTCAAGCGCCAGTTCGAACTCGACGACGCCGCGCTGGAAGACCTCAAGCAGGAACTGATCCGCGGCCAGCGCGTAGCGCGGGACGAAGACGGCGTCGTGCTGGTCTGGGACGGCCAGGCCCAGGCGATGCACTCCGCTGCCAGCGCCGCGCCCTCCCAGGCCGAACGGCGCCAGCTGACCATCATGTTCTGCGATCTCGCTGATTCCACGGCGCTGTCCAACGCGCTGGACATCGAGGAGCTGCGTATCGTGCTGCGCGCCTTCCAGGCTGCAGCCGGCCAGGTGATCGCGCGCCATGACGGCTTCGTCAACAGCTACATGGGCGACGGCATCCTGACCTTCTTCGGCTACCCGCGCGCGCACGAGGACGATGCCATGCGCGCTGTGCGCGCCGGGCTGGATGTGGTGGCAGCGGTGGCTGCACTGCCATCGCTGCCTGGCGGGCGCTTGCGCGTGCGCGTCGGCATTGCCACAGGCGTGGTGGTGGTGGGCGACGTCATCGGCCAAGGCGCCTCGCGCGAGGAAGCCGTGGTCGGCAGCGCGTCCAACCTGGCCGCTCGCCTGCAGTCGCTGGCGCTGCCCGGCGAGGTGGTGATCTCGGCCAGCACGAAGAAGCTGCTCGGGCGCGGCTTCGTGTGCCAGAACATGGGGCCGCAGCGGCTCAAGGGCTTCGACGAAGCGGTGCCGACCTTCAGGGTGGTGGGCGAGCGCTCGGTGGAAGCGATGCTGCAGGCCGGTGAAGGGGCGGCGCAGACGGCCCCGATGATCGACCGCGAGGTCGAGTTTCCGGCACTCATGGCCTGCTGGCAACTCGCCGGCACCGGCCAGGCCCGCGTCGTCACGCTGCGCGGCGAGGCCGGGCTGGGCAAGTCGCGCCTGTGCGCGGCCGTGCGCGAAGCGGTCGCCGAGCAGCAGCCGGTTCTGCTGCGCTACCACTGTTCGCAGCGCTTCCAGAACACCGCGCTGTACCCGGTGATCCGACACCTGGAGCATGCGGCGGGTTTTGCCGACGACGATATCCCCGCGGCCAAGCTCGACAAGCTGCAGGCGCTGCTGTTGCAGAACCAGGCGCCGCTGGAGGTGGCGGCGGTGCTGCCGTACTTCGCGGCCATGCTGTCGGTGCCCGCTGGCGGGCGCTTCGCGCCGATCCCCGACAGCCCAGAGCGCCAGCGCGAACTGACGCTGCGCGCGCTGCTGGCGCAGATCGTCAAACTGGCGCGCGAGCGGCCGGTGCTGATCCTCTTCGAGGACCTGCACTGGGTCGACCCGACCACGCTCAGCCTGATCGACCAGCTCGCGCGCCAGCTCGGCAATGAGCACGTGATGGTGCTGGCCACCAGCCGGCCCGAGTTCCAGCCGCCGTGGGCTGACGTGCCGTTGGCGCTGACCGTGGAGCTGAGCCTGCTCGGCCTGCACCACCGCGCTTGCATCGTCGAGCAGCACACGGCGGGCAAGGCGCTGCCGCCCGAGATCCTGGAGCACGTGCTGCAAAAGAGCGACGGCATCCCGCTCTACGTCGAAGAACTCACCAAGGCGATGATCGAGTCGGGCCTGCTGCACGAGGAAGGCGATCGCTACGTGCTCACCGGCTCGCTGCGCGGGGTGGCGATCCCGAGCACGCTGCACGACTCGCTGCTGGCGCGGCTGGACCGCCTGGCGGTGGTCAAGGACGTGGCCCAGGCCGGCGCCGCGATCGGGCGCGAGTTCGCCTACGGCACGCTGGCGGCGCTGCTGCCGATGGCCGCTGCCGAGCTCGACGCATCGCTGGCGCGCCTGGTCGAGTCCGGCCTGATCCACGGCCAGGGCCAGCCGCCCGATGCGCTGTACACCTTCAAGCACGCGCTGATCCAGGACGCCGCCTACGCCACGATGTTGCGCCCCAGACGGCAGGGGCTGCATGCGCGGATCGCGCAGATCCTCGAAGCCGACCCGCTGCCGGCGCACCGTGCGCCGGAACTGCTGGCGCATCACTTCAGCGAGGCCAATCAGCCCGATCGGGCCGTGCCTTACCTGCTGCAGGCCGGCCTCAAAGCCGCGGCCGGGGCGGCGCAGACCGAAGCCTGCAAGTACTTCGACGAAGGCCTGCGGCTGCTGCAGTCGCTGCCCGAAGACACCGCGCGCCACCGCCTCGAGATGGGCCTGCGCCTGCACCTGGGCATGAGCCTGGCCGCCACGCGGGGCTTCGCCGCCCCCGAGGTGGAGGCCACCCACCAGCGGGCACGTGAACTGTGCCGTCTGCTCGACGACAAGGACGAGCTGTTCTGGGTGCTGCGCGCCTTGTGCGCGCTGTACACCGTGCGCGGCCATGCCCAGACCGCGCTGGAGCTGTCCGACGATTGCGTGCGCCTGGGGCACGAGACGCAGCGCAACGAGTTCCTGGTCGAGGCGCTGGTGATGGAGGGCTACACGCAGGGCCTTGGCGGCAACCTGACTCGCGGCCGCCAGGCGATGGACCGGGCGGTGCAGATCTACCGCAGCACCGAAGCCGGCCGCTTTGCCTACCCCACGCCACAGGACCCGTCGGTGGCCAGCCTGACCTTTGCGGCATCGCTGAGCCTGATGCAGGGCGACATCGACTCGGGGGTGCGCCAGATCGAGGATGCGGTGCGCACCGCCGAGGCCCTGAAGCGGCCCTTCGATCTGGCCTTCGCCCAGGCCTATGCCGCGATGTTCGAGAACCTGCGCCGCAATCACGAGCGTGCCGCCCACCATGCCGGCCTCGCGATCGACATCGCCCAGCGCCACGGCTTTGCTGGCTGGTTGGCCGCCGGCGCGATGCAACTCGGCGTGGCCAAGGCCGGGCTCGGTGCGGCGCAAGAGGCCATCGGGCTCATCGGCAGCACCCTGCCGGCGTGGCAGGGCTCGGGCGCCGAGCTCAACAACTGCTTCTTCATGTCCGGTCTGGCCGCGGCCTACCGCGCAGCGGGCCAGCTCGACGAGGCGCTGCAGACCGTGACCCAGGCCATCGAGCACGCCGATCGCCACAGCGAGCACTGGTACGACGCCGAGCTCTACCGGCAGCGCGGTGAACTGCTGCTGCTGTGCGGCGGTGACGCGGCGCAGGCCGAAGCCGACTTCCAGCGCGCCATCAAGACCGCCCGGCAACAGGGTGCCCGCACCTTCGAGCTGCGTGCGGCGCTCAGCCTGGCGCGCGGCCTGGTGGCGGCGGGTGAGGCGCCGCGCGCACCCCAGGCGCTGCGGGCCGCGATGCAACAGTACGGCGTGGCGCAGGACAGCCTTGAGCACCGCGAAGCCGCCGAACTACTGGAAACCCTGGCCGCGTGACAGGCCAGGCCCGCCGCGCGCTGGTCCTCGGTGCCACCGGCCACATCGGCCAGGCGATCACGCGCGAGCTGCTGGCGCACGGCTGGCGCGTCACGGCCGCGACGCGCCAGGTGCGGGCCCCGGCACTGGCAGGCCTCGACGTGGCAGTGGCCTGCGGCGATGCCGACGCCCCCGGCCAACTCGCTGCCTGGGTGCCTGGACACGAAGTGGTTTTCGACGCCGCGGCGCCGTACCCGATGAACCTGTTCGTGCGTGCCGACGAGGCCGATCGTGCCCCGCTCGCCCACGCCCAGCGCCGCGTCAGCGACCTGCTGCAAGCCGTGGGCCGCGCCGGCGCGGTGCTGGCCCATGTGTCGAGCTACACGACGCTTCCGCGCCCCGCCGGCGAAGGCGCGCTGGCCGCGCTGGAAGCCCGCGCGCGGCAGCGCCTGCATCCCTATTTCGCCGTCAAGGCGGCGATGCAAGCCCAGGTGCTGCAGGCCGCGCGACAGGGCCTGAGCGCGGTCGTGCTCAACCCCACGGCCTGCATGGGCCCCTGGGACCGCCGACCGCGTGACCTGTGCGTGGTGCCGCTGCTGCTCACCGCCCAGGTGCCGGCGCTGGTGAGCCAGGCGCTGAACGTGATCGACGTGCGCGACGTGGCGCTGGCGGCGCGGCTGGCGGTCGAGCAGCAGCGATTCGGCGAACCGATCCTGCTCGCCGGCCACGACACCCGCACCGACAGCCTGGCGCTGCGCGTCTGCCAGCTGGCCGGGGTGGCGCCGCCGCGGCGTCGCCTGCCAGCCCGGCTGGCGGCCGGCGCCATGCTGTCGACCGAGGCCGGCTGGGCGCTGCTGGGCCGGCCGTCGCCGGTGCCGGCCCTGGGCTCGCTACTGGTGCTGGACGGCTACCCGATGCAGCCCGGCACAGTGCAGCGCTCACTGGGCGTCGTGCCGCGGCCGCTGGACGACACGCTGCGCGACGCCATCGCCTGGTACCGCAGCATCGGTTGGTGCTGAGCCGCCGTCCCGGGCTGCCGCTGCGGCACGCTCACAATGGCGGCTCGACACCGCCATTGAGCTGGAGACACCCCCGTGCCGCACATGCTGCTCATCGTAGAACCCATCGGCCAACGCGAAGCACGCGGCGTCGAGGGTGGCCGTGTGGCCTATCAACAGATGCTCGATTTCACCGAAGAGCTGCGCCGCGCCGGCGTGCTGATGGCGACCAGTTCACTGGCCAGCGCTGCAACGCGTCTGCAGCGGCCCCCGGGCGCGGCCTCGTCGCGCGTGCTCGACGGGCCGTTTGCCGAGGCCAAGGAGATGATCGGTGGTTTCTTCCTGCTGAATTGCGCCACCCGCGAGGCGACGGTGGCTTGGGCCGAGCGCTGCCCTGCCGCGGCTTGGGCGACCGTCGAGGTGCGTGAAACCGGGCCTTGCTTCACCTGAGCGGATCGGTATTTTCCCTCGGCCCGTCCGCGCCTTGTCGAATCCAGCGCCGCCCGTTCGTCGTGTCGATGCAAGGACAGCCGTTGTAGACCACGAAGTTGGCGTGGGGGTCGGCACCCTGCTTGCCAACACGCCCGTCGCCGCAGGAGGATCCCACCATGCGCTTCATGATCATCGTCAAAGCCACTGCCCAGAGTGAAGCCGGCGTCATGCCCAGCGCCGTGCTGCTGGCCGAAATGGGCGCCTTCCACGAAGAGTTGGCGCGTGCCGGCGTGCTGCTGGACGGCGCGGGCCTGAAGGCCTCGTCGCATGGCTGGCGCGTGCGCATGGGCATGGGCAGCGAAGGCGACGCGCGCAGGATCGTCGACGGGCCGTTTGCCCAGACCCAGGAACTGATCGCCGGCTACACGCTGATCCAGGTGCGCTCGCGCGAGGAAGCCATCGAATGGTCGCGCCGCTATCCCAACCCGACCCTGCACGGCAGCGCGTGCGAAATCGAAGTGCGGCAGCTGTTCGAGGCCGCAGACTTCACATCCAACGACGCCTGAGGACCCACCATGCTCAAGACACTCGGGCTCGTCGTCGCTGCGGCGATCGCCGTGCTGCTGGCCTATGCGGCTTTCAAGCCCGACAGCTTCCGCCTGTCGCGCAGCGCGACGATCGCCGCGCCACCGGACAAGGTGGTCGCGCTAATCGACGACCTGCGCCAGTTCAACCGCTGCAACCCGTTCGCGACGATCGACCCGCAGATCGTGATCACCTACGACGCCGTCACCGCCGGCGCCGGTGGTGCGTATGCCTGGCAAGGCCAGAAATCTGGCGCGGGGCGGATGCAGATCACCGAGTCGGTGCCGGCGCAGCGCGTGACGGCCAAGCTCGACTTCACGAAGCCCTTCGAGGCCCACAACGTGATCGACTTCACCTTGCAGCCGCAGGGCACGGGTACGACCGTCACCTGGGCCATGCACGGACCGATGCCCTACCTCAACCGCCTGATGACGATATTCTTCGACATCGACAAGACCGTCGGCAAGTACTTCGAGGCCGGCCTGGCCAACCTCAAGGCCCTGGCCGAGAAACCGTGAAGGCGCCTGCCATGCACAAGCAAATCTTCGTCAACCTGCCGATCACCGATTGCCGATCGCCGATCGCCGACCTGGCGAAGTCGCAAGCCTTCTTCAAGGCGCTTGGCTGCGCCTTCCGGGAACACGTCCACATGAGCGGCATGCCGCAGAAGGGTTGAGCGATGTTGAAGGTGCAGCACAAGATCACGCCGTTTCTCTGGTACGACCACCAGGCCGGCGAAGCGGCGGCGCATTACATCAAGCTCTTCGGCAGCGGCCGCGTCGTGCACGAGCAGCGCTGGAGCGAAGGCAGTCCCTATCCGGCGGGCACGACGATGGCCGTCACTTTCGAGCTCCACGGACAGACGCTGATCGGCTTCAACGGCGGGCCGCACTTCAAGCTCAACGAAGCGGCATCGCTGTTCGTGCAGTGCGACGACCAGGCCGAAGTCGACAAGCTCTGGGACGGCCTGATTGCCGACGGCGGTGCGCCGAGCCAGTGCGGCTGGTTGAAAGACCGCTTCGGCCTGTCGTGGCAGATCGTGCCCAAGGCATTCCTGCAGATGATGAGCAGCGGCGATGGTGCCCGCGTGGCCCGCGTCACGCAGGCCATGATGAAGATGCAGAAGTTCGACATCGCCGCGCTGCAACGCGCCTACGACGGCCGCTGAGCGATGAAGTCACGACCAGACCGCATCGACGCCACCCTCGCCGCGGGCCATCGAGCCCGGTAGCGCCGTGCAAGACGCAGCGCGGGCCACGCACGATGCGATCGACGCGGTCTGGCGGCTCGAGGCTGCCAAGGTCATCGGCGCCGTCGCCCGGCTCACGCACGACTTGGGTGTGGCCGAGGACCTGGCGGGCGACGCCCTCGTCGCTGCGCTCGAACATTGGCCGCGCGACGGTGTGCCGGCCAACCCCGGGGCCTGGCTCACCACCACCGCCAAGCGCCGCGCACTCGACTGGCTGCGCCACCGCGCGATGGCGGCGGCCGAGCACGAAGCGCTGGCGCTGGATGACGAAGCGCGCCAAGCCGGCTTCGTGCCGAGCGTGACCGAGACCCTGATCGCCGCCGAGGCCGACCCCGTCGGTGACGATCTGCTGCGCCTGGTCTTCACCGCCTGTCATCCGCTGCTGTCGCGCGATGCGCAGGTGGCGCTGACCCTGAAGCTGGTCGGCGGCCTGACGACCGGCGAAATCGGGCGCGCCTTTCTCGTCGCCGAATCGACGATCGCACAGCGCATCGTGCGCGCCAGGCACACGCTGACCGAGGCCCGCGTGCCCTTCGAGCTGCCGCCGCGAGCGCAACTCGGTGATCGCCTGGCCGCGGTACTCGAAGTGATTTACCTGGTCTTCAACGAAGGCTATGCGGCGACCAGCGGCGACGACTGGATGCGCCCGGCCTTGTGCGACGAAGCGCTGCGCCTGGCGCGCATGCTGAGCGCCCTGGCGCCGGCCGAAGCCGAGGTCCACGGCCTGCAGGCCTTGCTCGAGATCCAGGCCTCGCGCATCGCGGCACGCGTCGGTGCACAGGGCCAGCCGGTGCTGCTGATGGAGCAGGATCGCACGCGCTGGGACCGGCTCCTGATTCGCCGCGGCCTGGCGGCGCTGGCGCAAGCCGAGGCACGCTGCGCGCCCGGCGATCCCGGCCCCTATGCGCTGCAGGCCGCCATCGCCGCCTGCCATGCGCGCGCGGCGCGGGCCGAAGACACCGACTGGTTGCGCATCTGCGCGCTCTACGACGCGCTGCTGCGCCAGCAACCGTCGCCGGTGATCGAGCTCAACCGCGCCGTCGCGGTCGGCCAGGCGCATGGCCCGGCCGCAGCATTGCCGCTCGTGCAGGCGCTGCAACCGCAGCCGCAGCTCTCCCGGTACCACCTGCTGCCCAGCGTGCTGGCCGAGCTGCTGGCACGCCTGGGCCGCCACGACGAGGCACGCGCGCAGTGGCTGCGCGCGGCCGGACTGACCCGCAACGCGCGCGAACGCGAGCTGCTGCTCGCCCGTGCGCACCACCCCGTGCCTGAAGGAGGCCTGTCATGAGCGTCTATGTCGATGGTTTCGTGGTCCCGGTGCCGGCCCAACGTCTCGCCGAGTACCGCCGCATGGCGCGCAAGTTCGGTGCGCTGTGGATCAAGCACGGCGCGCTCGAGGTCCACGAGTGCGCCGCCGACGACGTCAAGCCCGGCAAGCTGACGTCCTTTCCGCAGGCCGTGAAGCTCAAGGCCGACGAGCTGGTGGTCTTCTCGTGGATCGTCTTCAAGTCGCGCCGCCATCGCGACGCCGTCAACAAGAAGGTGATGGCCGACCCGAAGATGGCCGACATGGATCCCAAGTCGATGCCCTTCGATGGCCGGCGCATGTTCTGGGGCGGCTTCAAGGAGATCGTCCGCTTCTGAAGCCGCCGCGCCTGCGCACGCCGCCTTCCTTCAGCCTTCCAACAGGAGCCCTCATGAGCCGAACCTCAGCCCCCGCACCGGCCACCCGCAAGACCGCAGCGCGCAGCGCGCCGGCCGCGCCATCACGCATCGTCGTCCTCGTGGCCACGCGCAAGGGCGCCTGGATCTTCCACGGTGACGCCAGGCGCAAGACATGGCAGGCCGACGGCCCGCACTTCCTGGGTCACACCATCAGCCACGTCGTGCTGGATCCGCGCGACGGCCGCACGCTGCTGGCTGCGGCCAGGACCGGCCACCTCGGCCCGACGGTGTTCCGCTCCACCGACCTCGGCCGCCGTTGGCAGGAGGCGAAGCAGCCCCCCGCCTTTGCCAACACCTCCACCAGCCTGCCCGCGCGCACCGTCGACCACACCTTCTGGCTTACGCCGGGCCACGCCAGCGAGCGCGACACCTGGTACGCCGGGACTTCGCCGCAGGGGCTGTTCCGGTCGGAGGACGGCGGCGTCAGCTGGGCGCCGCTGCCTTCGGTCAACGATGACCCGAAATTTCGCGCCTGGATGGGGACGGTCCAGGACGGCACGCCCGACGGCCCCAAACTGCACTCGATCATCGTCGACCCGCGCGACCCGCAGCACCTGGTCTTCGCCATGTCGGGTGGCGGCGTGCACGAATCTCGCGACGGCGGCCAAAGCTGGTCGACGCTGGTGCAGGGCATGGAGGTGGTGGAGGGATTCAACCCGGCCGACGTCAGCTTCCACGACCCACACTGCGTTCGCCTGTGCCCCGGCAACCCCGACCGGCTGTACCAGCAGAACCACTGCGGCATCTACCGGCTCGACCGCTCGGGCGAGGCGACGGGCGACACCTGGCAGCGCATCGGCCGCAAGATGCCCAAGCGCGTGGGTGACATCGGCTTCCCGATGGTCGTGCACCCGCGCGACCCCGACACGGCTTGGGTGTTCCCGATGGACGGCACCACGGTGTGGCCGCGCACCAGCCCCGAGGGACGGCCGGCGGCCTATGTCACGCGCAACGCCGGCCGCACCTGGCAGCGGCTGGACCAGGGCCTGCCCGAGGCCCAGGCGTGGTGGACCCTGAAACGCCAGGCCATGACCGTGGACGCCCAGGCCGTGCCCGCGCTGTACCTGGGCACCACCAGCGGCGAGCTGTGGATCGGCCGCGACGAAGGTGCGCGCTGGTCCAACATCGCCCGCCACCTGCCGGAAATCTACGCCGTGGAAGTGGCCGAATTGCAATGACAAGCAGCTGCGGATCGGAGACCGTCGGATGAGAGTGCTGATACCCGGGGCGCTGCGGTCGTACACGCGCGAATCGCACGTCCAGGCCGCTGGCGACACGCTGGACGCGCTGTTCGCGGACCTCGATCGCCGCTACCCCGGGCTGCGCTTTCGCGTCGTCGACGAACAGAGCCGGCTGCGGCCGAACATGCGCATCTTCGTCAACGGCATCGGCGTGCGCGATCTCGACCATGGGCTGGGACCTGACGATGCAGTCGCCCTGGTGCTGGCGCTCAGCGGCGGCTGAGCCTGCCGGGCTGCATCGCAGCGGCCGAGCGTCCTGGCAGCGCGACGGGCAACCGCACGCCGGCGGGCTCGCTGCCATCACCTCGGGCACTCGGGGATCAGGCGCACCCGGCTAACGACGGTCGCGTTCTTCCGGCTGTTTGACAAAGATCCAGGCATCGTCGGCACTGGACGCCAGCTGCGGCGTCGATCCGCTGGCCGTCCTGCATGAGTCCAGCGCGTTCTGGCCGCCGCTGAGCGAGTGCGATGGCACGCGATGGTCCGGCAAGGCCTCCAGCGGCTGCCTGCGCTTCTTCTGGCGTTCCTGGTTCTGGTACCAGCGCGGATTGCCCCAGTGTTCCCACTCCGCGCTGAGGATCGACTCCAGGGCCACCTGGACGTCCTGCAGCTTGGCGATGTGGTCGCAGGCGTCCGCGACTGCCAGGCGCTGCTCTTTCGAATTGGCGGCCATCAAGTCCGGCTTGGCGCGGAGCAGGGCCTGCTCCAGCAGCTGGAGGTCGGCAACGCGGTGCGATTCGGCGAAGCTGGCCACGGCGGTCTGCTTCTCGATGTCCGTGTGCCTGGCGTCGTCCTGGTGGGCGGCCTGCAGCTCCTCCAGCAGCTTGGGCGCAGGTGACTTGTTCGTCCAGTACAGGTGCTCAAGCTCCTGCCTCACCCGCGCCCGCTCCTCCGGCGGGCTCTTGCGCAGCGCCACCGCAGCGCTTTGCAGGCTGCGGTAGAGGGCGTTGCGCAAGGCGCGCGCGACCTGCGGGCGCAGCTGCTGAGGCGCCAGCGGCCACTGCGTGCTGACACGTGTCCATCCCTCGGCGCGGAAGAAGGGTGGAGTCATCGCGGCGCGCAGCGCAGGGTCCTTGTCGGCTTGCTCGGCGCGCGACCAGGGCGGCTGCACCTGCCAGGTGGCGTCGTCTTTGCGCACGGCAACGATCTGCCCCAGGTCTTCCTTGGCCGAGATGCGCATCCAGAACGGGCGCAGCGGCTGCAGGTTCTCCACCACGCCATTGGCGCCGGAGTCCACGCTCTTGACCTTCAGGCCCAGGGTCTGGACGAGCGGGTGGCCGGCGCAGCGGTGCACGCGCACGTGCACGCGGTCCTCGATCTCGCGGATGTCGTAGATGCGGGTGATCGAGCGCGCCGTGCACACCAGCGCCTGGTAGCAGGCCTTGTCGACCTCGGCCGCGTCACGGTGCTGCTTGAGCACGAGCCAGTTGATGGGCGCGCCGTGCCCCAGCACTTCCAGGGCCAGCGCCTTGGCGGCCTCGACGTGTTCGGATTGGCGCACGCACATCTCGGCCTTGACCATCAGGTCGTCGACGAGTTCCGGGCCCCAGCGCTCGGCCACCAGGCGCCAGCCGACGCTGTCGTTCCAGGCCGCAACGTCGCCACCATCGATCTGCAGCAGCGTGCGCTCCTCGGCCTTCAGGCCATAGCCCAGTGCCGGGAAGATCTCGGTGTCCAGGCGCAGGTACTGGCGCGGCTTGTCGGGGCCGGATTCGCCGAGCCAGACGTCGCGCGGGCTCGTGATGCTGGCCTTCACCGCAGGGCGGCCGTTGACCTCGCGGTCGGTGATCACGGCGCGGCCGTTGCTGGAGTAGACGAAGGGCGCCACCATCGCCACGCTGACGAGCCGGAGCGAGCCTTTGTCGTCGGCGGCGTACCACTTGACGGG
Organism: Rubrivivax sp.; assembly: GCA_031392695.1. Lineage (GTDB taxonomy): Bacteria > Pseudomonadota > Gammaproteobacteria > Burkholderiales > Burkholderiaceae_C > Rubrivivax. Next base: position 17,552 of record JANMVM010000075.1, read on the forward strand.
CACGCACAGCGAGACCTCGCGCTCGGCCCACCAGCCGATGTTGTTGGCGTTGGACCACATGGTGCCGTGCTGGTCGCCCGTGCACTGCACGATCAGGTAGGCGTAGGAGCCCATGGTGTAGAACTTCTGCCCCGAGCCCTTCATCGTCTCGTTGAGGTACTGCTCGACGAAATGCTCGAGCTTGACGCGGTCGGCCAGCAGCGGAAAGACCTGCAGCGTGACGTCGGGGAAGTGGAAGGGGCCGACCATCGGCTGCGTCGCTGCACCGAGCGCGGTGTTGTAGCCGCTGTGCTCCTGGTGTTCGGGCTGGGGCAGGACCGGCGGCTCCGGCTCGGTGGCAGCGTCCCGGGTCAGCGATGGCGCAGCCTTGGCTGCCGAGGTGTCAGCCGCGGGTTGAGCGGGCTCGGGCTTGTTGGCCTTCTCGGCCTGCTCGTCGACCCAGTCGTCCTTGTCCTCGCCGTCGTCGCCGGCAACGTGCGTGCGCGAGCAAATCACCTCGCCGGCGCCGTAGTACAGGTCGACGTCGGTCCAGAACGGGAAGGTCGGCTTGAGCACCGAGATCGGCACCTCGCCGTCGCCGTTTTCGGTGCGCGCGACCTCGATGCCCAGCGACTCGATGATCGGTTGCGTCGCATAGCGGTGGACGCGGATCGTGTAGCCACCCGAGGTGTCGCCGCGCAGCAGGTTGCTGTCGCCCAGCAGCCCGCTGCGGTTGATGCGCTCGATGCCCATCATCGAGCGCACCAGGGCCTTGTAGCAGGCACGCTGCGGCTCCTGTGCGTCGCGGAACTGCTTGATGGTGATGTTGTCGAAGGCCAGCAGCGGGCAGCCGCCGCCGGTGAGGGACCGCGTCGGCTGCCCAGGCTTGTTCGACTGCAGCCAGGCCGGGCCCAGGTGGCGCAGGTAGTCGGTGGCCTTGCTGCCCATGGCCAGCAGCGACTCCTTGCTGCGGTTGGTGCGGTAGCCGCGCGAGCGCAGCGCCAGCGTCATGTCCAGCGCGCTGCCCATCAGCGACAGCGAACTGCGCGTCGCCTGCGCCAGTGCGGTCCAGGGCGCCCACGGGTTGGCGGTGTCCGGCGGCACCTGGCTGAGGTTGGTTTCCGGGTCGGCGTCGATCTGCAGCAGCACGCGCTCGGACTCGGACTCACCCGAATACACCTTGGGGAAGACGGCGGTGCTGAAACTGAACAGCCGCGTGCCGGCCATCGGGTGCTGGTCCCACATCGGCCGGATGGCGTCGACGCGGCCGGACACCTTGGGCCAGCCGTAGATCTCGCGCCCGGTGGTCAGCGAGAGTTCGTCGTCGACGAAGATGAAGGGCGAAACGCAGGCCCAGTCCTTGAACACCAGCTTGCCCGCTTCCATGCGCCAGCATTCCAGCGGCACCGTGAAGGCGAGCTCGTGCTGCGCCACCCAGCCGACGTTCTGCGCCTGCATCGACGCCGACGACATGCTGCCGTAGTCCAGCACCATCATGTAGACGAAGGGCAGCGCCGGCCGGTAGTGCGCGATCTCCGGCGGCACGTCCATGTTGACGTAGCTGTCGCAGAACTGCGTCAGGCGCGCCATGTTGGCCTTGAGCGGGAACACGCGCGAGGTCACGCCCGTGAACAGGAACGGCGGCCGCACCGGCAGCGAGCCGGCGCTGGCGTCGCCGGTGGCATCGACGAAGCTGGGTTTGATGCGGGCCTTGGCCATGTCGGTCTTTCGGGTTTGGACTTTTGTGTGGCGCGGTCGGGTGCGTGGTGGGCCCGGCGCTCAGGTGCGCTCGAAGACCCAGGTCACGAGGCCGCGGATGAACTGCTTGTCGCGCGAGTCGGGCAGCGCGTCGTAGATGCCGGCGTATTCATACAGCGCAGCGCCGGCCAGGCCGTGGGCGATGCCGCGCGCGTGTTCGATCGAGCCGTAGCGCTCCATCAGGCCGCGCAGCCAGGACACCTGCGCGGCGCTGGGCGGCTGGCGCGCCGGGTCGAGGATGCGTGACAGCCGCGCGCGTTCCTTCGGCGTGGCCTGCATCAGCACGTGGTTGAGCATCAGCGTGCGCTTGCCCTCCACCAGGTCGCCATTCAGCTCCTTGCCATAGCGGTCGTCGGCCACCAGGTTGAGCAGGTCGTCCTGGATCTGGAACGCCGCGCCGAGAAAGAAGCCGAAGCGGATGAAGGGCGTGAGCGGCGCGCGCCCGCGCGAGCCGATCAGCGCGCCGACCCGGCTGGGGTGGATGGTGGCCAGCCAGCAGGTCTTCTTCAGCACCATCGTCAGGTAGTCGCTGTCGCTCAAGTCGCTGGCGTTGTCGCGCCGCCAGCCCAGCTCCATGGCCTGGCCTTCGGCCGATTCCCAGGCCATGCGCTCGGTCTCCTCGAAGATGCGCAGCGCCAGCCGCGGCCCCAGGCGCGAGACGTTGGCCACCAGCGGGCGCACGCTGAGCAGCCCCAGCGCGTCGCCGGCGTTCAGCGCCAGCGGCACGCCGTGCAGCGCGTGCAGCGTGGGGCGGCCGCGGCGCTGCTCGCTGCCGTCCTGGATGTCGTCGTGCACCAGCAGCGCGTTGTGCAGCAGCTCGATCGCCACCGCCGACTGCAGCGCGTCGTCGACGCTGGCGCCGAAGGCGCGCGCGGTGGCGATGCACAGGCTGGAGCGCATCATCTTGCCGCTGCGCCGCGGGTAGTCGGCCAGCAGGTCGTAGAGGTGGCGCTGCGGCTGGCTCGTGGGCAGGTGGGCCTGCAGCGCCTGGTGGGTGGCGGCGCCGTATTCGGCCAGCGTCTCGCGCACCACGCCGGGGGTGCAGCGATGGCTGGCAGCGGCGGCGGTGTGCACGGGGCGATCAGCGCCGTTCAGGCCAGCAGCCGCACCGACAGCGTGCCGCGCGGCTGGTTGGTGGCGGCGTCGACGACGACGCCGGTGTAGGTGGCGGCCGGCAGCGTGTCCGCAATGTCCAGCTGCAGCACCGCTGCGCTGTCGTCCTCGTCGGTGCCGAAGCGCACGCCGGTCAACGGCGCCAGCGAAGGGTCGCCGGCGTGCAGCGCGTGCACGCGCGGCTTGAAGCTGCCGCCGCGGTGCGGCAGGTCGAGCGTGACCCGGGTGCGGCGGCTGCAGCGGATGTCCAGCGCGAAGCCGCTGCCCGGGGCGGCGTGGTGGCCCCCCGTGTCCGTGTCCGTGGCGGCGGCTGCCGGCTGCGGCGCAGCGCCTGGCGTCATGCGCGCCAGTCCCGAACGCAGCACCGGGTGGTGGACCAGCGTGTCGACCGCGTCGACGCACAGCGCGCCCATGTCCTTGTACAGGTGCACGACGCGGTCCAGCAGTTCCTGCACCTCACCCGCGCCGGCGTCGCTGGTGGATTCGGCCGCGGCGGACGCGCCTGCGGCTTTGCCGGCCACCGTGGCCGCTGCCTTGCCGGCGACGCGGCCCAGGCGCTGCGCGAGATTGCGGCCCTGCAGGATCTGCTCCTCGATCACCTGGTAGCCCAGCCGCACGCCGCGCGCCACCGGGCTCTCGCTGGTCTCGGTGGCCGCTGCAGCCGGTGCAGCGGCAGCGTCCTGGACGGGCGCGGTTTCGCGCAGCAGCGTGGCGGCATGGCGGTGCGGCGCGGTGCGCGCCGGCTCGGGCCGGCGCCGCCTGGCAGGCGCGGCGGTGGCACCGGCAGGGGCGGGCCGGCTGGCAACGGGATCGGTGTTTTCGGCCACAGCGGGATGTTCAGCGTTCATGGGTGGTCGTATCCAATGATGTCCGCGAGCGGCGGAGAAAGCGAAATCGCGTGCGCGGCCAGGCGCCCCGACATCACGGCGGCCTCGACGCAGCCTTCGTTGAAGCCGCAGTCGGTCCAGTCGCCGGCGATGGTGAGGTTGTCGTAGCTGTTGTCCAGCGGCGAGATGCGGTGCTGCAGGCTGCCCGGCAAGGCCAGCACGTAGCGGTCGGTGGGGTTGACGTTGGCCGCCCAGTACTGGGTGCGGAAGCGGCGCTCGCCAGCTTCAGCAGCAGCGGCCTGTGTCGGCGCTGCAGCGGCCAGCAGATCCCAGCGGAAGGCGCCCGGCTGTTGCACCGCCTGCGGCCACAAGTGGTGGATGTGCTGGTCGAGGAACTGCACCGCGTTGCGTCGCACTTCTTCGCGCCGCCGCTCGGGGTAGGCCACGTCGTCGCGGTCGGGCGCGGCCGGCGGGTCGGCCAGCACGTTGCAGAAGTAGGCCACGGCCTGGGGCGGCTGCTGCCAGTCCTCCAGCGGCACCACGTGACGCATGTCGGCCCAGGTGTCAAAGGGCTTGACGAAGGCCGACAGCGTGACCGCAGGGCCTGACCAGCCGAGCTGCGCCATGTCCTCGTTGAGCCACACCTGGAAGGCTTGCGTGGCGACGGTCTTGACGTGCTCGACCATCGCGCGCCAGCGCGCGTCGCGCGCCAGGATCTCGCGGCACACAAACGGGATCGCGCCCACGCTGACACCCAGCACCACGAAGTCGAAGTCGCGCCCGACCCGCAGCGTGGTGGTTGCCACTTTGCGTCGATCCCAGTGCGACTCGAAAGCCCAGCCTTCGGACTGCAGCCGCGCGCCGTCGACGAGCTGCGCATGGTCGGCAGCGGCGGGCCAGCAGGGCAGGCCTTTGACATCGATCAGCGGCTGGTACTCGCCGCCGCCGATGACTGCGGCCTGGACATCGAATTCGAGCCCCTGCACATACGCCTTCTCGCCCGGTGCCAGCGCTTCCTCGGGCGCCAGCTGGACATTCTCCAGGCGGTGGAAGAAACGGAATTGCACGCCGCGCTTTCTCAGCACCTCGTACAAGGGCGCGAAGACCACGTCGCCCATGCCGGCCTTCATCTTCCAGAACATCGCGCCGCGGTAGGTGAAGAACATGCGCAGCGAGCCGCGCAGCGCCTGGCCGGCGGCCAGCCCCGGCCGCGCCGGGTCGCCGGCCTCGTAGGCCAGCGCCAGGTCGTAGAGGCCGCGCACGAAGGCCGAGTCGAGCGAGCGCTCGGAGGCGCCGTTCATGCGCAGCCACTCGCGGCACTCGTAGTGGTCGATGGCTTCCAGCCCGCGCGGTTCGAGCAGCAGGCGGTGGCGCACCGAGCCCACCAGGATTGCCAGCACGAGGTCGATGATCTGCCACTTGCAGCGCACCCCGTCGTCGGCGCAGACGACGTTCTCGAACTGCTGGCGCACGATGCCGGCCATCGTGTGCAGCAGCCGCAACGCCACGTTCTCGGGGTAGCTCGGCAGTGCGCGCACGACCACCTCGACCAGCGCCGCGGCTTCGATCAACGCAGCTGCGGCGGCATACCCGCCGAGCTTGAGCCACTCGCCCAGCTGCGATGCCAGTGCGTCGCCCAGACCCGGCGGTGGCTCGCCGGGCGCGCTGGGCGGCGGCGCGGCGGGTGTCGTGCCCTGGTGGGTCTGCAGGCCCATCAGCAGCGTGCGCAGCAGCGACGCGACGTGGGCCAGGTAGCTGCGCATCGTGAATGGGTTGCTGCTGTCCAGCGCGTCGCCCGGCAACCCCGGGGCGGGCGGGAAGTAGGAGCTCCAGCGCACCCAGCTGCCGTCGGCAGCCGGGTCGACGATGCCGACGTGCGATTCCTCGAAGAAGGCGTCGCGCCAGGTCGCCAAGGGGCAAGTGGCGGGGTCGCGGCCGAGCTCGGCATAACACTCGCGCATCAGTCGGAAGGCGTTTTCGTAGAAGCCCAGCCAGACGTGCAGCCCGTGCTCTTCGATGCGCCCTGACGGACCGCGGCCCGAGGCGCCCTTGCCGCCCATGCGCCAACCCATTTGGTAGATCGTGACCTGGTACTTGCCAGCGTGCTCGGGCCGCGTCAGCTCGAAGGCCGTCGTCACCGAGGCGCAGCCGCTGCCGACGATGGCGACGCGGATCGGGCTGCTGACTGGAGTGCTTTGGTGCTGCGCACTCCCGGTTTCGCGCTTGGGACGGCCGGGCGTGCTCATGGCGCAGCCCGGGCGATCTGCGTGGCGGCATGGCGCGCAGGGGCGTGCCGCGTGGCGCGCGGCAGGCCGAAGACGACCTGCTCGGGCTGGCCGAATTCCTCGACGCTGCTGCCGGGCCACCAGCCGCTCAGACGTTCGATCACCTGCTGCACCAGCGCCTCGGGCGCCGAAGCGCCGGCGGTCAGGCCCACGGTGTCGAAGCCTTCGAGCCAGGCGCGCTGGACCTCGGGCGCGTCGTCGACCCGGTGCACCGGCCGCCCGCACTGGGCGACGAGTTCCTGCAGCCGCGCGGTGTTGGAGCTGTGGGCCGCGCCGATGACGATCACCACCTGGGCGCGTGCCGCCAGTTCACGCGCTGCCGCCTGCCGGTTCTGCGTGGCGTAGCAGATGTCGTCCTGCTTCGGCGCGAGCAGTGCCGGGAAGCGGCGCTTCAGCACGGCCAGAATGCGCGCGGTGTCGTCGACCGACAGCGTGGTCTGCGTGGCGTAGGCCACCTGCTGCGGGTCGACGACCTCGACGCTTTCGGCATCGGCGATGCTGGCGATGAGGTGGATTTGCGCCAGGCCCGCGGGCTTGAAGTGTCCGAGCGTGCCGTCGACCTCGGGATGACCGGCATGGCCGATCAGCACCACGCTGCGGCCGGCGCGGCCCTGGCGCGCGACCTCCTGGTGCACCTTGGTCACGAGGGGACAGGTGGCATCCAGCACGCGCAGGCCGCGGGCGCCAGCCTCGTCGTCGACGGCGCGCGCGACGCCATGGGCGCTGAAGACGGTGCGTGCGCCGCTGGGGATGGCCGACAGCGCTTCGACGAACACCGCGCCACGGGATTGCAGGGCTTGCACCACGTGGCGGTTGTGCACGATCTCGTGGCGCACGTAGACCGGCCCACCCTCGTCATCGAGCGCGCGCTCGACGATGCGGATGGCACGTTCGACCCCCGCACAGAACCCTCTCGGGTTTGCGACCACGATGTGCATGTTGGAACTCCCGCGCCGGCATCTTCTGCGGCTGATTCGCCGCTGTGTGCCCGTGCGCCCTTCTGGACCGTGAGTCCGCTTCGGTGACGGCTGACGCTATCACGCGGTGTAACAGGACTCAAGCAGGGGCAGCCCCTGGGGCAGCGAAGAGCCGGCGCGGTCAGGTCAGGGGCGCGAGCGCTAGGGTCGCAGGCGGGGCTGATGGGAGCCAGGCCGGGGCCGGGGCCTGGAGCGTGGAGCCAGGCGCCAGGCGCCCGGCGCCCTGCAGCCGCGTGTCATGATTCACGCGTCACCCGCCACGAGTTGATGTGCCTGCCCGCCCATCCCAGCTTCCAAGGACCGCCATGAACACGTCCAGCTACACCGACACCCGACTGCTGATTGCCGGCCAGTGGTGTGACGCCGCCAGTGGCAAGACCCTTGATGTGATCAACCCCGCCACGGGCCAGCCGATCGGCAAGGTGTCCCACGCCGGCATTGCCGACCTCGACCGCGCGCTCGCCGCAGCGCGGCGCGGCTTCGAGGACTGGCGCAAGGTGCCGGCCAACGAACGTGCCGCCACCATGCGCAAGGCAGCCGCCCTGGTGCGCGAACGCGCTGCCGACATCGGCCGCCTGCTGACGCAGGAGCAGGGCAAGCCCTTCGCCGAAGCGCGCGGCGAGGTGCTGGCCGCGGCCGACATCATCGAGTGGTTTGCCGACGAGGGTCGTCGCGTCTACGGCCGCATCGTGCCGTCGCGCAACCTGGCGGCCCAGCAACTGGTGATGAAGGAGCCGCTGGGGCCGGTGGCCGCCTTCACGCCGTGGAACTTCCCGGTCAACCAGATCGTGCGCAAGCTCGGCGCAGCGCTGGCCAGCGGCTGCTCATTCCTGGTCAAGGCCCCGGAAGAGACGCCCGCGTCGCCGGCGGCGTTGCTGCAGGCCTTTGTCGACGCTGGTGTGCCGGCCGGCACGGTGGGCCTGGTGTTCGGCAACCCGGCCGAGATCTCGTCGTACCTGATCGCCCACCCCATCATCCGCAAGGTGACGTTCACCGGCTCCACGCCGGTGGGCAAGCAGTTGGCCGCGCTGGCCGGTGCGCACATGAAGCGCGTCACCATGGAGCTCGGCGGGCATGCCCCGGTCATCGTGGCCGCGGATGCCGACGTCGCGCTGGCGGTCAAGGCTTCGGGCGGAGCCAAGTTCCGCAACGCCGGGCAGGTCTGCATTTCTCCTACCCGCTTCCTGGTGCACAACAGCCTGCGCGAAGAGTTTGCGCAAGCCCTGGTCCAGCACGCCCAGAGTCTGAAGCTGGGCGACGGGCTGGCCGAAGGCACCACGCTCGGCCCGCTGGCCAACCCGCGGCGCTTGACGGCCATGGCCCATGTGCTGGCCGACGCTCGCGCCAAAGGGGCCAAGGTGGCCACGGGCGGCGAGCGCGTCGGCAGCGACGGCAATTTCTTCGCGCCCACGGTGCTCACCGACGTGCCGCTGGACGCCGACGTTTTCAACCACGAACCCTTCGGCCCGGTGGCCGCGATCCGCGGCTTCGAGACGCTGGAAGAGGCCATCGCCGAAGCCAATCGGCTGCCCTACGGTCTGGCCGGCTATGCCTTCACGCGATCGATCAAGAACGCGCACCTGCTCGCCCAGCAAATGGAAGTTGGCATGCTGTGGATCAATCAGCCGGCGACGCCGTCGCCCGAGATGCCCTTTGGCGGCGTCAAGGATTCAGGCTACGGATCCGAAGGCGGGCCTGAGGCGATGGAGGCCTACCTGGTCACCAAGTCGGTGTCGATCATGGCGGTCTAGGACGAACTTGCACGAGGCTGGCCGCCGCAGCCGCGCGCGCGGGCTGCTCGAGATTGAATCTCATGGCTTTTGCTACCTCGCCACGTCGCCACGTTGCCACGTCGCCAAGTCGCCTGGCGCCAGCGGCGACGCATCCAGTCATGGCCGACGCGGCAAGACCCTACTCGGTGTTTTGCACCCGAAGCTCGGGATCAGCTCCAGGCTGCTGATTCGCTTGAGTGTTTGTTCTGATGGTGGTAGCCGAACGCCGAGATTTGCCGCACATGA
>JANMVM010000439.1:0-3005 GCA_031392695.1 Rubrivivax sp.
GGCACGGGATCGATCGCGGCCTGCATCGACGCGCTGGGCACGCTGCACCGCGCCGGCGGCCGCGGTGCCGTCATCGACGACGCCGGCGGCGGGCACTGGATCGCGTGCCAGGCACTGCGCCAGGTCTGGCGGGCCGAGGACGCGGCGCCCGGCGCGTGGCAGACCTCGGCCCTGGCGCGGCGGCTGTTCGGGCACATCGGCGGCACCGACTGGGCGCAGACGCGGCAGTGGGTCTACGGCGCTTCGCGCGGCGAACTCGGTACGCTGGCGCTGGCCGTAGCCGCGGCAGCGGCAGCCGATGAGGACGCGGCTGCGCTGACCATCCTGCAGCGTGCCGGCATGGAGTTGGCGCGGCTGGCACGCGTGCTGCTGCAGCGCCACGGGCCGCAGCCGCTGGCGCTGGCCGGGCGCGTCTTCGAGCTGCACCCGGCGATCGAGGCGCAGCTGCGGCTGGCGCTGGCGCCGGGTACGCCAGTCCACCGGCTCCGCGAGCCAGCCCACGTGGCGGCGGCGCGGCTGGCCGCGCAGGGTGCAGCGCCGTGCAGAGCCTGAAGCAACGATGGCAGGTGCTGCTGCTGGCCCTGAGCCTCGGTCTGGGCCTGGCCGGCTGCGCCACGGCCCCAGCCGGCGGCCTGGCCATCGACAGCCGCCACAGTGCCCAGGGGCAGGACAGCCGCGTGCTGTTTCTCATCATCCACTACACGGTGGCCGACTTCCCGACATCGGTGCGCATCCTGACGCAGCAAGAGGTGTCGGCACACTACCTGCTCAGCGACGAGAGCCCGCCGCGCATCTTTCGCCTCGTCGACGAGGGTCGCCGCGCCTGGCACTCCGGGCCCAGCGCCTGGAAAGGCCACCGCATGCTCAACGCCAGCAGCATCGGCATCGAGATCGTGCACCCGGGCTTCAGGCTCGGGCCCGACCAGGAGCGCATCTACCTGCCTTTCCCGCAGGCCCAGATCGACGCCCTGGTGCCGCTGGTGCGGGACATCGTGCAGCGCCACCAGATCCGGCCCGAGCGCATCCTGGGCCACGGCGAGGTCACGCCGTCGTACAAGGAAGATCCCGGGCCGACCTTCCCGTGGCAGCGCTTGGCCGAGCTCGGCATCACCCCGCCCTGGCCCGATGCCGCGCGCGTGGCCGCGCAGCAGGCGCTGTTCGAGCAGCAGCTGCCCGACGCGGCCTGGTTCCAGGTGGCGCTGGCGCAGTGGGGCCACGAGATCGCGCGCAGCGGCGTGTGGGACGCCCAAAGTCAGCGCGTGCTGATGAACTTCCAGATGCGCTATCGCCCGGCCAATTACGCCGGCCAGCCCGATGCCCAGAGCGCGGCGCTGCTGCACGTGCTCAACCACCCCGTCGCGGTGCCTTGAGGCGGCGCACATGGCCAGCCCCACCGGCTACTCGGGCACGCCGCTGGCGCGCAAGCTGGGCTTCGAGCCCGGCACGCGCGCGCACCTGATCGGCGCGCCGGCCGAGCTGATGGACTGGCTGGCGCCGCTGCCCGAGGGCGTGCGCTTCGAGCCCCGCGTGAGCGCGCAGACCGACCTCGTGCACCTCTTCACCGCCGAGCAGCGCGTGCTGCAGCCCACGCTGCAGGCGCTGCGCCCGACGCTGCGGCCCGACGCCATGCTGTGGGTGTCGTGGCCCAAGAAGGCGGCCCGCGTGCCCACCGACATCACCGAAGACGTGATCCGCACGCTGGCGCTGCCGCTGGGCTTTGTCGACGTCAAGGTGTGCGCGGTGAGCGAGGTCTGGTCGGGCCTGAAGCTCGTCATCCGCAAGGCCCTGCGGTGAGCACCGGGCCGCTGCCGCACGAGACGCCGCGGCTGCGCCTGCGGCGCCTGGCGGCCAGCGACCTGCGCCGCTTCCAGGCCTACCGCGGCGACGCCGAGCTTGGCCGCTACCAGGGTTGGCAGGCGCAGGACGACGCCGCTGCGCTGGCCTTTCTGCAAGCCACGGCGGCGGCGTCGTTTTGCAGTGCCGGCGAATGGTTCCAGCTCGCCATCGCCGAGCGCGCCAGCGACGCGCTCATCGGCGACATCGGCCTGCACCTGCACGCCGACACGGGTGTGGCCGAGATCGGTTTCACGCTGGCGCGCGACGCACAAGGCCGCGGGCTGGCGCTGGAGGCGGTGCAGGCCGCCATCGCCCTGCTCTGGGCGCACACGCCGGCCCAGCGCGTGCTGGGCATCACCGACCAGCGCAACCAGCCCAGCGTGCGCCTGCTGCAGCGCGCTGGTCTGCGGCCCTATGCCATGCTGGACACGGTGTTCCGCGGCCAGGCCTGCGTCGAGCAGTTCTTCGTGCTGCACCGCCGTGCCGCGCCGGCGCCGCTGCTGCGCGCTGCCGCTGACGCCGATGCCTTGGCCGTGGCGCAGGTGCTGATCGAGTCACGCCGCGTGCTCATGCCCTTCGCGCCGTCGGCGCACACCGACGACGACGTGCGCGACTGGGTGCGGCGCGTGCTCATCCCCGGTGGCGGCGTGACGCTGGCGCAGCAAGGCGAGCGCGTGGTGGGCGTGCTGGCCGTGTCGACCGTCGCGGGCGTGGGCTGGATCGACCAGCTCTACGTGCTGCCGACCGAGGTCGCGCGCGGCATCGGGCGCTGCCTGCTGGCGCACGCAATGGCCAGCCTGCCGCGCCCGCTGCAGCTCTACACCTTCCAGGCCAACCACCACGCACGGGCCTTCTACGAACGCCAGGGCTTCGTTGCGGTGGCCTTCGGCGACGGCAGCGGCAACGAGGAGCACTGCCCCGCCGTGCTGTACCGGCTCGACGCGCCCGCGGCCGCGCCCGGGCCGGCGCTACGATCGCCGGCAGGACATGGCACGCGCGTCGCTGGCTGCTCGACCTGGCCGCGACCGCGGTCGCGGCCGCGCTGGCGGGCTGTGTGGCGCTGGCGCCGCCGTCACCGCCCGGCGCCGCAGCCGCCCCGGATCTGGCGCCCGCGCCAGCGCCAGCGCCAGCGCTCCAGGCCTCGGAGATGCCGCCGCCGGCGCCGCGCG
>JANMVM010000451.1:0-34119 GCA_031392695.1 Rubrivivax sp.
CAGGCGCGCCAGGCCGACACCGGAATTGGGCATCTGGCAGAAGTCGAAGGCCAGCTGCGGGTTGCCCACGTTCATCATGATCTTGATCGGGCAGTACGGCATCTCGCCGCGCACGACGTCGCTGATCTCGGTCTCGAGCAGGCCGTCGTAGACGAAGCCGGTGTCGCCTTCGGCGCACGACACCGTGACCAGCGCGCCTTCGTGCAGGTGCTCGGTGGCGTCACCGCAGCCGACCACCGCCGGGATGCCGAGCTCGCGCGCGATGATCGCGGCGTGGCAGGTGCGGCCACCGCGGTTGGTGACGATGGCGCTGGCGCGCTTCATCACCGGCTCCCAGTTGGGGTCGGTCATGTCGGTGACGAGGACGTCACCGGGCTGCACGCGGTCCATCTCGGCCGGGCTGCGCACCAGGCGCACGGGGCCGGTGCCGACCTTCTGGCCGATGGCGCGGCCTTCGGCCAGCACGACGTTCTTGCTGCGGTCGCCGGTGAGCTTGTAGCGCTGCTCGACGCGGCCGCCGGCCTGGCTCTTCACGGTCTCGGGCCGCGCCTGCAGGATGTAGATCTTGCCGTCCAGGCCGTCCTTGCCCCACTCGATGTCCATCGCGCGGCCGTAGTGCTTCTCGATGATCAGCGCGTAGCGGGCGAGCTCGATGACGTCGGCATCGCTCAGCGCATAGCGGTTGCGCTGCTCGGGCGGCGTGTCCAGCACCTTGACGAGCTGGCGGGGTTCCCCAAGTTCGTCGGCCTTGTCCTGCGCCGAGGCGAATTCCATGCGCTGCAACTTGGAGCCCAGCACGCGGCGGATGACGGGGAACTTGCCCTTGTTGAGCGTCGGCTTGTGAACATAGAACTCGTCGGGGTTGACCGAGCCCTGCACCACCAACTCGCCCAGCCCGTAGCTGGCGGTGATGAAGACGACGTCGGCAAATCCCGATTCGGTGTCGATGGTGAACAGCACACCGGCCGCACCCAGGTCGGAGCGCACCATGCGCTGCACGCCGGCCGACAGCGCCACGTCGACGTGGACATAGCCCTTGTGCACGCGGTAGCTGATGGCGCGATCGTTGTACAGCGAGGCGAAGACCTCCTTCATGCGGTGCAGAACGTCGTCGATGCCGGTGACGTTGAGGAAGGTCTCCTGCTGGCCCGCGAAGGAGGCATCGGGCATGTCTTCGGCCGTCGCCGACGAGCGCACCGCAAAGCTCGCCTGGCTGCCGGCGGGCGAGTCGGCCGTCAGGCGCGCGAACTGTTCGCGGATGGCGGCTTGCAGCGTCGCTGGCAGCGGCGTGTCGATGATCCACTGCCGGATCTGCGCACCGGCCTCGGCCAGCGCGCGCACGTCGTCGACGTCGAGCGTGGCCAGCCGGTCGTTGATGCGCGCGGCCAGCCCGCCTTGGGTCAGGAACTCGCGAAAGGCGTGGGCCGTGGTGGCAAAGCCCCCCGGCACGCGCACGCCGCTGGCCGCCAGTTGGCTGATCATTTCGCCGAGCGAGGCGTTCTTGCCGCCCACCGTCTCGACGTCGCTCATCCTCAGTTGTTCAAACGGCGCCACCAGGGCGGTCGGATCGAGCCCCAGGGGGGCCAACTGGGCAGTTGCAGGCATGGGAAAGCTCCGTGATGTGAGAAAACCGGTGCTTCCGCATGGGCGTGCCTGGGCCTGCTGCTGGCGCAAGGGGCTTGCGGTGCGATGCCAGTGAGGTTCACGTCAGGGCCGAGGGGCGGAATGTTGAAGTCGATTCTAAGGAGTTCTTCTTTATCATGAACCGCGCGACAGCTCCGTCCCGGCCGCCGCCCACCCTGCGAAAGACGCCATGCCTGAAAGAACCGTGTTCTTTGTCTCGGACGGCACCGGCATCACCGCCGAGACCTTCGGCAACTCGATCCTGAACCAGTTTCCGGCCAAACCGCGCCATGTGCGGCGGCCCTTCATCGACACGGTGGAAAAGGCCAGCGTCGTGCTGGGCGAGATCAACGACACCGCGCAGCGCGAAGGCAAGCGCCCGATCGTCTTCATCACGCTCGTCAGCGATGAGGTGCGGGCGATCCTCACCGGCGACCACTGCACGGGGCTGGTGCTGGACATGTTCCGCACCTTCGTCGAGCCGCTCGAGGTCGAGTTCGGCGTCAAGAGCAACCACCGCGTGGGGCGCTTTTCGGACGTCAGCAAGAGCCAGGAGTACACCGACCGCATCGAGGCCATCAACTTCAGCCTCGCGCACGACGACGGCCAGAGCGCGCGCAACCTCGACAGCGCCGACGTCATCCTGCTCGGCGTCAGCCGCAGCGGCAAGACGCCGACGAGCCTGTACCTGGCGATGCAGCACGGCATCAAGGCCGCCAACTACCCGCTGATCCCGGAAGACTTCGACCGCGGCCGTCTGCCCACACCGCTGACGCCGCACAAGCGCAAGTGCTTCGGCCTGACCATCGACCCCGAGCGCCTGGCGCAGATCCGCAACGAACGGCGGCCGGGCAGCAAGTACGCGGCACTCGGGAACTGCCGCTTCGAGGTCAACGAGGCAGAGGCGATGATGCGCCGCGAGGGCGTGGCCTGGCTGTCGTCGACGCACAAGTCGATCGAGGAGATCGCCACCACGATCCTGCGCGACCTGCGGCCCGACCGGCTGATCTACTGAGCGCGGGTCTGCCGCGCCGACTCGTACAGGCACACCGCCGCGGCCGCCGCGACATTGAGCGACTCCTCGCCGCCGGGCTGCGGGATGCGCACCTGCAGCGCACAGCGCGCCAGCAAGGCAGCGCCGATGCCCTGCCCCTCGTGCCCCAGCACCCAGGCGCAAGGGTGTGGCAGATCGGCCTGCGCCAGTGCGGCAGCGGCGTGGGAACTGGTGGCCACCAGCGGCACCGCCAAGGCCGCCAACGCCGCCTCGTCCAGGCCCTCGACCAGCCGTAGCGCGAAATGCGCACCCATGCCGGCGCGCAGCACCTTGGGCGACCACAGCGCCGCCGTGCCCTTGATCGCCAGCACCTGCGCAAAGCCGAAGGCCGCCGCACTGCGCAGGATGCTGCCGACGTTGCCGGCGTCCTGCAGGCGGTCCAGCACGACGCTGGCAGCCAGCGGGTCGATGGCCACCGGCGCGGGCAGCGCCAGCACGAAACCGATGGCTGCCGGGGACTCGAGCCCGCTGATCGCCGCAAAGAGCAGCGCTGGCACCACCGCCACCTTGGGCGCCCAGCCGGCCAGGTCGCGCAGCCGCGCGTCCTGCCAGGCGGCCTCGCTGAGCACCGCCTGCTCGGCCGCCGCACCGCGCATGCGCAAGGCGCTGCACAGGTGCTCGCCTTCAAGCCAGACCTGGCCCCCGCGGCGGTAGCCGCTGCCGTCCTGCGCCAACTTTCGCAAGCGCACCAGCAAAGGGTTGTCGCGCGAGCTGATGTGGACTGGCGTGCTCATGGCCGTCGCCGGCGCGCTGCACGCACGGGCGCAAACGTCAGCCGGTGCGCAGCACACGGCCCGTGCAACTGCAGTGCCGCCAGGTGGGCCGGCGTGGGATAGCCCTTGTGGGAGGCAAAGCCGTAACCCGGGTACTGGGCGTGCAGGTCTTCACACCAGCGATCGCGCTGTACCTTGGCCAGGATCGAAGCGGCCGAGATGGCGGCCAGCTTGGAGTCGCCCCTGACCAGCGCCAACACCGGCATGCGCAGCACCGGCACCTGATTGCCATCGACCACCACGCGGTGCGGCAGGATGCGCAGGCCCTCGACGGCGCGGCGCATCGCCAGCAGCGTAGCCTGCAGGATGTTGAGACTGTCGATCTCCTCGACGCTGGCGCTGGCGATGCTGCAGCACAGCGCGCGCGCCCGGATCTGGTCGAACAGCAACTCGCGCCGGCGCGCCGTGAGCGTCTTGCTGTCGGCCAGACCGCGGATCGGCGCCAGCTCGTCCAGGATCACCGCCGCGGCCACCACCGGCCCGGCCAGCGGGCCGCGGCCTGCTTCATCCACGCCGGCCAGCAGGCCCGGGGTGTCGAAGTGCAGGCCCAGCTGCTCAGGCTTCAAGTACTTGGGCGATGGCATCAGTGGCACAGCGGGCCGTGTCGCGGCGCAGCCGGTGATGGAGTTCAAGAAAGCGCGCAGCGACGCGATCGCGCGCCGCCGCGTCGTCGAGCCAGCCCAGCACCGCCGCGGCCAGCGGCGCCGGCTGGCAATCCTCTTGAATCAGCTCGGGCACCACGAAGTCGCGGCACAGGATATTGGGCAGGCCGACCCAGGGCTGGTACCTCATGCGCTTCATCAGCTGCCAGCTGAAGGCCTGCATGTTGTAGCCGATGACCATCGGTTGCTTGAACAGAGCCGCTTCGAGCGTGGCGGTGCCGCTGGCGATCAGCGTCACGTCGCAGGCCGCCAGCACGGTGTGCGACTGGCCATCGACGAGCTGCAGCGGTGCATCGTGGGCGTGCTGCGCCACCAGCGGGTCAAGCAGGTCGCGCAGCCCCGGGGCCACCGGCAGCAGGAAGCGCAGCTCCGGCCGCTGGCGGTGCAGCAGCGCCACCGCCTGCAGGAAGCGCGGCGCGATGTACTGGATCTCGCTGCGCCGGCTGCCCGGCAGCACGGCAACGACGACGTCCCTGGCGCCCAGGCCGAGCGCGGCACGGCTGGCCGCGCGCGGCGGCTGCAGGGCAATGGCGTCGGCCAGCGGATGGCCGACGAAGGTGGCAGCCACGCCATGCGCGCGCAGCAGTTCGGGCTCGAAGGGGAAGAGGCACAGCACATGGTCGACACTGGCCGCCATCTTCTTCGCCCGGCCGCCGCGCCAGGCCCAGATGCTGGGGCAGACGAAGTGGATCGTCTTGATGCCGGCGCTCTTGAGCCGCCTTTCGAGGCCGAGGTTGAAGTCGGGCGCGTCGACGCCGATGAAAGCCGCTGGCCGATCCTGCAGCAAGCTATCGGCCAGCGCCTCGCGAATGGCCGAGATCTCGCGGTAGTGGCGCAGCACCTCGAGATAGCCGCGCACGGCCAGCTTGTTGTGCGGCCACCAGGCGGTGAAGCCCTGCTCGGCCATGCGCGGGCCACCGATGCCTGCGGCCTCGAGTCCGGCCCAGCGGCGACGCAGGCCGGCCAGCAGGAGCCCGGCCAGCAGGTCGCCCGAGGCCTCGCCAGCGACCATCGCCAACTGCATGCCGAGCCTAGCGGACGATGCCGCGTGACGCGGCGGCCAGAAAACCCAGCAGCATCTGCACGTCGGCCTCACCGCCTTCGACCGTGCCGCTCAGCTGCTCGATGGCCGCCGTGGCGGCAGCCAGCGTGAGGCCGTCGCGATAGAGCAGCCGGTGCATCTGCTTGACGAGGGCGATGCGCTCGCTCGAAAAGCCGCGCCGGCGCAGGCCCTCGGCATTGAAGCCATGCACCTCGGGCGGGTTGCCTGAGACGTTCATGAACGGCGGCACGTCCTGCGACACGCGGGTCTGGAAGCCCACCATGGCGTGGGCGCCGATCTTGCAGAACTGGTGCACGCCGGTCAGGCCGCCGATGAGCGCCCAATCGCCGACGTGAACATGGCCGGCCAGCGTGGCGTTGTTGGCCAGGATCGACTGGTTGCCCAGTTGCACGTCGTGCGCCAGGTGCACGTAGGCCATGATCCAGTTGTCGTCGCCCACGCGCGTGACGCCGGCGTCCTGCGCCGTGCCGCGGTTGAAGGTGCAGAACTCGCGGATCGTGTTGCGATTGCCGATGTGCAGCTCGGTCGGTTCGCCGGCGTACTTCTTGTCCTGCGGCGCCGCGCCCAGCGCGGCGTGCGAGAAGATGCGGTTGTCGCGCCCGATGCGGGTGGGACCTTCGATCACGCAATGGGCACCGATGGTCGTGCCTTCGTCCACAGTGACGCCGGCGCCGATCACGGCGAAGGGGCCGACGGCCACCGTCGCGGCCAGCTCGGCGCCGCGGTCGATGACAGCGGTGGCGTGGATCAGGCTCATCGCCTCAGATGATCTTGCGCATCGTGCACATCAGGTCGGCCTGCACCGCAATCTGCCCGTCCACCGAGGCCAGGGCTTTATAGCGGTAGACGCCCGATTTGACGCGGTCGATGCTGGCTTCGAGGATGAGCTGGTCGCCGGGGCCCACCGGGCGCTTGAAGCGTGCATTGTCGATGCCGGCAAAGTAGACCACGGTGTCGTCTCCGGGCTCGGTGTCCATCGATTCGAACGACAGCAGCGCCGCCGCCTGCGCCAGGGCTTCGAGCATCAGCACCCCGGGCATCACTGGCCGCACCGGAAAGTGGCCCGGGAAGAACGGCTCGTTGATGGTGACGTTCTTCAGTGCCTTGATGCGCACACCTTTCTCGAGCTCAAGCACGCGGTCCACCAGCAGGAAGGGATAGCGGTGTGGCAGCTTGCGCAGGATGTGTTGGATGTCGAGCATCGTCAGGTCTTTCGTTCCAGCGCGCGCAGGCGGTCCCGCAGAGCGTGCAGTTGCCGCAGCGTGGCGGCGTTCTTTTCCCAGGAGGCATTGTCATCGAACGGAAACGCGCCGCTGTACTGGCCTGGCTGGCGGATCGAGCGCGTGATGACGGTGGCCGCCGTGATGTGCACATGGTCGACGATCTCCAGGTGCCCGAGGATGATGGCGCCGCCACCGGCCGTGCAGTGGCGCCCGATGCGGGCACTGCCGGCGACACCGACGCAGCCGGCCAAGGCGGTGTGAGCGCCGATATGCACGTTGTGTCCGATCTGCACCAGGTTGTCGAGCTTGACGCCGTCTTCGAGCACGGTGTCTTCCAGGGCGCCGCGGTCGATGCAGGTGTTGGCGCCGATCTCGACGTCGTCGCCGATCAGCACCGCGCCCAGTTGTTCGATCTTTTCCCAGCGCCCTTCACAAGGGGCAAAGCCGAAGCCGTCGGCGCCGATGACGGCGCCACTGTGCACGATGCCGCGCTCGCCGATGCGGCAGGCTTGACTGAGCACGACGCGCGGCTTGAGCCAGGTCAGCGGCCCCACCTGTGCCGCTTCACCCACGTGGCACTGGGGGCCGATCACGGCAGCGGCGCCGACGCGCGCGCCGCGGCCGATGAAGGCCTGGGCACCGATCGAGGCCGTGGCGTCGATGAAGGCGCCCTCTTCGACCACCGCGCTGGCATGCACGCCGGGCACGGGCGGACGACGCTGCCGCGCGGCCCACCACTGCGTGAGGCGGGCAAAGGCCAGGTAGGGATCGGCACACACCAGCGTGTCGCCCCGCGCGCAGGCCACCTCACGCAGCGCCGGCGCCACGATCACGCAGCCGGCCCGCGAGGTGGCCAGCTGCGACTGGTAACGCGGGTTGGCGAGGAAGCCGATCGTCGCCGGGTCGGCCGTCTCCAGTGGCCCGATGCGGGTGATGACGCGGCCGCTGTCACCCACCAGGTCCGCCCCCAGCAGGAGCGCCAGCTCGCCCAGCCGCGCGCTCACGGGGGGCGCGCTCGAGGCCGGGGCCAAGGTCTTACTTGCCGGCGGCGGCCGGCGCGTTGAGGATGCGGATCACCTTGTCGGTGATGTCGACGCGGGGGCTGGCAAACACCACTTCCTGCAGGATCAGGTCGTACTTTTCAGCTTCGAAGATCTGCCGGATGACGCGGTTGGCACGCTCCACCACCGCGGCCAATTCTTCGTTGCGGCGCTGGTTGAGGTCCTCCTGGAACTCACGGCGCTTGCGCTGAATGTCGCGGTCCTGCTCGACGAGTTCGCGCTGGCGGCGCGTGCGTTCGGCTTCGGCCATCGTGGGGCCGTCCTTCTCGAGCTTGTCGGCTGCAGCCTTGAGTCGAGCACCAGCGTCGCTGAGCTCCTTCTCGCGCTTGCTGAACTCGGTTTCCAGCTTGGCCTGCGCGGCCTTGGCCGGCGTGGCTTCGCGCAGCACGCGCTCGCTGTTGACATAGCCGATCTTGAGCTCCTGCGCCAGCGCGGGCACCGAAGCGCAGAGCAGGGCTGCGGCGGTGAAAAGGGCGCGAAAAGCGCTGGAGGTGGCGAACGTCTTCATCAGAAGGCTGTCCCGATCTGGAATTGGAAGCGTTGGATTCTATCGTTGCGCTGCACGCTCAGCGGCTTGCCCCAGCTCAGCTTGAGCGGGCCCACCGGCGAGATCCAGCTCAGACCCAGGCCAGCCGACGAGCGCAGCGACGCGCCGGTGACGGTCTCATCCTCGCGCCAGACGTTGCCGATGTCGGCAAAGGCGAAGATGCGCAAGGTGCGGTCGTTGCCGGTGCCGGGCACCGGGAAGTAGAGCTCGGTGTTGGCGTTGAAGCGCTTGGCGCCGCCGATGTAGGCGCCAGTCGGATCCACCACGCCAAGCGAGCCCTGCTCGAAGGCGCGCACCGTGCCCAGGCCGCCACCGTAGAAGTTCTTGAACACCGGATAGGGCTTGCCAGCAAGGCCTTTGCCGATGCCGACTTCGGCATTCACGCCCAGCGTCAGGCGCAGCGGCAGTTGCCAGTACTCCTGGTACTGCAGGTTGGTCTTGAGGTACTTGACCTCGCCCAGAAAGCTCCACTCGAAGAAGACACGCTGGTAGCGGCCGGCGCTGGGGGCGATCAGGCTGTCGCGCCCGTCGCGTGACCAGCCCAGCGTGGCGGCGATGGCGTTCGTCTTGTTGCCGTAGAGCGCGCGGTAGTTCAGCCAGGCCAGCGGCAGGCCGACCGAGGTGCCGAGTTCGGTGCGCTCCCAGCCCAGGCCGGTGAAGACGGTGTCGTATTCTGAAAACGGCACTCCGAATCGCACCGAGGCGCCCGGCGTCTTGAGCTCGTAGCTGTCGCCCAGGTAATTGACGGGGCGCTGTGTGCGATAGAAGGCATCGACGGCCAGCGAGATGCCGTCCACGGTCCAGTACGGGTCCACCGTGCTGACCACCAGCGTGCGGTTGTACTTGCTGGTGTTGACCTCGACGCCCAGGCTGTGGCCCGAGCCGAAGGCGTTGTCCTGTTTGATCGACGCGTTGAAGGTCAGCTTCTCGGCATTCGAGTAGCCGGCGCCGACAGCCAGGTTGCCGGTCGGCTTTTCGGTGACGTTGACGACCAGGTCGACCTGGTCGGGCGAGCCGGCGACCTCGCTGGTCTCGACCTCGATGTCCTTGAAGTAACCCAGGCGGTCGACGCGCTCCTTGCTGAGCTTGATGAGGCCGCCGTCGTACCAGGCCGATTCGAGTTGGCGGAACTCGCGCCGGATGACCTCGTCGCGCGTGCGCGTGTTGCCCGCCACGTCGATGCGGCGCACGTAGACGCGGCGCTGCGGCTCGGCGCCGAACACCATCGCCACCTGGCCGGTGGTGCGGTCGATGTCCGGCCGCGGCTCGATGCGGGCGAAGGCGTAGCCGTAGAGGCCGAACAGGTCCTGGAAGCGGCGCGAGGTCTCGGTGACGGCATCGCCCCGGTAGGGCTGGCCCGGGCGCAGCAACACCAGCGAGCGGAACTCTTCTTCCTTGCCCAGATAGTCGCCTTCCAGGCGGATGCTGGTCACGGTGTAGGGCTGGCCCTCCTTGATGGAGATGGCGATCGAGATCGTCTGCTTGTCGGGCGAGATCGTGACCTGGGTCGACTCGATCGCAAACTCGAGGTAGCCGCGGTTCAAGTAGTAGGCGCGCAGCTTCTCCAGATCGGCATTGAGCTTGGTGCGCGAGTAGCGGTCGGTCTTGCTGTACCAGGTGAACCAGCCGCTGGACGAGAGCTCGAAGAGGTCCAGCAGCGTCGACTCCGAGACCAGCGTGGCGCCCACGATGCGCACGTTGGCGATGCGGGCGGCGTCGCCCTCGGTCATCGTGAAGGTCACGTTGACGCGATTGCGCTCGATCGGCGTCACGGTGGTCACGACTTCAGCGCCGTACAGGCTGCGGCTCAGGTACTGGCGCTTGATCTCCTGCTCGGCGCGGTCGATCACGGCGCGGTCGAAGGGCAGGCCTTCACCGATGCCGGCGTCGCGCAGCGACTTGGTCAGCGGCTCCTTGTCGAACTCCTTGAGGCCGACGAAGGTGACCGAGGCGATGATCGAGCGCTCATCGACGATGACCACCGCCACGTCCTTGTCGATCTCGATGCGGACGTCCTTGAACAAGCCGGTGGCGAACAGCGCGCGCAAAGCGGTAGCGCCCTTGTCGTCGTTGTAGGTGTCGCCGATGCGAAAGGGCAGCGCCGCGAACACGGTGCCAGGATCGCTGCGCTGCAGGCCTTCAACGCGGATGTCCTTGATGACGAAGGGCTCGACGGCCCAGGCCGGGGACACCATGGCAGCAACGGCCACCATCACGACGATCGCCGCTGCAGGACGCAGCGGGCCAAACGGGGAGACAGGGAGCATGGGGATTCAGTGCAGGCCGAACAAGCGGGCCACGTCGTTGAAGAGTGCCACCGACATCATCATCAGCAGCACAGCGATACCACCGCGCTGCAGGCGGGCCAGCCAGGCGTCGGAAACGGGGCGTCCCGTGACGGCCTCGAAAATGTAATACATCAGGTGCCCGCCATCGAGCATGGGCAGCGGCAGCAGGTTGAGCACGCCCAGGCTCACGCTGACCAGGGCCAGGAATCCGAGGTAGTAGGCCAGCCCCTGCTGCGCCGACTGCCCGGCGTAGTCGGCGATGGTGATGGGCCCGCTCAGGTTCTTCAGCGAAGCCTCCCCGATGAGCATGCGGCCGATCATGCGCACCGTCAGCGCCGAGACCTCCCAGGTGCGCACCGCGCCCTGCGACAGGCCTTCGAAGAAGCCGTGGCGCACGGTGACCATGGCCGCCGGCTGGCCGACGAAGGCGTCGATGCGGCCGACCACGGTGTCGCCGTCGCGCACCGGGCGCGGCGTGATGTCGATCGCCAGCGTGCGGCCGGCGCGCTCGACGCTCCAGTGCAGGACTTGCCCCTGGCCGTCACGCACGGCAGCGCGGATGCGCTCGCGCAGCGTCTGCGCGTCGCCAATGGCCACGCCATCCACCGACAGCACCCGATCGCCGGCCTGCAGCCCGGCCTTGGCCGCCGGGCCGGCAGCCTTGACCTCGCCCATCAGCGGCTCGCTGTAGACGCCCGACAGGCCGACCTTCTTGACGAAGCCGGCGTCGACGTCGCGCGGGTCGAAGCCAGCCAGCTCGAGCGTCAGCGTGCGCGTGCCGCGGCCATCGCGGTCGCTGAGCTGCAGCTTGACGTTGCGTTGCTCGAGCGCGGCCTGCGTCAGCTGCCAGCGCAGATCGGACATCGAGCGCAGCTCGGACCAGTCGCCGCCGTCGACCGACAAAGCGCGCGCCCAGTCACCCGCCTTGAGGCCGGCGCGTTCGGCCACGCTGCCGGCCGTGGGCGGGCCGAGCACCGCCTTGGGTTCTTCGATGCCGATCCAGTGCGCTGCGGCGTAAAGCAGCACGGCCAGGCCGAGGTTGGCCAGCGGGCCGGCCGCGACGATCGCTGCACGGCGCCACAGCGTCTGGCGGTTGAAGGCGCGCGACAGCTCGTGCGGTGCCACCGGCGCCTCGCGCTCGTCGAGCATGCGCACATAGCCCCCGAGGGGCAAGGCGCAGAGCACGAACTCCGTGCTCTCGGGGCTGCGCTGGCGGCGCAGCAGCACGGGCCCGAAGCCGAGCGAAAAGCGCAGCACCTTGACGCCACAGGCCACCGCGACGCGGTAGTGGCCGTATTCATGCACCGCGATCAGCACGGCCAGGGTCAGCAAAAATGCCAGCAAGGTGATCATGCGCGCAGCTCTTTCATGACCAGCTGGGCCGTGCTGCGGGCACGCTGGTCCAGTTCGAGAAGGTCGGCCAGCGTGTGGCTGGGGCCGAAGCCGGGTTGCAGTCGGTCGAGGGTGCGCGCATTGACCTTGTGAATCGTCGTGAAGCCGATGGTTCCCGCCAGGAAGGCGGACACCGCCTCTTCGTTGGCGGCGTTGAGGATCGCCGTCGTCCCGGCCGGCGCACGCAAGGCGTCCCAGGCCAGATAGAGCCCCGGAAAGCGCACCGCATCGGGTTCGTTGAAGGTCAGCGCCTGCAGGGCCATGAAATCCAGCCGCGGCGCGCCCGATTCAATGCGATCGGGGAAGGCCAGGCCGTAGGCGATCGGCACCTTCATGTCGGGCGTGCCCAGCTGCGCCAGCACCGAGCCGTCGCGGCACACCACCATCGAGTGGATGATGCTCTGGGGGTGGATCACGACGCGGATGCGCTCGGGCTCGAGATCGAAGAGCCAGCGCGCTTCGATGATCTCGAGCGCCTTGTTCATCATGGTCGCGGAGTCGACCGAGATCTTGCGCCCCATGACCCAGTTGGGATGCGCCACCGCCTGCTCGGGCGTCACGCCATGCAGCGTCTCATGGGCATGCTCGCGAAACGGGCCGCCGCTGGCGGTGAGCACGATGTGATCGATGCGGCCGGCCCAGCTGCTGCGCGCTTCGGGCAGGCATTGAAAGATCGCCGAATGCTCGCTGTCGATGGGCAGCAGCGTCGCGCCGCCGTCGGCCACCGCCTGCATGAAGAGAGCGCCGCCGACGACCAGCGCTTCCTTGTTGGCCAGCAGCAGCCGCTTGCCGGCCTTGGCCGCCGCCATGCAGGCCGGCAGGCCCGCGGCGCCGACGATCGAGGCCATCACGGTGTCGACCTCGGACGCCGAGGCCAGTTCGGTCAACGCGGCGGCGCCGCTGCGTACCTCGGTGGCCAGACCTTCGGCGGCCAGCATGGCACGCAGTTCAGCGGCTCTTTCAGGCGTCGACAGCACGGCCACGCGGGGCTTGAAGGCGCGGCACTGCTCCAGCAGCAAGTCGACGCGGCGCAAGGCCGACAGGCCCACGACCTCGAAGCGATCCGGATGGCGCGCCACGACTTCGAGCGTGCTCGCGCCCACCGAGCCGGTGGAGCCCAGGATGACGAGGCGTTGCCGAGGGTTCATGGCTTCAGCGCGCCAGCGTCATGATCGCCATCGCCGCCGGCACCACGGGCAGCAGCGCATCGACACGGTCGAGCACGCCGCCATGTCCCGGCAGCAGGCGGCTGCTGTCCTTGGCGCCCGCGGCCCGCTTGACCAGCGATTCGATGAGATCGCCGACGACACTCAAGCCGCTCAGGGCCAGCAACGCGACCGTCATGCCGGGCCAGCCCCAGGCCTGCCACAGTCGCGAATACAGGCTCGGCCCGTCGACGCCGAAGCGGCCATCGATCCAGATCCACAGCGCAGCGAGCAGCAACACGCCGGCCATGCCCGACCAGACGCCTTCCCAGCTCTTGCCCGGACTGATCGACAGCGCCAGCTTGCGCCGGCCCCAGGTGCGGCCGCCGAAATAGGCTGCCACGTCGGCCATCCATACCAGGCACAGCACGCTGAGCAGGAAGTTGATGCCGATGGCGCGGGCATGCGCAATGGCCAGCCAGGCGGCCCACAGCGCCACCAGACCGACCAGCCAACGCGCTGCCTTGGGCAGCTGCGGCCAGGACGCCGGCCCGCTGCGCAGCGCGAGCACGCCGGTGACGAGCCACAGCGCCGTGGCCAGCCACCAGACGGCGTCGGGCGCATGGCTCCTCCAGCCTCCGCCCAGGGCCACCGCACCCGCGACGGCCACCGCGGCGCCCATCGCCAGCGACAGCCGCGCGCCGGCCTGGTTCAGGCGCGCCCATTCCCAACCGGCGGCGGCAATCAGGGCCAGCGTGAGCAACGCGAAGGGCCACAGGCTGCCGGCGGTGAGCGCCGCAAGCAGCAGGCCGACGAGCACGAGCGCGGTGATGATGCGCTGCCGCAGCATGGGGCTCAGGTCCCTCCCGGCGTGACGGTCGGCGGCTGGATGCCGCCGAAGCGGCGGTCGCGTGCAACAAAGGCGGCCAGCGCAGCATCGATTTCGGCTTCACCAAAGTCAGGCCACAGGCAGTCGGTGAAGAAAAGCTCGGAGTACGCCGCCTGCCAAAGCAGGAAGTTGCTCATGCGCATCTCGCCGCCGGTGCGGATGAAGAGGTCAGGGTCGGGCGCGAACGACAGCGCCATGTGGCTGGACAGCCAGGCCTCGTCGACGTCCTCGGGCTTGACGCCCTGGGCGATGGCATTGCGGCAGGCCTGCACCACGTCCCAGCGGCCACCGTAGTTGAAGGCCACGGCCAGCGTGATGCGGGTGTTGTGCTCAGTGATGTTCTCGGCGTGTTCCCAGGCCTTGCGCAGCTTGTCGGACACGGCAGACCGGTCGCCGACGATACGGATACGCACGCCGTCGCCGGCCATCTTGCCCAGGTACTTGGACACCGCCACCAGCACCAGGCTCATGAGGCCGGAGACTTCTTCGGTGGGCCGCTTCCAGTTCTCGGACGAGAACGCAAACACGGTCAGGTACTGCACACCGCGGTCGGCAAAGGTGTTGACGGCGCGCACCAGCGCATCGACGCCCTGCTTGTGGCCGAAGAAGCGCGGCATATAGCGCTTGCGCGCCCAGCGCCCGTTGCCGTCCATCACCACGGCCACGTGACGCGGCACCGATGTGACGGGCGCGTCGCTGCCGGTGGCCACTTCGGCGGCGAAGGACAATTCGGACATCAGGCGGCGGGTCTGGGCATGGGGCGCGAGGCGGCGGGCGGATCGACCCGCTCAGACGGCCATGACCTCGGCTTCCTTGCCCTGCACCAGGCGATCGATCTCGGCGATCGTGCGGTCGGTCAGGCGCTGCACCTCGTCCTGGGCGCGGCGCTCGTCGTCTTCGCTGACTTCCTTGTCCTTGAGCAGCTTCTTGAGATGCTCGTTGCCTTCGCGGCGCACGCTGCGCACGGCGATCTTGGCGTCTTCACCGGCATTGCGCACAACCTTGGTGAGTTCCTTGCGACGCTCTTCGGTGAGCGCCGGCATGGGCACGCGCAGCAGATCGCCCTGCGGCGCGGGGTTGAGGCCCAGATCCGATTCGCGGATGGCACGCTCGATCTTCGCGGCCATCCCCTTTTCCCAGGGCTGGACGCTGATCGTGCGGGCGTCCATCAGGCTCACATTGGCGACCTGGCTGATGGGCACCATCGAGCCGTAGTAGTCGACCTGCACCTGGTCGAGCAAACCGGGGTGGGCGCGGCCGGTGCGGATCTTGTGCAGCTCGCCCTTGAAGGCGTCGATGGACTTGGCCATCTTCTGCTCGGCCGTCTTCTTGATCTCGGCGATGGTCATGGCGAACTTGCTCCTTAGACGTGCACCAGGGTGCCTTCGTCTTCACCGCGCACCACACGTTGCAGTGCGCCGGGTTTGAAGATGCTGAACACCTTGATTGGCAGTTTCTGGTCACGGCACAGTGCCAATGCGGTGGCGTCCATGACCTGCAGGTTCTTGGCAATCGCCTCGTCGAAGGTGATCGTGCTGTAGCGCGTGGCGCTGGCGTGCTTTTTGGGGTCGGCGGTGTAGACGCCATCGACCTTGGTCGCCTTGAGCACGATCTGGGCACCGATCTCGGCGCCGCGCAGCGCTGCCGCGGTGTCGGTGGTGAAGAAGGGGTTGCCGGTGCCGGCGGCAAACACCACCACCTTGCCCTCTTCCAGGTACTGCAGGGCCTTCGGGCGCACGTAGGGCTCCACCACCTGTTCGATGCTGATGGCCGACATCACGCGCGCCGTCATGCCCTCCTGGCGCATCGTGTCGGCGAGCGCCAGCGCGTTCATCACGGTGGCCAGCATGCCCATGTAGTCGGCGGTGGCGCGGTCCATGCCCACCGAGCCGCCGGCGACGCCGCGGAAGATGTTGCCGCCGCCGATCACCACCGCCACTTCGCAACCCAGCCGCGTGACGTCCTGGATCTCGCGCACCATGCGCACGATGGTCGCGCGGTTGATGCCGAAGGCGTCGTCGCCCATCAGGGCCTCGCCAGACAGCTTGAGCAGGATGCGCTTGTACGCCGGCATCAGAAAGACTCCGTGGAGAAAGGCTGCAGTGTAAGGGGGGCCGGCAGCGCCGCGCCCTCCCGGGGAGGGCTTTACGGGCCCTACTGGCCCTTGGCAGCAGCCACCTGCGCCGCCACTTCGGCGGCGAAGTCGTCGACCTTCTTCTCGATGCCTTCGCCCACCACGTACAGCGTGAAGCCAGCCACCCGGGTGGCCTTTTCCTTGAGCATCTGCTCGACGGTCTGTTTGTCGTTCTTGACGAAGGACTGGTTGAGCAGCGAGACCTCTTTCAGGAACTTCTGCACCGAACCCTCGACCCGCTTGGCGACGATCTCGGGCGATTGCGCCGACTTGCCCGCGGCCACGGCGGCGGCAGAGTCCTCGGCCGCCTTTTCGGCGGCGACGCGACGCTCGACGTCGATGAGCTCGGCAGGCACGTCGGCCGTCGACAGCGCCTTGGGCTTCATCGCCGCCACGTGCATGGCCACGTCCTTGGCGGCCAAACCGTCGCCGGTGAATTCGACCATCACACCGATGCGCGTGCCGTGCAGGTAGCTGGCGATCTGGCCGCCGCCCTGGTAGAGCTTGAAGCGGCGGATCGACATGTTCTCGCCGATCTTGCCCACCAGGCCCTTGCGCACGTCCTCCACCGTCGGGCCGAAGCCGTCTTGCGTCAGCGGCAACGCGCCCAGTGCAGCCACGTCGGCCGGGTGGCGCTCGGCGACGAGCTGCGCGCAGGCCTTCGTGAAGGCCAGGAACGAATCGTTCTTGGTCACGAAGTCGGTTTCGCAGTTGATCTCGATCAGGGCGCCGGTGCTGCCCTGGACTGCAGCCGCCACGACCCCTTCGGCGGCGATGCGCGAGGCCGCCTTGCTGGCCTTGTTGCCGAGCCTGACGCGCAGGATCTCTTCGGCGCGGCCGGCGTCTCCGCCGGCTTCGGTGAGCGCCTTCTTGCACTCCATCATCGGGGCGTCGGTCTTGGCGCGCAGTTCGGCCACCATGCTTGCAGTGATTGCGGGCATCGGAATCTCCTTCAGGTGCAAAAGCGCATCGGGCCGGCACAGCGATGCTGCGGCCCAGCGGCAACTGGCCGCGGCGCAAGGCACCGCGGCGCTTGACTCAGCCGATCAGGACTCTTCGCGGACTTCGACGAACTCGTCGCCGCTGGCGCTGACGGCCTGCACGACTTGGTTGGTGGCGTTCGACTTGCCCTCAAGCACGGCCTCGGCCACGGCTCGGGCGTACAGCGCCACGGCCTTGGCAGAGTCGTCGTTTCCCGGGATGACGTAGTCGATGCCGATGGGCGAGTGGTTGGTGTCGACGATGCCGATCACCGGGATGCCCAGCTTCTTGGCCTCGGCCACGGCAATCTTGTGGTAACCGACGTCGATGACGAACATCGCGTCAGGCAGCGCGACCATGTCCTGGATGCCGCCGATGTCCTTTTCGAGCTTGATCAGCTCGCGGTCGAACATCAGGGCTTCCTTCTTGATCATGGACTCGGTGCCGGCGTCCTTGGCAATCTGCATGTCCTTGAGCTTCTTCAAGGAGCCCTTGACGGTCTTGAAGTTGGTCATCATGCCGCCGAGCCAGCGCTGGTCGACGTAGGGCATGCCGCAACGCTGGGCCTCCAGCGCGATGACATCGCGGGCCTGCCGCTTGGTGCCAATCATCAGGATCGTGCCGCGGCGAGCCGCCAGCTGGCGCACGAACTTCAAGGCGTCCTCGAAGAGCGGCTGCGTCTTCTCGAGGTTGATGATGTGGATCTTGTTGCGATGGCCGTAAATGTACGGGGCCATCTTGGGGTTCCAGAAGCGCGTTTGGTGTCCGAAATGGACGCCGGCTTCCAGCATTTCACGCATGGAGACAGTCATGGAAACTCCGAAGGTTGGGTCTAGAATCCCGCCGTTACATCGTGGTGTGAAGCGGGGGCGTTGGACGCCCTTTGCGACACACCGCGACACCTTGGTTCGGTCGGGTTCGCGATTTGTCTGTCTCAGCGCAAGACCGCTGCGGTGCCACGATTGAAGGCTGGTCACCCAGTGACTCTGACGAGTGACCCCTAAAACAGCCGTACCAAGCTTCGCCAGGCACCGCTTGAGTCGCACAGACTGAGACAAAGCCAATAATGTTAGCACGATACCCGATGCCGGCCGCCCACGCGACCCAGCGCCACGCGCAGGGAGAGACCGACAAAACGCCCGCAGGGGGCTGCTAGTGCAGGTGGCCGTCATTGGCGCCGGCATCGTCGGCGTCACCACCGCGTACGAGCTCGCCGCGCTCGGTCATGAAGTCACGGTCTTCGAGCGCCGCGCCGGCGTCGCCGCCGAGACGAGCTTTGCCAATGCCGGTGTGATCGCACCAGGCTACGTCACGCCCTGGGCTGCGCCCGGCATGCCCTGGAAGGTCTTGAGTCACCTTTTCAGCCGCGACGCACCAGTGCGGCTGGGTGGCGTCGGTGCGCTGGCCCAGCTGCCCTGGATGTGGCGCTGGCTGCGCGCCTGCCGGCCGTGCGTGCACGTCGCCAACCGCAGCGCCATGCAGGGCCTGGCACGTTTCAGTCGCGAGCGGCTGCTCGAGCTCACGCACACGCTGCGGCTCGAGTACGAGCAGGCCAGCGGCTACCTGGTGTTGGTGCGCACCGAGATGGAATTGAAGGCCTCCGCGCGCGGCCTGGCGCAGCTGCGTGAGATGGGTGTGGCACACGAGCTCATCAGTGCCGAGCGTTGCCGCCAGATCGAGCCGGGGCTCAACCCGGCGTCCAGGCTGCACGCGGCCATCCACCTGCCGCAGGACGGCGTCGGCAACTGCCGGCAGTTTGCGCACCTGCTGAAGGCCGAGGCCCAGCGGCTGGGTGCCCGGATGCGCTTCGACACCGATGTCAAAGCGCTCAGTCCCGGCGCCCGCCCCAGCCTGCGCACGGCCGCGGGCGAAGAACTGAAGTTCGGTGCTGTGGTGGTCTGCGCCGGCGTCCAAGCCAATTCGCTGCTGGCCTCGGTGGGGATCAAGCTGCCGCTGGCGCCGATCCACGGCTATTCGGTCACGGCCCCCGTGCGTCACGTCGACGGGCAGGCTCCCCTGGGGCCGCGCGCGGCGCTGATGGACGAGCGCTACAAGGTCGCGATCACGCGCCTGGGCCAGCGCATCCGCGTCGCCGGCAGCGCCGAGGTCGGCGGCCACGCTGCGATCATGAACCAGGCCACCCTGCGCACGCTGTACCGCGTGCTCGACGAGTGGTTCCCCGGCAGCATCGTGACGCGCTCGGCCCAGCACTGGAAAGGCGCGCGCCCGATGCTGCCCGACGGCCCGCCGGTGCTCGGCGACAGCGGCGAGCCGGGCATCTGGCTCAACCTCGGCCATGGCTCCAGCGGCTGGGCGCTGGCCTGCGGCTCGGCGCGCGTACTGGCCGAGCGCATCAGCGGGCGCGAAGCCCCGGTCGACACGACACGCCTGACGCTGCAACGCTTGCGCTGAGCCGGCGTTTGCCGCGACGGCACAATGCCGGCATGCCTACCCGGGATCTGCCGATCCGCGTCACCGCCCACCAGGGCCCTTGGCCCTGGCATGACGCGGCGGCTTCGCGGGCGCTGGAACAGGCCGCACTGGCGCGGGCCGAACCCGGCGCACTGATGGGCCGCGCGGGCTTGTCCGTGGCGCGTCTGGCCGCCGCGCTGGCCCCCCATGCCGCCCGGGTGCAGGTGTGGGCTGGCCCCGGCAACAACGGCGGCGACGGCCTGGTGGCGGCGCTGCACTTGCACCGGGCTGGGCGCCAGGTCACGGTGCACCTGATCGCCGACCCCGCCCGCTTGCCGGTCGACGCGGCCCGGGCCCTGCATGCGGCCACGAGCGCCGGCGTGGCCGTGCACGCCAGCGGTCCGGCACCCGCCGGCGCAGCACTGGTGATCGACGCCCTGCTGGGCCTGGGCACGACCCGCGCACCTGCCGGCGATCTGGCGCAAGCCATTGCCCACATCAACGAGGCCGGCGCGCCGGTGCTTGCGGTGGACATCCCGAGCGGGCTGCATCCGGACACCGGGACCGTGCTCGGTGATGCCGCGGTGCGCGCGCGGGCCACGCTGGCGCTGTTGACCCTCAAACCCGGCTGCTTCACGCACCAGGGGCGCGATCATGCGGGCGAGGTCTGGCTCGACACGCTCGGCGTGCCAGCACGCGACCCCAGCGGCTGGCTCACCTCGGCGCCCGCCATCCTGCCGCGGGCCCACGCCACGCACAAGGGCAGCCTTGGCGACGTGGCGGTAGTCGGTGGTGCCGCCGGCATGGTGGGCGCCGCCTGGCTGGCAGCCGGCGCAGCGCTGGCCGCGGGGGCGGGCCGTGTCTACTGCAGCCTGCTCATCGAGGGCGTGCTCGCGCCACCGCCCGGGCGCCCTGAATTGATGATGCGGGCGGCGCTGTGGCGGGCTGCTCCGGCGCTGCTGTCAGCCACGACGGTGGTCTGTGGTTGCGGCGGCGGCGACAGCGTGCGCCAGGCGCTGCCGGCGCTGCTGTCGCATGCCGGGCGCCTGGTGCTGGATGCCGATGCGCTCAACGCCATCGCCGCCGATCCCGACCTGCAGACGCTGCTCGGCCATCGCGCTGGCCGGCGCCTGCCCACGCTGCTCACACCGCATCCGCTGGAAGCCGCCCGGCTGCTGGCCTGCAGCGCGGCCGAGGTCCAGCGCGACCGCATCGGCGCCGCAGCGGCGCTGGCAGCCCGCCACGGCGCCAGCGTGCTGCTCAAGGGTTCGGGTACGGTCATCGCGTCGCCCGGTCAGCTTGCGCTCATCAACGGCACGGGCAACGCGGCCCTGGCCTGCCCCGGCACGGGCGACGTGCTGGCCGGCTGGGCCGGTGGTCTGTGGGCGCAGCAGCCCGATGCGCAGGCCGCCGATGTGGCGGCCGCGGCGGCCTGGCAGCACGGACAGGCCGCCGACAACCATGCCCACCGCTTGCCGGGCCGGCCGCTGCGCGCCATGGCACTCATCGAAGCCATGATGCGGGTCACCGGCGCGGAGCCTGCCGCGGCCCGGCGCTGATCAACGCCGGGTGCGCGGCTTGGGCGCCGGCCGTTGCGGCCCTGGTTTGCGCGACCGTCGCGCGGCATCAGAGGCGCCCTTGGCGGTGCCCTTGCCTGCCCCGACCCCCAAGGCCTGCTGGTGGGCCCGTGTCGCTGCCTTGGCGATGCGATCGGCGCCCTGCACTGTGGCCAGTTCGCCGCTGGCGGTGGCGGCGCGGGCGCGCTCGGGGCGCTCGGGGCGATCGCTCTTGGCGGCTGGGCGTTCGAGTTCGCCGTCGCGCACCATGCGGAAATCGATCTTGCGGCCATCCAGGTCGACGCGGCTGACCTGCACCCGCACCCGCGTGCCCACACCGTAGCGGATGCCGGAGCGCTCGCCGCGCAGTTCGAGTCGGGCCTCATCGAAGCGGTAGTACTCGCCGCCGAGTTCGGTGATGTGCACCAGTCCTTCCACGTAGAGCGCATCCAGCGTCACGAAGAGGCCGAAGCCGGCCACCGCGGTCACGGTGCCCGAGAACTCCTCGCCCAGCCGCTCGCGCATGTAGCGGCACTTGAGCCAGGCTTCGACGTCGCGCGAGGCCTCGTCGGCGCGGCGCTCGTTGGCGCTGCAGTGGCCGCCCGCGGCTTCCCACAGCGTCATCTCCTGCGACAGCGGCTTGGCCGGACGCTGCGCCTTGCCGCCGCGACGCATCTCGGGCACGCGCGTTTTGGCGTTGGCTGCGAGGTGGTAGCGCCTGGCGCCCAGGATGGCCTTGATCACGCGGTGGACGAGCAGATCCGGGTAGCGCCGGATCGGGCTCGTGAAGTGCGTGTAGGCCTCGTAGGCCAAACCGAAGTGACCGTTGTTGCTGGCGGTGTAGATGGCCTGCTGCATCGAGCGAAGCAGCAGCGTCTGGATCTGCAGCGCATCGGGCCGGCCCTGCACGGCCTGCGCGATGGCGGCCATCTCCGAAGGCGTAGGCGTATCGCTCAAGTGCACGCCCAGGCCCAGTGCCTTGAGCTGGTTCTGCAGCGCCAGGCGCTTCTCGGGCGTCGGGCCCTCGTGCACGCGGTACAGGCACGGGTGCTCGGCCTGCGCGATGTACTCGGCAGCGCAGACATTGGCCGCCAGCATGGCTTCTTCGATCAGCCGGTGGGCCTCGTTGCGGGTGCGCGGCACGATCTTCTCGATGCGGCCGTTTTCGTCGCACACGATCTGCGTCTCGGTGCTGTCGAACTCCATCGCGCCACGAAGCGAGCGCTGCTTGAGCAGCGCCCGGTAGACCTCGTGCAGATGCAGCAGGTGCGGCAGCAAATCCCGCCGGCGCTGCGCCTCGGGGCCCCGGGTGTTGCCCAGCATGGCAGCCACTTCGGTGTAGGTCAGCCGGGCCTGCGAGTTGATCACTGCCGGGTAGAACTGATAGGCCTGCACCTTGCCGTTGGCCAGCACGATCATGTCGCAGGCCATGGCCAGGCGCTCGACATCGGGGTTGAGCGAACACAGACCGTTGGACAGCTTCTCGGGCAGCATCGGAATCACGCGGCGCGGGAAGTAGACCGAGGTGGCGCGCTCGTACGCGTCTTCATCGAGCGGCTCGCCGGGCTTGACGTAGTGGCTGACGTCGGCAATGGCCACGATCAGCCGCCAACCTTCCACCACGTTCTTGCCGCGACCCTGCTTGTAGGGCTCGCAGTAGACGGCGTCGTCGAAGTCGCGTGCGTCTTCGCCGTCGATGGTGACCAGCGCGACATCGCTCAGATCGACGCGGTGCTTGCGATCGGCCAGTCGCAGCTTCTCGGGCAGCGCCGCAGCCTGCACCAGGGTCTCAGGCGAGAACTCGTGCGGCACCTCGTACTTGCGCACCGCGATCTCGATCTCCATGCCGGCGTCGTCGATCTCACCCAGCACCTCGGCCACACGGCCCAAGGGCTGCGAGTGCAGCGACGGTGGCTCGGTGAGTTCGACCGACACCACCTGCCCGACCGTCGCATGGGCGATGGCGTTCTTGGGAATCAGGATGTCCTGGCCATAGCGGCTGTCCTCGGGCGCCACCAGCCAATGGCCACCCTCGTGGAGCAGGCGGCCGATGATGGGCGACTTGCGGCGCTCGATGATGTCGAGCACGCGCCCTTCGGGACGGCCCTTGCGGTCCATGCGCAGCACTCGCACGCGCACGCGATCGCGGTGCAGCACGCTGCGCATCTCTTGCGGCGCCAGATAGATGGAGCCTTCGCCCCCCTCGGGGTGGACAAAACCGTGGCCATCGCGATGGCCTTCGACCGTGCCTTCGATGTCGCCGACCACGGGGGGCCCGGGCTGCACCGCAGATGAAACGTTTTTTTCTTTGATGATAAGATCCTTGGTTCCTGAAGGCCCAGATGGCGGAATTGGTAGACGCACTAGTTTCAGGTACTAGCGCTTAACGGCGTGGAGGTTCGAGTCCTCTTCTGGGCACCAATATTGAGAGTCTTGAAAGTCCGAAAACAGGCCGCTCACCGCAAGGTGAGCCGCCTGTTTCGTTGTCTAGACAGCAAACTTCCTCGCCAGCCCCTCG
Organism: Rubrivivax sp.; assembly: GCA_031392695.1. GTDB lineage: Bacteria > Pseudomonadota > Gammaproteobacteria > Burkholderiales > Burkholderiaceae_C > Rubrivivax. Next base: position 23,322 of record JANMVM010000451.1, read on the forward strand.
GGCCGCAGGTTGTCGTACTCCTCGAAGGGCTGATGGATCCACGGGCTCGTGGGCAGCGTCTCGACGAAGTAGTCGGGGATGTAGGTCGACACGCCCTTGACCCAGATGACCGCCGCACGCAGCTCCTGGATCGCCGGCATGCCGCGCAGGCGGTCGACCACGGCGCGCAGCGTGATGCCGGTGTCGGCGAGGTCGTCGATGAGCAACACGCGGCCGGCCAGTTCGCCCTTGGGCATGGTGATGTACTTGGCCAGGTCGAGCCTGCCCTGGATGGTGCCCGCGTCCGAGCGGTAGGAGCTGGTGGACATGATGGCCAGCGGCTTGTCGAAGACGCGTGAGAGCACGTCACCGGGGCGCATGCCGCCGCGGGCCAGGCACAGGATCTGGTCAAACCCCCAGCCCGAGTGCGCGACCTTGAGCGCCAGCCGCTCGATCAGCAGGTGGTACTCGTCCCAGGACACGTACAGGTGCTTGCCGTCGTCGGTGAGCATGTGATCCAGTCTCCGCTTGTGATGTGACGAGGTGCGCCGCTCAGGCGCGGAAGGGGTGGCGCAGCAGCACCGTGTGGACGCGGTCGGGGCCGGTGGACACCATGTCGATGGGGGCGCCGATCAAGGCCTGCATGCGCTCGAGGTAGCGCCGGGCATTGGCCGGCAACTGCTCCCAGTTGGTCAGGCCGGCGGTGGTCTCGGTCCAGCCCGGCATCGTCTCGTAGATCGGCTCGCAGGCCGCGATCTCGTCGGCATCCAGCGGCAGCACGTCCAGCGTGCGGCCGCCCAGCTTGTAGCCGGTGCAGATCAGTATCTCGGCCAGGCCGTCGAGCACGTCGAGCTTGGTGATGCACAGGCCCGACACGCCGTTGATGATCATCGAGCGCTTCAGCGCCGCGGCGTCCAGCCAACCGCAGCGACGCGCGCGCCCGGTGACGGTGCCACGCTCCTGGCCCATGGTGGACAGATGGTGGCCGACCGTGCCTTCGGCGTTGATGTCCAGCTCGGTCGGGAACGGGCCGCCGCCGACGCGCGTGGTGTAGGCCTTGGTGATGCCCAACACGTAGTGCAGCAGGCCCGGGCCGACACCCGAACCCGCCGCGGCATTGCCCGCGACGCAGTTGCTGGAAGTCACGAAGGGATAGGTGCCGTGGTCGATGTCCAGCAGCGTGCCCTGCGCGCCTTCGAAGAGCAGGTTGTCGCCGGCGAGGTGGGCGTTGAAGAGCCTGTAGCCCACGTCGGCCATGAGCGGGCGCAACTGTTCGGCGGCGCGCAGGGCATCGTCCAGCATCGGCTGCAGCGCCAGTGGTTGCGCGCCCAGCACGCCGGTGAGTTCGGCGTTGTGCAGCTCCAGCAGCTCGCGCAGCTTGGCTTCGAAGCGTACCGGGTGCTTGAGGTCCTGGACGCGCAAAGCGCGGCGCGCCACCTTGTCTTCATAGGCCGGGCCAATGCCCTTGCCGGTGGTGCCGATCTTGCCGGCCGCCGTGCCTTCGCGGCGCGCCTCGCGCGCCTTGTCGATCTCGACGTGGAAGGGCAGGATCAGCGGGCACGACTCCGACAGGTACAGGCGCGAGCGCACGTCGATGCCCAGCGCTTCGATGCGCGCAATCTCGGTCAGCAGGTGCGCCGGGTCGACCACCACGCCGTTGCCGATGTAGCACGCCACGCCTTCGCGCATCACACCCGAGGGCACGAGTTGCAGCGCTGTCTTGCGGCCGTTGATGACGAGGGTATGGCCTGCGTTGTGGCCACCCTGGAAGCGCACCACGCCCTGGGCGTGGTCGGTCATCCAGTCGACGATCTTGCCCTTGCCCTCGTCACCCCACTGGGTGCCGACGACCACCACGTTGCGGCCGGCGCCGGGCCGAATGGCTGCTTGCATGTGCTCAGAGTCCTTCAGTTCCAGATTCAAGGGGCGGCGGGGGCAGCCAGGTCACGCAGCACCCAGCGGCCGCCGACGTGGACGAGCTCGCGGTCGCAGGCGAATGCCTGGGCTTCGGGTTCGTGGCCGGGCAGCACGGCCAGCACGGTGTGGCCGGCCTCGCGCAGTCGCCTCATGGCGGCGCGCAGGTAGGGGTCTTCGCCCCAGGGGGCGCGGATCGCGGTGGGCGACGGCGACGGACCAGCCACCTCGGCCAGCGACTTCAGATCCAGGCTGAAGCCCACCGCCGGCCGGTTGCGGCCGAACACCGCACCGACTTCGTCGTAGCGTCCGCCGCGGGCCAGCGCATCGCTGCAGCCGGCGCCGTAAATCGCGAAGCGCGAGCCCGAGTAGTAAGCATAGCCGCTCATGTCCGACAGATCGAAGCCCACGCGCAAGCCCGGATAGGCGGCGCGCAGGTGCGTGGCCAGCCACTGCAGCTGGTCGAGCGCATCGCGCACCAGACCCCGCGCCGGCAGGCTCCGGCGCGCCTCGACCAGCACCTCGTCACCGCCGTACAGGCGCAGCAGTGCGGCCAGAGCCTGTCGCGTTTGGGCAGGCGCTGCTGCCGTCAGGTCCGCGAGCGCGGGCGCGTCCTTGTCCGACAGCGCCCGCACGATGTCCTGCAACTGGCCGGCCTCCAACGGCACGCCGGCGAGCACGCCGCGCAGCACGCGGGCATCGGCGAGGTCGATCACCAGTTCGCCGACCGCAGCTGCCATCAGGCTGTCGAGTGCGAGCTCGGCCGCTTCGAGGTCGGCCTCAAGGCCGCCATGGCCGAAAATCTCGGCGCCGAACTGCAACGGTTCACGCGTCGCGGCCAGCCCGGCCGGCCGCGTGTGCAGCACCGGGCCGCAGTAGCACAGGCGGGTCACGCCTTCTCGGTTGAGCAGGTGGGCGTCGATGCGCGCGGCCTGCGGCGTGGTGTCGGCGCGCAGGCCGAGCATGCGGCCGCTGAGCTGGTCGACGAGCTTGAAGGTCTTGAGATCGAGCTCGCGGCCGGTGCCGCTGAGCAGGCTTTCCAGATGTTCGAGCAGCGGCGGCATCACGAGCTCGAAACCATAGGCGCGGGCGCGGTCGAGCAGCGCACGGCGAAGCTCTTCGATGCGCCGCGCCTGGGCTGGCAGGACATCGGCAATGTGCTCAGGCAAAAGCCAAGCAGACAGCATGAAAAGCACCGGTGTTAAAAGCGGCATTGTAGGGGCCCGCGCCCTGCCGCCAGCAGGCGCAGGCGCTAGCGCCAGAAGGCCAGCAGGACAAAGCCGATGAGCACGCTCGTGAGGCCGAAGAAGCGGATCTGGCCGTCACTCAGGCGCGTGGCGCGCTCGAAAGCGGCGCGCCAGGTGCGCGGGCTGAAGAAGGGCAACAGGCCTTCGATCACCAGCATCAAGGCCAAGGCGCCCAGCAGCAAGTCGCCCATGGCAGACGCCGCTGGAATCCTATTTGCGCTGCCCCGCCGGCGCCGCCGCAGCCGCACCGCCGCGCATGGCACGGAAGAACTCGCTGCTCGGGTCGAGCACCATCACGTCACTCTTGCTGCGGAAGGTGCTGCGGTAAGCCTCCAGGCTGCGATAGAACTGCGCGAACTGCGGGTCGCGGCCGAAGGCTTCGGCATACAGCGCCGAGGACTTGGCGTCGCCGTCGCCCTTGATCTTCTGCGCGTCGCGATAGGCCTCGGCGATGATCACTTCGCGCTGCCGATCGGCGTCGGCGCGGATCTTCTCGCCTTCGGCCGAGCCCTGCGATCGCAATTGGTTGGCGACCTGCTTGCGCTCGGACTCCATGCGGCGGTACACCGAATCGGAAATGTCGGCGACGAAGTCGACGCGCTTGATGCGCACATCGATGATCTCGATACCGAAGGACTTGGCCTCGTCGGCCAGCCGCGCCTTCACGTCGGTCATGACCTTTTCGCGCTCGCCGGCCAGCACGCCCTTGACCTCGCGCCGGGTGATCTCCTCGTTGAAGGCGGCCTGCACCACCGGCGACAGGCGGCTTTCGAGGTTGCGGAAGTCGACGCCGTTGTTGCGGATGAACTGGCGCGGCTCTGAAATGCGCCACTTCACCAGCCAGTCGATGACCAGGCTTTTCTTCTCGGCGGTGAAGATCGGGCGCGTCTCCGGGCTGTCCAGCGTCTGCACGCGCTTGTCCAGGAAGACGACGTTCTGGAACGGCGGTGGCAGCTTGAACTTCAGCCCCGGCTCGGTGATGACTTCCTTGATCTCACCGAGCGCGTAGACGACGCCGACCTGGCGCTGGTCGACGACAAACAGCGTGCTGGCGGCCAGCATCAGCAACGCCAGGGCGCCGGCAACGAACGCAGCGATCTTGTTCATGTCTCAGCGCCCTTCGCGGTCACGGGTGCGCGCGCCGTCGCGCGAACGAATGTCCACGCTCTGTGTGCCCGAAGGATCGACGGCAGCCGGCACCGGCACCGCCGCGCCCGGCGCGCCCGGCGTGGCCACCGGCACGCCGGCTTGCTGCAGCAGGCGGTCCAGCGGCAGGTACAGCAGGTTGCTGCCGGCACGGCTCTCGACCATGACCTTGCTGACGTTGGAGTAGACCTGCTGCATGGTTTCGATGTAGAGGCGATCGCGCGTCACGGCGGGCGCCTTCTGGTACTCGGTCAGCACGGAGCGAAAGCGCTGGCCGTCGCCTTCGGCCTGCGCCACCACGCGCGAGCGGTAGCCCTCGGCTTCTTCGAGCAGGCGCGATGCTGCGCCGCGGGCCTTGGGGATGACGTCGCTGGCGTAGGCCTGGCCTTCGTTCTTGAAGCGGTCGCGGTCGGCCGTGGCCTTGACCGCGTCGTTGAAGGCCGACTGCACGGAGTCGGGCACCTGGACGTTCTGCATATTCACGTTGGCCACGATGATGCCGGCCTTGAGGCGGTCGAGTTGCGCCTGGATGGACTTGACGAGATCGGCCGCAATGGCGTCGCGCTGCTCGTACAGCACCTGGTCGACCTTGCTGCGACCGACGATCTCGCGCACCGCCGATTCAGCAGCCATGACCACGGCTTCGTCGGGGCGGTTGTTCTCGAACAGGTAGGCCCGCGCGTCGGCGCGCCGGTACTGCACCGTGAAGCGAATGTCGACGATGTTCTCGTCCTGCGTGAGCATCGACGAATCCTTCAGCCCGGTGGCCTGCACGACCGAGTTGCGGCCCACGTCGACCGACTGCAGCTGCGACACCGCCACCGTCTCTTGCGCCTGCACCGGGTACGGAAAGCGCCACTGGAAACCGGCGTCCTTGATGTGGCTGAACTTGCCGAAGGTGGTGACCACCGCCTGCTGGCCTTCCTGCACGATGAAGAAGCCGCTGCCCAGCCAGATCAGCAGCGCCACCGCACCGATCAGGCTCACGCCGATGCCCGCACTCTTCATGTCAGGCTGGAACGGGCCGCCGCCGCCACCGCCGCCGCGGTTGTCTGGACTGGGCTTGCCGGCACCGCCGCCCTTGCCGCCGAACAGGCCGCTGAGCTTGCGGTTGAAGTCACGCCAGAGTTCGTCCAGATCGGGCGGACCGTCGTTGCGGTTGCTGTAGACCTGGCCGGTGCCCAGACTGGGGGCGGGCTGGCGGCGCAGCAGCGCAGCCTTGAGCCAGGCACTCAGGGCGGTCGCCATGGCGGACAGCCGGGCTGAGAAGCGGAGAGATTCTTGATCACGCATGCTGGTGCGGGGGGGTGTCGGTGACCGGGTCGGACCCGGGGAAAGCGGTCTCGGTGACCGCAAGGGATGCAGATGAGGCCCCGGCCGCCGCGTTCAAGGCGTTACCGTGGGCGATGGAGCCGCTCGCGCGGGCCAGTGCGTGCTCGGCGATCGCCTGACGCAACTCGGGCAGGCCCTGGCCGGTGGCGGCGCTGACGAACACCCGCTGGCGGCGCACGCCGGGATGGACCTCGATCCAGTCCGAAGGCTCGCGCGGCTGGCGCGAGGCCTCGAGCAGGTCGCACTTGTTGTAGACCAGGAGTTGCGGCACAGCACTGGCGTCGATGCTTTCCAGCACGCGCTCGACCTCGGCCTGCTGCTCGGCCAGCAAGGGGCTGGCGCAGTCGATGACGTGCAACAGCAGATCGGCATCGGCGGCTTCCTGCAGCGTGGCCTCGAAGGCCTCGACCAGCTTGTGCGGCAGGTCGCGGATGAAGCCCACGGTGTCGCTCAGCGACACCGAGCTCTGCGCCTCGCCCAGCCAAAGCGCCCGCGTGGTGGTGTCCAGGGTCGCAAACAGCTGATCGGCGGCGTAGGCGCGGGCCTTGACGAGGCCGTTGAAGAGCGTCGACTTGCCGGCATTGGTGTAGCCCACCAGCGAGACCCGGAAGGTGCCGCGCCGCTCGCGCGCCTTGCGCTGCGTGCCGCGCTGGCGCTTGACCTTCTCGAGCCGCTCTTTGACGGTCTTGATGCGGTCGCCGATCATGCGACGGTCGAGTTCGATCTGCGCCTCGCCCGGGCCGCCGCGGGTGCCGATGCCGCCCTGCTGGCGCTCGAGGTGGCTCCAGCGCCGCACCAGTCGCGTGGCCTGGTACTGCAGGCGCGCCAGTTCGACCTGCAGCTTGCCTTCATGGCTTTGCGCACGGGCGCCGAAGATGTCCAGGATCAGTGCCGTGCGGTCGGCCACCGGCACGCCGAGGTGGCGCTCCAGGTTGCGCTGCTGCGCCGGGCTCAGGGCCTGGTCGAAGATCACACCATGGGCCGAAGTCGCGGCCACCAGGGCCTTGATCTCGTCGGCCTTGCCGCTGCCCACGAAGAGCGCCGGGTCGGGCGCGCGGCGGCGGGCGATGACGCGGGCCACTGCGACGTCGCCTGCAGAGGCCGCCAGCAGCGCCAGTTCGTCCAGCGTGGCGTCGAAATGGGCATTGCCACCCACGTCCACTCCGACCAGGACCGCACGCGTGGCTTCTTCACCGCGCGCGGCGGTGGATGCAGGAGATGAACCCAAGGTGGCGCGGCGCTGGCCCGGGCTCAGGCCTGCTCGCCCGGCTCGCTGGCGTGGAAGTTGACTGCGCGGCTCGGCACCACCGTGGAGATCGCATGCTTGTAGACCATCTGCGTCACGGTGTTGCGCAGCAGCACGACGTACTGATCGAAGGATTCGATGTGGCCCTGAAGCTTGATGCCGTTGACGAGGTAGATCGACACCGGAACATGCTCCTTGCGCAGCAGGTTCAGAAAGGGGTCCTGCAAGAGTTGGCCTTTATTGCTCACGATATGTTCCGTGTTGAATGACAGAAGGGTTCCACCTTATCACAGGGCAAGCCCGCAGCGCGACGAGGTGGAATTCGGCTCAGTGACCCTTGTTGTCGAAAGGGTTCGCCGCCGATCGCATCTCGATCCGTATCGGCGTGCCCACCAGCTTGAAGTGCTCGCGCAGCCGGCCTTCGAGGAAGCGCTTGTAGCTGTCGGCGATGTGATCGAGCGAGGTGCCGTGGATGACCACCAGCGGCGGATTCATCCCGCCCTGGTGGGCATAGCGCATCTTGGGCCGGAAACGGCCTTCGCGCGGCGGCGCCTGGTGCTCGGCGGCCTCGTGCACCAGCCGCGTCAGCACCGGCGTGCTCATCTTCACGGTGGCCGAGGCATGGGCCTGCATGAGTGACTTCCAGACCGCGTTCAGCCCCTGGCGGCGGATGGCCGAGATCTGCAGCACGGGTGCGAACTTCAGGAACGCGAGCCGGCTTTCGATCGAGCGCTGCAGCGTCTGGCGCTGGTAGTCGTCGGTGGCGTCCCACTTGTTGACCGCCACCACCACGGCGCGGCCGGATTCGAGGATGTAGCCGGCAATGTGCGCGTCCTGCTCGCTCACGCCCAGCGTGGCATCGATGAGCAGCAACACGACGTTGGCGTCGGCGATGGCCTGCAGTGTCTTGACGACCGAGAACTTCTCGATCGCCTCGAAGACCTTGCCGCGGCGGCGCAGGCCGGCGGTGTCGATGAGTTCGAAGCGCCGGCCGTCCTTCTCGAAGGGCACGTGGATGGCGTCGCGGGTGGTCCCCGGTTGATCGAAGGCCACCAGCCGCTCTTCGCCCAGCCAGGCGTTGATGAGCGTGCTCTTGCCCACGTTGGGCCGGCCGGCCACGGCCAGACGGATCGGCGCGTTGGGGTCGGGCTCAGGGGCTTCAGCGTCCTCGTCGTGCGGGAAGGCTTCGAGCGCGGCTTCGAGCAGGCTGCGGATGCCCTGGCCGTGGGCCGAGGAGATCGGGTGCGGGTCGCCGATGCCGAGCTCGTGAAACTCACCGAGCAGCGGCGACTCGGTCATGCCCTCGGCCTTGTTGGCCGCCAGGATCACCTTCTTGCGCTGCGTGCGCAGGTAGCGCGCGATGTCGTGGTCCTGTGCCGACAAGCCGGCGCGCACGTCGACGACAAAGATCACGGCATCGGCCTCGGCCACCGCCTGGCGCGTCTGCTTGGCCATCTCGGCGACCACGCCGCTGGGCTTGTCGGGCTCGAAGCCGCCGGTGTCGACGACGATGAACTCGTGCGTGCCCAGGCGCGCATCGGCGTAGTGGCGGTCGCGCGTCAGACCGGCGTAGTCCGCGACGATGGCGTCGCGGCTCTTGGTGATGCGATTGAACAGCGTCGACTTGCCGACGTTGGCCCGGCCGACCAGGGCGATGACCGGCTTCATGGTGGCGTGGCGCTCAGGGCGGGCGCTCAGTTGGACCGGAAGGCGTAGAGGCCGCCGCCCTGGGTGGTGATGAGCAAGGTCTTGCCCGACAACACCGGCGAGCCGACCACGGCCTTGCCGTCGGTGGCCAGGCGCAGTTGCTGTTCACCGGTGGCCGCACTCAGGAAATGGACCCATCCTTCGCTGTCGCCGAACACCACCACCGGCCCGACGGCGACGCCGCCGCTGAGGCCACGGTAGAGCAGTTTCTCGTTGGACCACACAACGTCGCCGCTGGCGGCGCGCCAGGCGGTGATGCGGTCGCTGGCGTCGGCACCGAAGATGCGATCGGAGTCCCCCGCCACGGCGTTGGCGCCGCCGACGTTGCGAGTCCACAGCACCGCGCCGCGCTCTGCGTCGGCGCAAGCCACCGTGGCCTGGAAGGCGCGCATGCACAGGCGCTCGCCGTGGCGCACGGCCGGGCCGACGAGGTCGGCCATGCGCTCGACTTCGTTGCTGCCGCGCGGCGTGGCCATCGGCACCTCCCACTGCACCAGGCCCTTGACCGGATCCACCCCGGCCAGCCGCGGCCCCTGGCCGACGATGAGCGTGTTGCCCTGCGCCGTCAGCACGCTGGCCTGGGCCAGCGTGAGCGCATCACCCGGGCGCTGCAGCACCCACAGGCGCCGGCCGTCGACCGCGTCGAAGGCATGCACGGCGCGGTCCACGCTCATCACGAAGACCCGCTCACCGGCCACCAGCGGCGGCGTGACGACGCTCGATGGCACGCGCTTGCGCCAGACCTCGCGGCCGCTGTCGAAGGTGACGACTTCGTTGTCGCGCGTGACGACGCTGGTGTAGCGGCCGTCGCTGCCGACGCCGGCGGTCACGGGCGCGCCGGCCTGCGCGCTCCAGAGCACGGCACCGGTGTCGGCCTGCAGCGCCGAGACATCGCCTTCGCCCGAGGCGACGTAGAAGACGCCGTCGCGGGACGCCGGCACCAGGGTCGGGACGATCTTGCCCACGCGCGCTTCCCAGACCTGGCTGGCGGCGAGCTTGGGCTCGTAGGTCTCCAGCGGCGTCGGCTTGGGCTTGTCGGCGGCGCAGCCCCAGAGCAGTACCGGCGCCAGCACGAAGGCGGGCAGAGCGCGGCGCAAGCTCACCGGGCGGCTCCTGACGCTGCGCCTGGCGCCGCGGCCAAGACCTCGGGCGCTGCACCCAGCGCCGTCAACTTGGCTTCGATCAGGCGCCGGTAATCGGCCTTGTCGCTCATCGCCTTGTAGGCCGCCTGGTAGGCCAGCAGCGCCTCGGGCTTCTTGCCCTGCAGTGTGAGCACGTCGCCACGGCGATCGGCCACCAGGGCCTCGAAGCCCGGCGCGGTAGCCGCGGCCAGCGTCTTCAGCGCCTCGTCGTATTGCTTGGCCTCAGCCTGCAGCGCTGCCAGGCGCAGGCGCGCCACGGTCTTGATCTCGTCTTCGGGGGCCTTCTCGGCGACCCAGGCCAGGCTGGTCTTGGCGGCGTCGAGCTGACCCTTGTCGAACTGCAACCTGGCCAGCAGAAGGCCGCCCTGCTGTGCGAAGGCGGTGGCGGGGAAGTTCTGCTGCAGGTCGGCGAAGACGCGTGCGGCCTTGTCGGCGTCGCCGGCCAGGCTGGCCCGGTCGAGCTCGTCGAACATCGCGCCGGCCTTCAGCCCCTGCTCGCGCTGCCAGTAGTTCCAGCCGTTCCAGGCCGCAAAAGCACCCAGCACCAGCACCAGCAACCAGGTGATGAGATTGCCGAACTTGTTCCAGAACGCCTTGAGGGCGTCGAGTTGTTCCTGCTCTTGCAGGTCGAGTGGTGTGGCCATGGGTGAGTGCAGCGGCAAAGCCTGTGATTATGCGTTGCGCAGGTGTGCGGCCCACGAGGCAGCGGCCGCCACGGGCCGCGTGGTCTGGGCGGCGCCGGCATCGCGCAGGGCCTTGACGGCCACCTCGCCGCGCGCCAGTTCGTCGGCACCGAAGATCAGCGCGTGGCGCGCGCCACTGGCGTCGGCCTTCTTGAACTGCGACTTCATGCTGCCCCAGGCCTCGCGCCCCGCGGCGTGCATGAGCACCGAGACGCCGGCTGCGCGCAGCGCTTCGACGGTGGCCATGGCCATGCCCAGGGCCTCGGGGCCGGGCACGATGGCGTAGGCGTCGGGCACTGGCGCGGTCGGCGCCGAGCCGGTCTGCTCGATGAGGTCGAGCACGCGCTCGATGCCCATGCCCCAGCCGACGCCGGGCGTGGGCTTGCCGCCGATGAGCTCGAC